>CBDIIA010000001.1:0-457215 GCA_965279475.1 Pseudorhodoferax sp.
CATTTAAAGAAAGCGTAATAGCTCACTGATCGAGTCGTCCTGCGCGGAAGATGTAACGGGGCTAAGCCAGTTACCGAAGCTGCGGATTTGCAATTTATTGCAAGTGGTAGGAGAGCGTTCTGTAAGCCTGTGAAGGTGGCGGTGTAAACCCTGCTGGAGGTATCAGAAGTGCGAATGCTGACATGAGTAGCGTTAAAGGGGGTGAAAAGCCCCCTCGCCGTAAGCGCAAGGTTTTCTACGCAACGTTCATCGGCGTAGAGTGAGTCGGCCCCTAAGGCGAGGCAGAGATGCGTAGTTGATGGGAAACAGGTCAATATTCCTGTACCGATGTGTAGTGCGATGTGGGGACGGAGAAGGTTAGCTCAGCCAACTGTTGGATATGTTGGTTCAAGCCTGTAGTCGTGCCTGGTAGGTAAATCCGCCGGGCTTAGATGAGGGGTGATAACGAGGCTGCTTGCAGCCGAAGTGAGTGATACCCTGCTTCCAGGAAAAGCCACTAAGCTTCAGCTACACACGACCGTACCGCAAACCGACACTGGTGCGCGAGATGAGTATTCTAAGGCGCTTGAGAGAACTCAGGAGAAGGAACTCGGCAAATTGACACCGTAACTTCGGAAGAAGGTGTGCCTTTAGTAGGTGAAGGGATTTACTCCTGGAGCCCAATGAGGTTGCAAAAAATCGGTGGCTGCGACTGTTTATTAAAAACACAGCACTCTGCAAACACGAAAGTGGACGTATAGGGTGTGACGCCTGCCCGGTGCTGGAAGATTAAATGATGGGGTGCAAGCTCTTGATTGAAGTCCCAGTAAACGGCGGCCGTAACTATAACGGTCCTAAGGTAGCGAAATTCCTTGTCGGGTAAGTTCCGACCTGCACGAATGGCGTAACGATGGCCACACTGTCTCCTCCTGAGACTCAGCGAAGTTGAAATGTTTGTGATGATGCAATCTCCCCGCGGAAAGACGGAAAGACCCCATGAACCTTTACTGTAGCTTTGTATTGGACTTTGAACAGATCTGTGTAGGATAGGTGGGAGGCTTTGAAGCAGGGTCGCTAGATCTTGTGGAGCCAACGTTGAAATACCACCCTGGTGTGTTTGAGGTTCTAACCTAGGTCCATTATCTGGATCGGGGACAGTGCATGGTAGGCAGTTTGACTGGGGCGGTCTCCTCCCAAAGCGTAACGGAGGAGTTCGAAGGTACGCTAGTTACGGTCGGACATCGTGACGATAGTGCAATGGCATAAGCGTGCTTAACTGCGAGACTGACAAGTCGAGCAGATGCGAAAGCAGGACATAGTGATCCGGTGGTTCTGTATGGAAGGGCCATCGCTCAACGGATAAAAGGTACTCTGGGGATAACAGGCTGATACCGCCCAAGAGTTCATATCGACGGCGGTGTTTGGCACCTCGATGTCGGCTCATCTCATCCTGGGGCTGTAGCCGGTCCCAAGGGTATGGCTGTTCGCCATTTAAAGAGGTACGTGAGCTGGGTTTAAAACGTCGTGAGACAGTTTGGTCCCTATCTTCCGTGGGCGCTGCAGATTTGAGGAAGCCTGCTCCTAGTACGAGAGGACCGGAGTGGACGCACCTCTGGTGTATCGGTTGTCACGCCAGTGGCATTGCCGAGTAGCTATGTGCGGAAGAGATAACCGCTGAAAGCATCTAAGCGGGAAACTCGTTTCAAGATGAGATCTGCCGGGGCCTTGAGCCCCCTGAAGAGTCGTTCTAGACCAGGACGTTGATAGGTCAGGTGTGGAAGCGCAGTAATGCGTTAAGCTAACTGATACTAATTGCTCGTGCGGCTTGACCCTATAACTTTGATCTACGAAATTAGCTTCAAGGAAGTTATGCCAAGTGACGCATTCAAGATATATCCGTGCAAACGGAGCTGATAAACACTCTATGAATTCGCCTTGTTGACCATCGTGGTCAACAAAGCAACAAGTTATGCCTGATGACCATAGCGAGGTGGTCCCACTCCTTCCCATCCCGAACAGGACAGTGAAACGCCTCCGCGCCGATGATAGTGCGGGTTCCCGTGTGAAAGTAGGTCATCGTCAGGCTCTTACAGCCCAGAACGCCCCCTCAGTCGAGGGGGCGTTTTGCTCAGCGCTTCTGGTAGTGTTGAGCAAAACGCTAAATACGTTTGCAAACATGCCAAAAAGCATGCTATAATTCAAGGCTCAGCTGATCACAGCAAGACTTGAGAAAAGCAGGGTAGATTGAACGACAAGTTTGGTTGGCTCTGGCTCTTTAAAAATATACAGCCGATAAGCGTGGGCGTTTGGGTGGAGTTGCCAAGTTCTTCGGAACAAGTGCACTGCACTTAAAACGCTCATGAGAATAGAAGTGAAGTTCACTTCAATTCCGTTTTTATGAGTTGCTTGAGAAATCGAGCGAAAAAATCAAGATCGAACTATAGAGTTTGATCCTGGCTCAGATTGAACGCTGGCGGCATGCCTTACACATGCAAGTCGAACGGCAGCACGGGAGCAATCCTGGTGGCGAGTGGCGAACGGGTGAGTAATATATCGGAACGTGCCCAGTCGTGGGGGATAACGCAGCGAAAGCTGTGCTAATACCGCATACGATCTATGGATGAAAGCGGGGGATCGCAAGACCTCGCGCGATTGGAGCGGCCGATATCAGATTAGCTAGTTGGCGGGGTAAAAGCCCACCAAGGCGACGATCTGTAGCTGGTCTGAGAGGACGACCAGCCACACTGGAACTGAGACACGGTCCAGACTCCTACGGGAGGCAGCAGTGGGGAATTTTGGACAATGGGCGCAAGCCTGATCCAGCAATGCCGCGTGCAGGATGAAGGCCTTCGGGTTGTAAACTGCTTTTGTACGGAACGAAACGGTCCTTTCTAATACAGGGGGCTAATGACGGTACCGTAAGAATAAGCACCGGCTAACTACGTGCCAGCAGCCGCGGTAATACGTAGGGTGCGAGCGTTAATCGGAATTACTGGGCGTAAAGCGTGCGCAGGCGGTGATGTAAGACAGATGTGAAATCCCCGGGCTTAACCTGGGACCTGCATTTGTGACTGCATCGCTAGAGTACGGTAGAGGGGGATGGAATTCCGCGTGTAGCAGTGAAATGCGTAGATATGCGGAGGAACACCGATGGCGAAGGCAATCCCCTGGACCTGTACTGACGCTCATGCACGAAAGCGTGGGGAGCAAACAGGATTAGATACCCTGGTAGTCCACGCCCTAAACGATGTCAACTGGTTGTTGGGTCTTCACTGACTCAGTAACGAAGCTAACGCGTGAAGTTGACCGCCTGGGGAGTACGGCCGCAAGGTTGAAACTCAAAGGAATTGACGGGGACCCGCACAAGCGGTGGATGATGTGGTTTAATTCGATGCAACGCGAAAAACCTTACCCACCTTTGACATGTACGGAATTTGCCAGAGATGGCTTAGTGCTCGAAAGAGAGCCGTAACACAGGTGCTGCATGGCTGTCGTCAGCTCGTGTCGTGAGATGTTGGGTTAAGTCCCGCAACGAGCGCAACCCTTGTCATTAGTTGCTACATTTAGTTGGGCACTCTAATGAGACTGCCGGTGATAAACCGGAGGAAGGTGGGGATGACGTCAAGTCCTCATGGCCCTTATAGGTGGGGCTACACACGTCATACAATGGCCGGTACAAAGGGTTGCCAACCCGCGAGGGGGAGCTAATCCCATAAAACCGGTCGTAGTCCGGATCGCAGTCTGCAACTCGACTGCGTGAAGTCGGAATCGCTAGTAATCGTGGATCAGAATGTCACGGTGAATACGTTCCCGGGTCTTGTACACACCGCCCGTCACACCATGGGAGCGGGTTCTGCCAGAAGTAGTTAGCCTAACCGCAAGGAGGGCGATTACCACGGCAGGGTTCGTGACTGGGGTGAAGTCGTAACAAGGTAGCCGTATCGGAAGGTGCGGCTGGATCACCTCCTTTCTGGAAACTGCAACAAAGCTCAAACGCTCACACTTATCGGTTGTTGGAAGGTTGTCGCCAAAGTCTGGGCTTCATGTCTGGATCGAGTCGATCGCTCTGGGTCTGTAGCTCAGTTGGTTAGAGCACCGTCTTGATAAGGCGGGGGTCGTTGGTTCGAGACCAACCAGACCCACCATACATCCAATATCCTATTGCTTTTGGGGGTGTAGCTCAGCTGGGAGAGCGGCTGCTTTGCAAGCAGTAGGTAGCGGGTTCGAGTCCTGTCACCTCCACCAATTTCTTTCGACATCAATTGTCAACACCAAAGCGGCTTGGCCTTCGGGCAAGGCTGTTTTGTTGTTGGTCAAGATCTCTTGATCAATCGGCTGTTCTTTAAAAAATTCATAGAGTTTAATCAGCGTTGTTGGCGGAAACTGCACATTCGTAAAGGTTTAGTGCAGACCGTGCCGCTAACAACAAATTTTGATTGCGTCAAAATGAATATCAGACTTCTAGTTTGAGATTCGAATACTTCAAGTGAGAATTTGAAGATACGGCATAACGCGTCAGGTGCAAGACCTGACAAACATTCCTTGAAAACAACTTAGGTTTCGCAAGAAACGTCAAAGTTATAGGGTCAAGTGAATAAGAGCACGTGGTGGATGCCTTGGCAATGATAGGCGACGAAGGACGTGATAGCCTGCGATAAGCTTCGGGGAGCTGGCAAATTAGCTTTGATCCGGAGATTTCCGAATGGGGAAACCCACCGAAAGGTATCGCATGATGAATACATAGTCATGCGAGGCGAACCGGGTGAACTGAAACATCTCAGTAGCTCGAGGAAAAGACATCAACCGAGATTCCGAAAGTAGTGGCGAGCGAAATCGGAAAAGCCTGTTAGTGATAGCACAAGACATAACGGAACGGTTTGGAAAGACTGGCCATAGCGGGTGATAGCCCCGTACGTGAAATGACCTGTGTGGTACTGAGCTAACGACAAGTAGGGCGGGACACGAGAAATCCTGTCTGAATATGGGGGGACCATCCTCCAAGGCTAAATACTCATCATTGACCGATAGTGAACTAGTACCGTGAGGGAAAGGCGAAAAGAACCCCGGGAGGGGAGTGAAATAGATCCTGAAACCGCGTGCTTACAAAAAGTAGGAGCCTCGTAAGGGGTGACTGCGTACCTTTTGTATAATGGGTCAGCGACTTACATTCAGTGGCAAGCTTAACCGAATAGGGAAGGCGTAGGGAAACCGAGTCCGAATAGGGCGATTCAGTCGCTGGGTGTAGACCCGAAACCAAGTGATCTATCCATGGCCAGGATGAAGGTGCCGTAACAGGTACTGGAGGTCCGAACCGACTAGTGTTGCAAAACTAGCGGATGAGCTGTGGATAGGGGTGAAAGGCTAAACAAACTTGGAAATAGCTGGTTCTCTCCGAAAACTATTTAGGTAGTGCCTCAAGTATTACCTGCGGGGGTAGAGCACTGTTTTGGCTAGGGGGTCATGGCGACTTACCAAACCAAGGCAAACTCCGAATACCGCAGAGTACAGCTTGGGAGACAGAGCACCGGGTGCTAACGTCCGGACTCAAGAGGGAAACAACCCAGACCGCCAGCTAAGGTCCCTAAAATTGGCTAAGTGGGAAACGAAGTGGGAAGGCTAAAACAGTCAGGATGTTGGCTTAGAAGCAGCCATCATTTAAAGAAAGCGTAATAGCTCACTGATCGAGTCGTCCTGCGCGGAAGATGTAACGGGGCTAAGCCAGTTACCGAAGCTGCGGATTTGCAATTTATTGCAAGTGGTAGGAGAGCGTTCTGTAAGCCTGTGAAGGTGGCGGTGTAAACCCTGCTGGAGGTATCAGAAGTGCGAATGCTGACATGAGTAGCGTTAAAGGGGGTGAAAAGCCCCCTCGCCGTAAGCGCAAGGTTTTCTACGCAACGTTCATCGGCGTAGAGTGAGTCGGCCCCTAAGGCGAGGCAGAGATGCGTAGTTGATGGGAAACAGGTCAATATTCCTGTACCGATGTGTAGTGCGATGTGGGGACGGAGAAGGTTAGCTCAGCCAACTGTTGGATATGTTGGTTCAAGCCTGTAGTCGTGCCTGGTAGGTAAATCCGCCGGGCTTAGATGAGGGGTGATAACGAGGCTGCTTGCAGCCGAAGTGAGTGATACCCTGCTTCCAGGAAAAGCCACTAAGCTTCAGCTACACACGACCGTACCGCAAACCGACACTGGTGCGCGAGATGAGTATTCTAAGGCGCTTGAGAGAACTCAGGAGAAGGAACTCGGCAAATTGACACCGTAACTTCGGAAGAAGGTGTGCCTTTAGTAGGTGAAGGGATTTACTCCTGGAGCCCAATGAGGTTGCAAAAAATCGGTGGCTGCGACTGTTTATTAAAAACACAGCACTCTGCAAACACGAAAGTGGACGTATAGGGTGTGACGCCTGCCCGGTGCTGGAAGATTAAATGATGGGGTGCAAGCTCTTGATTGAAGTCCCAGTAAACGGCGGCCGTAACTATAACGGTCCTAAGGTAGCGAAATTCCTTGTCGGGTAAGTTCCGACCTGCACGAATGGCGTAACGATGGCCACACTGTCTCCTCCTGAGACTCAGCGAAGTTGAAATGTTTGTGATGATGCAATCTCCCCGCGGAAAGACGGAAAGACCCCATGAACCTTTACTGTAGCTTTGTATTGGACTTTGAACAGATCTGTGTAGGATAGGTGGGAGGCTTTGAAGCAGGGTCGCTAGATCTTGTGGAGCCAACGTTGAAATACCACCCTGGTGTGTTTGAGGTTCTAACCTAGGTCCATTATCTGGATCGGGGACAGTGCATGGTAGGCAGTTTGACTGGGGCGGTCTCCTCCCAAAGCGTAACGGAGGAGTTCGAAGGTACGCTAGTTACGGTCGGACATCGTGACGATAGTGCAATGGCATAAGCGTGCTTAACTGCGAGACTGACAAGTCGAGCAGATGCGAAAGCAGGACATAGTGATCCGGTGGTTCTGTATGGAAGGGCCATCGCTCAACGGATAAAAGGTACTCTGGGGATAACAGGCTGATACCGCCCAAGAGTTCATATCGACGGCGGTGTTTGGCACCTCGATGTCGGCTCATCTCATCCTGGGGCTGTAGCCGGTCCCAAGGGTATGGCTGTTCGCCATTTAAAGAGGTACGTGAGCTGGGTTTAAAACGTCGTGAGACAGTTTGGTCCCTATCTTCCGTGGGCGCTGCAGATTTGAGGAAGCCTGCTCCTAGTACGAGAGGACCGGAGTGGACGCACCTCTGGTGTATCGGTTGTCACGCCAGTGGCATTGCCGAGTAGCTATGTGCGGAAGAGATAACCGCTGAAAGCATCTAAGCGGGAAACTCGTTTCAAGATGAGATCTGCCGGGGCCTTGAGCCCCCTGAAGAGTCGTTCTAGACCAGGACGTTGATAGGTCAGGTGTGGAAGCGCAGTAATGCGTTAAGCTAACTGATACTAATTGCTCGTGCGGCTTGACCCTATAACTTTGATCTACGAAATTAGCTTCAAGGAAGTTATGCCAAGTGACGCATTCAAGATATATCCGTGCAAACGGAGCTGATAAACACTCTATGAATTCGCCTTGTTGACCATCGTGGTCAACAAAGCAACAAGTTATGCCTGATGACCATAGCGAGGTGGTCCCACTCCTTCCCATCCCGAACAGGACAGTGAAACGCCTCCGCGCCGATGATAGTGCGGGTTCCCGTGTGAAAGTAGGTCATCGTCAGGCTCTTACAGCCCAGAACGCCCCCTCAGTCGAGGGGGCGTTTTGCTTTGTGCGCGTGATTGTTAGCGCCAGTGCCATCGTGATCAGCAGTGCCAATTGAACATTGACCAGGGGCTGGAGCTGGTTCCGTTAGGAGCCAGCTGTGAATAACTATAAGGTGGATGCCTCGGTGGGTCCTCCTTTTCTTGAACCGGTTATTGGTATTCCCGAGCCGTCAGGCGAGGCCCCTTCCTCCGTGGCCTCGCTCACCTGGGCCACCGCTGCCTTCCTGGTCTGCTCGCGCGTCTTGATGCGTCCCCGGGCTTCGTGCGTGCTGTGACGGAAGCGGTAGGAATCATTGCCCGTTTCGATGATGTGGCAGTGATGCGTCAAGCGATCTAACAGCGCTGTGGTCATCTTGGCGTCGCCGAACACACTGGACCACTCAGCGAACGTCAGGTTGGTGGTGATCATCACGCTGGTGTGCTGTAAGCGGCCAGCCACCCCGTCTGACGGCAGGTCCGTAATCAGTCGGTGTTGATCTCGTCGACGATGTGCCCGTCGTCATAGAACCGTCCGATGGCTTTGTCCAGACGCTTGAGCAACGCGTTCAGCGTCTCGCCGTCCCGTCGAACCAGCATGGCCAAGGCGTTGTGGTCATCGGCAGCGGTTGCCGCGCAGTCGATGGGGTAGACCGCGCCCAGGGTGATGTTGCCGCCGTCAGCGATCAATGCTTCGATGTGCTTCATGCGTGGGCATTGTGTCTGGTGCCTGTTTCCAGCGATGCGGCAGCAGTTGATCAATCGCGTTGTTCGGATGCGCGAGCAAGCGCTCCAGCACGTCCTTGAGGTAGGCCCACGGATCGTTCCCATTGAGCTTGGCTGACTGCACCAGGCTCATCACCATCGCGGCGCGCTGGCCGGCCAGTTCGCTGCCACAGAAGAGCCAGGCCTTTCTGCCCACGGCCCAGGGACGCATCAGATTCTCGATGTGGTTGTTGTCGATGCTCACCGCTCCGTCGTGCAGGAAGCGGCCCAGTGCCGTCCAGCGCCTCAGGCTGTAGTCGAGCGCCGCCGCAATGCTGCCGCCGTCGGCCACACGCGTCCTCTCCCGCCGCAGCCACACGTTCAGTTCTTCCCACAGCGGGCCGGCGCGCATTTGCCTGAACGCCAGCCGATCGGGCGCTGTCATGTCGCGCGCCTGCTGCTCGATGCGATACAGCCAGGCGATGCGCTCGATGGCCTGGGTGGCTACAGGACTGGCATGCGCCTTAGCCAGTTCGTCGAACTTGCGGCGTGCGTGGGCTAGGCAGCCGGCCTCTGTGCGCCCTGCTCCCCGGAACACCGCGTCATAGCCCTTGTAGTCGTCACAGGTGATGGTGCCCGTCCACCCGTGGAGGAAGGCCATCGGGTACCTGGCGCCACGGCCCACGCAGAAGTCGTAGATCACGCCAGG
Organism: Pseudorhodoferax sp.; assembly: GCA_965279475.1. Lineage (GTDB taxonomy): Bacteria > Pseudomonadota > Gammaproteobacteria > Burkholderiales > Burkholderiaceae_C > Pseudorhodoferax. The sequence goes on from CBDIIA010000001.1 coordinate 9,127, forward strand.
GATGGCATCGTGCTGCCCTCTGGCATACGCCCACACATAGGCCTTGGTGGTCTTGCCCGCGCTGGGGTCGAGCATCTTCACAGGCGTCTCATCGGCGTGCAGCACCTGCGCCCCCAGCACGAAAGCACGGTGCGCGTCGTACAGCGGCTGCAGGCTGGCGCCGGCAGCGCCCGACCAGGCCGCCAGCGTGGAGCGCGGCGTGTGCACGCCCGAACGTGCGTTGATCTGCTCTTGCCGGTAGTACGGCAGGTGGTCCACGAAGCGGCTGACCAGCGTGTGCGCCAGCAGACCTGGCGTTGGCACTCCCTTGTCAATGATCTGCGGCTCTGCGGGCTCCTGCACCAGCACCTCACAGCACTTGCAAGCCCATTTGCCGCGCACATGGCGGTGCACGAAGAACTCGGCCGGCACGATATCGAGCCGCTCGCTCACGTCTTCGCCGATGCGCACCATCGCCTTACCGCAGCTCGGGGATGGACAGGTGGTGTTCTCGGGTTCATGGCGATGCTCCACGCGGCGCAAGTGCTCGGGCAAGGGCTGGCGACGCGGCTTGCGCGGGGTGGCTGCCGCTGGCGATGTGCTGGGCGTGCCATCACCTTGCAAGGCCTGCAGCTGGGCTTGCAGGCTGGCTTCGTCTTCGGCCGCGGTCTCCTCGAACATCTGGCGCTGTTCGGCGTTCATCGCCTCGGTCCTGGCCCCAAACTTCCAGGCCTTCAGGCGCGCCAGCTCAAAGGTGATGCGCTCGATCTTGGTGTCCTTGAACTTGGTCTCGCGATCCCGCCGCGCGATGTGCTCGTCCTTGGCCTGCAGCGCTGTTTGCTGGGCAGATAGTTGTGTGCCCTGCGCGGTCAGCTGCGCAAGCAGCGTTGCAGCCAGCTCTGTGACGGCACTCTTGCTCAGACCCTTGAGGTCTTCGGCCTTGAGCGTGTGCACGTCGAGCATGCCGCTATTGTGGGCAGCGGCATGGCTGCGGTCATCGGGGGATGTTCGGATTGCTCGACGCACAGCCTTCCCAGGCCGCGCATCGGGCACAGGGTCACACGCGCGTGATGACCTGCAGGTGCTCCAGCCGCTGCCATGGCAGGCCTATGACGAGAGCGTTGAACTGCGCCTGCGTCAATGTGGGCGGTTGCAGTGGCGCGCCGCCGTCGGGCCATACGAAGCGGCCCTGGTTCAAACGACGTGTGGCACACCACACGCCAAAGCCGTCGTGCACCAGCAGCTTCATTCGCGTGCCGCGTGCGTTGGCGAAGAGGTAGCCGTGGTGCGCCTGGGCTGCACCGAACACCTGCACCACGCGGGCGATCAAGCGGTCAGACCCCGCACGCATGTCCACAGGGGCCACTGCCATCCACATCGCGTCGATGCGGATCATCGCAGCAGCTCTCGCATCCAGGCCGCGCACCCAGCCGCCGCCGGCGTCGGCCAGCTCACGGTGATCGAGGTCGCACCGCGACGCAGTTCGATGCGGATGTCCGGTGCCCCGCTCTGCGCGGGCAGTTCCACCGGCACGAAGCCTGCTGTCACAGTTCGCGCCACCGGCTCGGGCACCGGCAGCGCCGGGGGCTTCTTGCCATCACGGCACGCCTCCGCTTCATGCACCCAGCGCCGCAGCAGATTCGCGTTGATGCCGTTGGCCATCGCCACCGCCGCCATCGACATGCCCGGCAGGCACGACGCCACCGCGTTGGCCTTGAATTCGTCGCTATGCAAGCGCCGGCGCCGACGTTCGTCGACGGCTTGTTCGGCAGTAGTGTTCACGTGTCCACCAAGAGTTGAGGTGGACACGAGACTCCTGTGACTCTAGTGACGAATCAAGATGGGATGCCTGGCCGCTTACTTCGCGAGAGCCCATTGCGCGACCCATTGGTGATGGTGCAAGCCCACGTGGCTGATGACGAACACGACGCGCGTGGCGGTCCACTGGAAAGGTTCGATCGGCCTTTGCGCGATCAGGTTGCGGTCGTAGAGCAGCGTCATATGCGGTTGGCGGGTTTGATGCGGACGAAGCCCGGCGCGACGAAGCGCCGTGTGCATTGACTGTCTAAGTGCTGCAATCCGGACATCGCTCTCGGCATTGCAGCGCAGCACAAACGCCTCGCTCTGCGCATAACTCATCACATGGTCAAACACAACCGGGATCGGTGGACCATCCACACGCGCTGCAGCCGCCCTCGCTGCATCCACGTAGATCTGTGGCACGGCATCGGGAAAATTGGCAATGGTCTGCAGCGTGACGTGCAACCGATCTGGAGCTAGGCAGTTTCCTTCGAGGCCCTGGTCCAGGCGTAGACCGGCAGCGAGCCGTTCGAGGCGCGGGACGTCATCCATGTTCGGGAACAGCGCCAAGAACAACTTGTAGCCCGTCAGTTGTCTCGGGCCCGCTGGAACATGATCCAGCTCGAACTGCGCTTCCATTTCGTCGCCGCCAAACAGCGGCAACTGCCGCGTTCTGGCGGCCAAGGGAGAATGCGCGCGTCGTCGATCGGGCTGCTGGGACTTCACCGGACCAGTATGCCAGCGCTGCCGCGGCACGGTGTGTTCCACAGGCGATGCTGAAGCAGGGGCCCCGGAACTAGGCCCCGGCACTCATTTCCCCGCGCGCAACTCCCTTCTCAGAATCTTGCCGACATTGCTCTTTGGCAGCTCCTCGCGAAATTCGATGTACTTGGGGCGCTTGTAGCCGGTCAGGCTCTGCGCACAATACTTGGCGACATCGTCCTCGCTCAGCAGCGGATCGCTCTTGACGATGAACACCTTGATCGCCTCGCCCTGCTTGTCGTCGGCAATCCCGATCGCAGCGCACTCCACGACGCCGGGGCATAGCGAGATCACGTTCTCCAACTCGTTCGGAAACACGTTGAACCCGCTGACCAGGATCATGTCCTTCTTGCGGTCGACGATCTTCGTGTAGCCGTGCTCGTCCATGATGCCGACATCGCCGGTGCGCATGAAGCCGTCGGGTGTGAACGCCTTCTCGTTCTCTTCCGGTTGGTTGTAGTAGCCGCTCATCACGTTCGGTCCCCGGATGCAGATCTCGCCGGACTGCCCGATCGGCTGCGATACCCCTTCATCATCTTTGATCGCGATGTCGATGCTCGGTAGCGGCAGCCCGATCGTGCCGGTGAACGCCTTCGACGTCACCGGGTTGTTCGTGCCGATGGCCACTGTCTCGCTCATGCCCCAGCCCTCGACCATCGGGCAGTCCGTTGCGTCGATCCAGTGTTTGGCCGTGCCCTCCGACGCAGCCATCCCGCCGGCCTGCGAGACGCATAGCTGCGAAAAATCCACCGTCTTGAACTGCGGGTGCTGCAGCAAGGCATTGAACAAGGTATTGACGGCCGGCAGCACATGAAAGGGCCGCTTTTTCAGCACCTCGACAAACTTGCCCGTGTCACGCGGGTTGGGAACGAGGGTGATGAACGAGCCGAGCTTGATCCCCAGCAGGCAAAGGTTCAGCGCGAAAATGTGGTACAGCGGCAAGGCCGCGATGGCATTGACCTTGTGCAGGTCGCCGATCCTCTCCAGAGCGGGATAGAACCACGCTTCCGATTGCAGCACGGCCGCCACGACGTTGCGATGGGACAGCACCGCGCCTTTCGACAATCCTGTCGTCCCCCCGGTGTACTGAAGGAAAGCGGTCGAATCCATCGTCGCGCCACTGGGCCGCAGCTGCCGTGAGGTGCCTTCGGCAAGGGCTTGGTTGAACCGGGTCACCTTGCGCCCGTTCGTGAGTGGCAGCCTGTACTCCGGCACCATCTTCGCCAGATGCCGCACGGCGAACGTGATCCAGTTCCCGTAGAAGAAACCGAGCTGGTCGCCCATCGCGGTCACCACCACGTGCTGGACCGCCGTGTGCTCGATCACCTCTTCGAGCGTCTTCGCGAAGTTTTCCAGAATGACGATCGCCGTCGCACCCGAGTCCTTTAGCTGGTGCTCCAGCTCCCGCGGTGTGTAGAGGGGGTTCACGTTGACGCAGGTGTACCCCGCCCGCAGGATGCCCGCCATCGTGACCGCAAACTGCGGCACGTTCGGCAGCATGATCGCCACCCGCGCGCCCGGTTCCAGCCCTTGCGCCCGCAGCCAGGCGCCCAGGGCGGCGGAACTCTCGTCGAGTTGCCGGTAGCTCATCCACCGGTCCATGCAGACGGAAAACGGATAGGCCGCGTTCTTCTTGAAAGATTCCTCGAGCAGCTGCGTCAGCGACCGGTACGGCGTTAGGTCCACCTCGTGTGGAACGTTCGAGGGGTAGCTTTTCAGCCAGGGTTTTTCCATGCAACACACTCCTTGAGCGCGATTGTGTGTGCGTGTACGCGCTCGTCGTTAGCGGGCTTCTCCTAGGATGCGCCCCAGCTCCGTCACGCAGGTGACCCGGTCCGCATCGAACAACTGGCCGACCCATTGTGTTTCCCTGGTCTCGATAGCACCGAGGAACGCTTCGGCCCTGCCGCGTCTTGCGAGACCGGCGAAGGTATCGAAGCCCGACTCCAGAAAATCCTGCAGCGCGCGCAATCCAGCAGCCGCTGCCGGGCCGCGCATCATCTTCAACATCAACCGCAGCCCGGGCAAACGTGTCATCCGGACAAGGTCCTGGCCGATCACCATCACCGTGTGCAATTGACCAAGACGGTCTTCGCGCCGCCCGACATCGCGCCACGCGCTGACGTAACGCGCAGGCCCATCCCCTGCAAGCTGGTTCTGCTCGTGTATCCATGCCCGCGCCATGCCGTGGTCAAGGTCTTCCGTCAACGCGTGCAGTTCAGCAAGTGACGCTGCCAGGGCGCCGACGTGCTGCGGGAACAGTTTTTCGACCGTGCCTGCGATCCGCGCAAACTGCGCATCACGTTCGGCGAAATTGCCTGCGCCATAGAGTTCGGTCAGAAAGAACTGTGCGGCGGGCGCGGTTTCCGAGGCCGCCAGCAGATCGGCATAGGTTCCGGCAAAACGGCGTGACTGCAGATGCTTCACCTCCCACAAGGCGGCTTCGAGTCCGGGCGCGTTGGTCGCCGAAGTGCGAAGTTCGTGGACGCGCGCCATCGCACCGCGAATCCGTTGCGCTGCATCCATCCCTGCTCCTCCTTTTCGTGCGGCTCCATCGCCAGCCCGTCGCGGGCATAGTGGCCCACCGCGTCAACCGACAATGGCGGCTCGAACACCATGGTCGCACGTCTTCAAAAAACCGTTGTCCTGGCGGTGCTGCTGATAGCGGCCGCCTCGATCGTGTTCCTCTGGCCGCGGTGGCCTTGGCTGGCGCTGTTGTGCGCCACGGCTGCGCTGCTGGGTTACGCGGCCATTCTGGCGCTCGAGTTCTGCATTCTGTACACGGTGCATGGCAATGATGCCGTGCCGCGGGCGACACCTTCGCAATTGTGGCGCGCCTGGTCGGGCGAGGTTTGCACCGGCCTGCAGGTGTTTTTCTGGCGCCAACCGTTTCGGCCCAACCAACTGCGTGACGTGTTGTCGGGTGCCTCGGGTTCGGGCCGCGGCGTGGTCTTCGTGCATGGACTGTTCTGCAACCGTGGGTTCTGGACACCCTGGATGGCACGGGTGCAGGCGAGCGGTCGGGCTTGCATGGCGGTCACCCTCGAACCGATCTCCGGCTCCATCGACGGTTATGCCGCAGTCATCGACGATGCGGTCACGCGCATGGCCGCTGCCACCGGCGAACCACCGCTCGTGGTCTGCCACAGCATGGGAGGGCTCGCGGTTCGCGCGTGGTTATGCCGGCATCAGGCCTGGTCGCGCGTCGCACATGTCGTCACCATCGGCACACCGCACGCCGGCACCTGGATGGCGCGGTTCGGCCACGGCGCCAACGGCCACCAGATGCGCCTGCGCAGCACCTGGCTCACCGCGATGGCCGAACGTCAAACCGCTGCGCACGGTGCGCTCTTCACATGCTGGTACTCGAACGCCGACAACATCGTGTTCCCGGCGTCCACCGCGACCTTGCCCGGCGCCGACAACCGGCTCGTGCCGGGGATCGCCCACGTCGCCCTGGCGTTTCACCCCACCGTGATGCGCGAGTCGCTGGCGATGCTCTGATCGGCCTCCAGCGGCGGCAGCGTCTGCAGTGCCTGGTACAGCGGCGTGAAATCCGGCGCCGTCGCATCGAACAGCTGCTGAAAGCTGTCGATGACGAAGTAGGTCTGCTGGTAGCTGTCGATCCTGTACTTGGTGCGCATGCAGCGCATCACGTCGAGCAACAGGCGCTGCGGCCGTGGATCGCGCACGCTGTATTGCAGTTCACCCGATGAGCTCAGGATGCCGGCCCCGTACGCGCGCAGACCGTTCGCCTGGCGCACCAGGCCGAACTCGATCGTGTACCAGTAGAGGCGCGACAGCTGCTCGCACGCGCCGAGCCGATGCGCCTTCAAGCCGCCCTCGCCATACGCCTGCATGTGGTCGGCAAAGATCGGGTTGAACAGCAGCGGCACATGGCCGAACAAGTCGTGGAACACATCGGGCTCGACGATGTAGTCGAACTCCTCCGGCGTGCGGATCCAGTCCGTCACCGGGAAACGTCGGTTGGCCAGCAAGGTGAAGAACGGCACTTCGGGAATCAGCCCCGGCACCGCCACCACCTCCCACCCCGTCGCCTTGCGCAGCCGCGCATTCACTTCTTCGAACCGCGGGATGCGATCGCTGATGCCGAGGCTGGGCAGGGCCGCGATGAATTCGTCGCAGGCCAGACCGGGCAGAAGGGCCGATTGCCGCGTGTACAGGCGCCGGTAGGTGTCGTGGTCCTCTGCGGTGTAGGCGTCGTAGCGCTGCGGACAGGTGTAGTCGGCCTGCACCAGACCGTCCCGGGCGTAGTCGCCACGCGGCGGCCGGCTGCCCTCGCCATAGACGGCGGGCGTGACGGCTTGCCCCGCCGGGGCGCTAGGCGTCGCGGTGATCATTGCGGCACCCCTTCGGCCATGGTTTGCACGATGCTCAAGCATCCACCTTCAAGGTGCCGCGGCGCATCTGGTCCAGCTCGATCGACTCAAACAGCGCCTTGAAATTGCCTTCGCCGAAACCTTCGTCGCCCTTGCGCTGGATGAACTCGAAGAAGATCGGGCCCAGCTGGTTCTCGCTGAAGATCTGCAGCAGCAGCGCGCCCTTCTTGCCGTCCAGCAGGATCTTGCGCTTGTGCAACTCGGCCACGTTCTCGCCGTGGCCCGGAATGCGCTTGTCGATCAGTTCGTAGTACGTGTCGATCGTGTCGAGCAGCTTCACGCCCTTGCCGCGCATCGCGTCCACGGTCGCGTGCAGGTCCGACGAACCCAGCGCAATGTGCTGGATGCCTTCGCCGTCGTAGCTGTCGAGGTACTCCTGGATCTGACCGGCCTTCTCGTTGCCCTCTTCGTTGATCGGGATGCGGATCTTCCCGCACGGGCTGGTCATCGCCTTGCTCTTCACGCCGGTCACCTGGCCCTCGATGTCGAAGTAGCGCACCTCACGGAAGTTGAACAGGCGTTCGTAGAAGTCCGCCCATTCCTTCATGCGGCCACGGTGCACGTTGTGCGTCAGGTGGTCGATGTAGGTCAGGCCGTTGCCGTGCGGGTTCAGCGCCTCTTCGGCATCGATGCCTGGAAGGGCTTCGAAGTCGACGTCGTAGAAGCCGATGTTGCCGATGTCGCCCGGCTTCGCGCCGTTCTTGCCGCGCCAGCGGTCGACCAGATAGATCAGGCTGTCGCCGATGCCCTTGATCGCCGGGATGTTCAGCTCGCCAGGGCCGGCCTTGCCGGCATAACCCCAGGCCCCCAGCCCGAGCGCGCGCTCGTACGCGGCCTTGGCATCCTGCACACGGAACGCGATGGCGCAGATGCTGGGCCCGTGCTGGCGCGCAAAGCGCTGCGCAAACGAATCCGGCTCGCCGTTCAGGATGAAGTTGATGCCGCCCTGGCGGTACAGCGTCACCTGCTTGTGGCGGTGCTTGGCCACGGCACGAAAACCCATGCGCTCGAACAGCGCGCCCATCGCGACGGGGTCCGGCGCAGCGTATTCGATGAACTCGAAGCCGTCGGTCCCCATCGGGTTTTCCCAAGCGGCGGTTTCCTGGATGCTGGATGCGGGCAAGGCGGCGTTCATGCTTTCTCCTGAAGTCGATGCAAGACTGTAGAGCAGAGGCACGTCAGTGTTTCTGCAAAAGATGCGTTTGCAGCAGGGCTTGGCGCAGGAATCCTGTGTAAATCATCACCTACGGTCATTCTTTGTGCGATCATGGCCGAGATGGATGCACTCGACAAACTGGACCGCCATATCCTGCGCACCCTGCAGGGGGATGGCCGCGCCACCTACGACCAGATCGCCGAACTGGTCGGCCTGTCGCCCAGCGCGGTGCTGCGGCGCGTCAAGCGGCTGGAGGAGAGCGGCGTGATCGACCGCTACGTCGCGCTGGTCCGGCCCGAGGCGGTGGGCCTGGGCCTCACCGCCTATCTGAACGTGCGGCTCGAAAAACACACCGAGAGCCACAAACGCAACCCGATGGACCAGTTCCGCGCCAGCGTCGTCACCTGGCCCGAGGTGGTCGAGTGCGCCGCGCTGACCGGCGACATGGACTACCTGCTGTGCGTGGTCGTGCGCGACATGACGCACTACCGCAGCTTCATCATGGACACCTTGCTCAAGCACCCCAGCGTCGAAGACTGCAAGACCAGTTTTGTGCTCGACCGGGTGAAGGCCACGACGGCCTTGCCGGTCTGAACGACGATGTGGCGTCAGGCAGACGCGGGCACGAAGACATAACCGACGTTGCGCACCGTCTTGATCAGCTCTGGCTTGTCAGGGTTGCGCTCGATCTTGCGGCGCAGCCGCATGATGCGCAGGTCGATCGACCGGTCGAACACGTCCCAGCCGCGGTTGTGCGCCTGCTCCATGATCTGGTCGCGGTTGAGCGGTCGGTTCGGGTTGCGCGCGAACATCGCCAGCAGGTCGAACTCGGCCGCGCTGATCTCGATGTCCGCACCGTCGGGGCCCAGCAGGCGCCGTTCCTCCAGTTGCAGCCGGCAGGCGCCGAAGGCGATCCCGGTGGCGGCGGTTGCCGGTGGGCTCGCCGCTGGAGCCGCCACAGCTGAGCTGCCCGAGGCCAGGGCCGCGCGGCGCACCAGCGCGCGCACACGCGCCAACAGCTCGCGCATCTCGAAGGGTTTGGGCACGTAGTCGTCGGCGCCCAATTCGAGGCCGACGATGCGGTCGACGGATTCGCTTGCGGTCGTCAGCATCAGCAAGCGCATCTTCGGGTGCGATTCACGCAACCAGCGCGCCAGCGACAAGCCGTTCTCGCCCGGCATGTTGACGTCGAGGATCGCCACCATCGGCGGCATCTCGGCGACCAGTCGGCGGGCATCTGCGGCGTTGAGCGCCGTGCGGACGGCGAAACCATGGCGGGTGAAGTACTCGTCCAGCAGACTGAGCAGTTCGGGCTCGTCGTCGACCGCCAACAACGTCGGACTGCTGCCCGCCTCGCCTTGCGCCATAACTTATGCTCCTGAATCCCGGTTGACCGCGATCATATCGGCGGGCCATCCCGGGCGGCCGCCGCCGCAACAGATGAATCAAATGGTGGCCGCGTGGCAACATCGCTGCACGGCCGGTGCCGCAAAATGTCCAGCACAGACGCCGGCCCCTGGCGTCGAAGAACCCCTCAGGAGACACCATGCAGAACACCTCCCAACACAGCCACCGCATCGGCCGCCGCGCCTTGCTGGCACTCGCCGGCGTTTCCGCGCTGTCCAGCATGCCCGCATGGGCGGCGTTTCCGGACCGGCCGATCCGCATCGTCGTCGGCTTCCCCGCCGGCGGCCCGCTGGACAACCATGGCCGGCTGTTGGCAGACCGACTGCAGGCCGTGCTGGGTCAGCCGGTGATCATGGAATACAAGTCGGGTGCCGGCGGTTCCGTCGGCGCCGAGTTCGTGGCCAAGTCGCCGGCCGACGGTTACACGCTGATGCTGGCCAACACCGGCGTGCTGGTCATCAACCCTGCGCTGTACCCCAAGCTCGGCTACGGCACGCTGAAAGACTTCGTGCCCATTGCACGCACGGCCCAGCAACCGCTTGCATTGCTGGTGCACCCCAAGGTTCCGGCGAATACGGTGTCGGAGCTGGTGGCGCTGGCCAAGTCGAAGCCGGGCCAGCTCAACTACGGCTCCGCCGGCAACGGCGGCAGTTCGCATTTGGTGCCGGAGATGTTCAAGCAGTCGACCGGCATCTTCATGGTGCACATCCCCTACCGCGGCAGCGCGCCCGCGCTGGCCGATCTGCTGGCGGGCCAGGTGCAGGTGATGGCCGAGTCGATTCCGCTGGCCTCGCAGTACGTCAAGCAGGGCAAGCTGCGCGCGTTGGCGATCACCGGGCCGGAGCGCAATGCCGCACTGCCCGGGGTTCCGACCTTCGCCGAGGTCGGCGTGAAGGGCATGGACGTCGTGGGGTTCTACGGCATGATGGCGCCCGCCGGCACGCCGAAGGACGTAGTCGCCCGGCTCTCCGACGCCTTCAAGCAGGTGCTGGAGAATCCCGACGTGCGCAGCCGCATGACGGCGCAGGGTGCCGACCCGGCATTCCAGAACAGCGAGCAGTTTGCCGCCTATCTCACGGCCGAGATGCCGATCTGGGCCAAGGCCGTCAAGACCTCCGGCGCGCGGCTCGACTGAGCCGAGGGGCAAGAGCCCTTCAGTGGTCCATGCGGGCCTGTGCGGCGCTGGCGTAGTTCCAGTTGCCACCGGCGGAGGCGTGGTCCGGCGTGGCGCGGTCGCGTTCCAGCAGGCCGGCAAACATGAAGGTGATGTCGGTCATGCGCCGCCGGGCCAGCAGTTCGCCGTGCACCTCGACCAGCGCTGCCGTGAGTTCGCCACGCAGTTGCCACAGCGTGCGGGGTTCGGGCGCGCCCGTGATGGCCTGGCTCAATTCCAGGCGCCGTGCCGCATCGGGCACCACGGCCAGCTGGGCCAGCATCAGCTTGCGGATCTCGTCGACCTTCGTGTCGCGCCCGGGCCACAATGCACGCCACCAGCTGGGCGCCGACCGGTTGCCCGTGCTTTCCGGCAACGCGCCAGCCTGACGGGGGATCGAGCGGGTGGCGGTAGAGGTCAGAGGGGGCACGGCAATCTCCTGCGGCAAGACGGGTGGGTTGCTGCCAGTATCCGGGCCGGTTGTTACAGCGCCATTTCAGGCCTCCGCGGCTTTTGTTTCGTTTGTTGTGCCCTCCCGCGTTCGGTGTCATCCTCTAATGCCCGTGGTCCGCGAAAGCTGATCTAGGATTTCCTAGGGAAAACCCTTATATTGTGTGGATGACTGAAACCAAGACTCCCAGCCGCAGCCCGATCGATGTCACCAGCCATCCGTTGCGCGCCACGGGCGGGCGCGGCAAGCCGCTGGCCACGCCGCCCGTGATGGTGCCGATCCGCTCGCTCGGCCCGGAGCACCGCGAGCGCATCGCCCGGCACCTGCTGGCGCTGGAGCCGCACGACCGTTACCTCCGGTTCGGCTATGCCGCCAGCGACGAGCATGTGCGCCGCTATGCCGACAGCCTGGATTTCGAACGCGACGACATCTTCGGCATCTACAACCGCAGGCTCGAACTGATCGCCATGGCGCACCTGGCTTTCTCGGTTGATCCCCAATGCAAGTCCTGCGCCGAATTCGGCGTTTCGGTGCTGGGCCACGCGCGCGGCCGGGGGTACGGCAGCCGCCTGTTCGAACGCGCCGTGATGCACTCGCGCAACGAGGGCGTGGCGCTGCTGTTCGTCCACGCGCTGAGCGAGAACACCGCGATGCTCAAGATAGCCCGCAACGCCGGTGCCACGGTCGAGCGCGAAGGTTCCGAGTCCGAGGCCTTCCTGCGCCTGCCGGCCGCCACGCTGGACAGCCGCATGACCGAGATCGTGCACGAGCAGATCGCCCAGACCGACTACCGCCTGAAGGCGCAGGCGAAGCAGTTCTGGGACCTGCTGGCCGGTGTGCAGGAGGTGCGCCGAGGCGTGCGCGAGGGGCGGCACAAGTCGGCCAACTGAGACCTTCGCAAAGGCCCGGGCGACCGGGCCCGCAGCGATGGTTGGCGCCGCGCGCGCGGCAATCCGCTATCCTTGCGTTTCCCTCACAACTGCACGTCCTGCGCCCCTGGCTGTGTCCGATCCGTATCCCGCGCGCTCGTCTTCTTCCGGATTGCCTGAAAAAGAAGACAAGCGCGGCTTCCTGCAGAAGCTGGCCGAGTTCATCCATCCCGGGCCGGATTCGCGGGCAGAACTGATCGAGACGCTGAACGACGCCGAGCACAACCAGATCATCGGCGCCGAGTCGCGTGTGATGCTCGAAGGCGTGATCCGCATGGCCGACATGACGGCCGGCGACGTGATGGTGGCCGCCACACGCATGGACTGCCTCAGCATCGACGCGCCGTACGACGAGTTGCTGCACCTGGTGATCGACACCGCGCACTCGCGCTTCCCGGTGTTCGAGGGCGAAAAAGAAAACATCATCGGCATCCTGATGGCCAAGGATCTGCTGAAGCTGCAGCGCGCGCCCGAGCTCAACCTGCGCGCCCTGCTGCGGCCGGCGGTGTTCGTGCCCGAGAGCAAGGGCCTGAACGACCTGCTGCGCGAGTTCCGCGGCAACCGCAACCATCTGGCAATCGTCATCGACGAGTTCGGCCGCGTGGCCGGGCTGATCACCATCGAAGACGTGCTGGAGCAGATCGTGGGCGAGATCGAGGACGAGTTCGACATTGCCGAAGACCACGGCGACATCTTCGGCCTGGCCGACCGCACCTACCGCGTGAGCGGCGACACGCCGGTCGAGCGCGTCGGCGAAGCCTTCGGCGTCAAGCTGCTGGCCACCGATCTCGACGACGCCTTCGACACCATCGGCGGCCTGATCGCGCACGAGATGGGCCATGTGCCCAAGCGCGGCGAACAGCACATCCTGGCCGGCCTGAGTTTCGTCGTGCTGCACACCAAGGGGGGGGCGGTGCGCTGGTTCAAGGTGTCGCCGGCTCCGGACCCAGAACCCGACGCCGGATGAGGCCGCTCACGGGCCGCCTGGGCCTGGTTGCGCCCCTCGCCGGGTGCCTGGTCGCGGGCTGGGCACATGCGGTCGCCACGGCCGCACCGTGGAACGGGCAGCCGTTGTGGTGGCTGCAGCTGGCCGCGCTGGCCGTGTTGGTCGCGATCGTCGACCGATCTTCATCCGTCGCCGTCGCCGCGCTCCGCGGCTGGGTCTTCGGCCTGGCCTGGCTGGTCGGCACCTTCTGGTGGCTCTTCATCTCGATGCACACCTATGGCGGCTTGCCCGCGCCGCTGGCGGTGCTGGCTGTCATCGGCCTGGCGGGCGTGCTTGCGATCTACTACGCCATCGCCGCGGCGGTGGCGCGCTACGGCGCCGTGGCCAACCCGTTGTGGCGCGCCTTGCTCTGGGCATCGGTGTGGGTGCTGGCCGAACTGGGCCGCGGGCTCTGGTTCACCGGTTTTCCGTGGGGCGCCGCCGGTTATGCGCATGTCGACGGGCCGCTGGTGGCCTTCGCCCCGTGGGTGGGCGTCTATGGCATCACCGTGGTCGCGGTGTTCGCCGCTGCCTTGCTGGCCGCGTTCTGGCAGGCCGTTGCCGGGCCGGCCGCCAGCGCCGCGCAGGCGGTGCGGCGGGGCCTGGTGCCGGTCGCCGGCCTCGCCGGGGTGGCGCTGCTCGCCGTCCTGCTGGCCAGCCGGCCTGCGGCGGGGCCGTCGGCGGCGATGACGGCGCCGCTCACGGTCAGCCTGCTGCAGGGCAACATCCCGCAGGACGAGAAGTTCCAGGCCGGCACCGGCGTCGAGACGGCGCTGCGCTGGTACGGCGAGCAGTTGTCCAGGGCCCAGGCGCCCCTGGTCGTCGCGCCCGAGACGGCACTGCCGCTGCTGCCCGACCAGCTGCCGCCCGGTTATTGGGACGCGATGCGGGCACGTTTCGCCACCGGCGGCCAGACGGCGCTGATCGGCCTGCCGCTGGGCAGCGCCAGTGCGGGCTACACCAACGCGGTGTTGGGGCTGCGCCCTGGCGACGCCGCGCCGTTCGAATACGCCAAGCACCACCTGGTGCCGTTCGGCGAATTCATTCCACCGCTGTTCCGCTGGTTCACCGACATGATGAATATTCCGCTCGGCGACTTCCGGCGCGGTGACGTGGGACAGGCGTCGATGGTGCTGGGCGCGCAGCGGCTGGCACCCAACATCTGCTACGAGGATCTGTTCGGCGAAGAGCTCGGTGCCCGCTTCATCGATCCGGCCACGGCGCCGACGATCTTCGTCAACCTGAGCAACATCGGCTGGTTCGGCGACTCCATCGCGATCGACCAGCACCTGGCCATCTCGCGCATGCGGGCGCTCGAATTCAACCGGCCGATGATTCGCGCCACCAACACCGGCGCTACCGCGATCATCGACGCCGCGGGCCGCGTGGTGCAGGCGCTGCCCCGGCTGACGCGTGGCGTGCTGGTGGGCGAGGTGCAGGGCCGTGACGACATCACGCCGTTCGCGTGGTGGGTGTCGCGCTGCGGCCTGCTGCCGATCTGGCTGCCGGCCCTGTGCGTGGCGGCCATCGCCATCGCACTGCGCCGGCGCCGCCAGCCCGGCTGACCCACCGCGCGGTCTTCATGCATGCCGCTTCGCAAGGCATGCCGATAGGGTCATGCGGAAACGGCATCGGCCGAGGGTTCCCGCGGAACATCGCTTGCTTGACCATCGGCGTGCTGCTCCGCAGCGCCCCGTTTTGATGCTTTCCTACTGATTCAGGATCACCGACATGCAAAGACAACTTGCCCAACTGATCGCCGGCCTGGCCATGGCCGCGCTCTCCACGCTGGCCGCCGCGCAGACCGCCAAACCCAACATCGTCGTGCTCGCCACCGGCGGCACCATCGCCGGCGCCGGCGCCTCCGCCGTCAACAGCGCCAGTTATGCCGCCGCCAAGGTGCCGGTCGACAAGCTGCTGGCCGGCCTGCCCGAACTCGCGAACGTGGCCAACGTCAAGGGCGAGCAGGTGTTCCAGATCGCCTCCGAGAGCTTCACCAACGCCCAGCTGCTGGCGCTGGGCAAGCGGGTCTCGGCGCTGGCCAAGCAGGCCGATGTCGACGGCATCGTCGTCACGCACGGGACCGACACGCTCGAGGAAACCTCGTACTTCCTGAACCTGGTGATCCGCACCAGCAAGCCCATCGTCGTGGTCGGCTCGATGCGGCCCGGTACGGCGCTGTCGGCCGACGGTGCGCTGAACCTGCTCGACGCAGTGACGGTCGCGGCCAGCAAGGACGCAGTCGGCAAGGGTGTGCTGGTGACGATGAACGACGAGATCCAGAGCGGCCGTGACGTCAGCAAGAACGTCAACATCAAGACCGAGGCCTTCAAGAGCCAGTGGGGCCCGCTGGGCATGGTGGTCGAGGGCAAGAACTACTGGTTCCGTGCGCCGGTCAAGCGCCACACCGCACAGTCCGAGTTCAACATCGACGAGATCGAGGCGTTGGCGCCGGTCGAGATCGTCTACAGCTACGGCAACGTGCCGCGCATCGCGTTCGACGCGGTCGGCAAGAGCGGCATCAAGGCGCTGGTGCACGGCGGCCCGGGCAATGGTTCGGTGGCCGACCGCATCGTGCCGGTGCTGCAGGACCTGCGTGCCCAAGGCGTGCAGATCATCCGCTCGTCCCGCGTGCCGGACGGCTTCGTGCTGCGCAATGCAGAGCAGCCCGACGACAAGTTCGACTGGGTCGTGGCCCACGACCTGCGTCCGCAGAAGGCACGCATCCTGGCGGCCGTGGCACTGACCAAGCCGATCAGCACGGCCGATCTGCAGCGGATCTTCTGGGAATATTGATCCTGGCGGCTCTCATGGCTCTCAGGCCGGCGCACCCGTGCTGTGCTGCCGGCTTGCGTCCTTGCGGCGCCAGAGCAGGGCCAGCGTGAGCCCGCTGACGATGTGCCAGATGCCCCAGAGGCTGGCGATCAGCACCATGCCGAGGTCGCTGTTGAACTGCACCGCGATGATGCCCAGCGCCAGCCCGGAGTTCTGCATGCCGCCCTCGATCATCACCGCGCGGCGGTCGCGTTCGCTGACGCGCATCGCCACACTCGTCAGGTAGCCGAACAAGAGCCCGCTGGCGTTGTGCAGCACCACGATGGCCAGCAGCGGCAGCAGGCCGAGCGTCAGCAGCTGGCGCTCCTTGACCAGGCCGAGCACGATGAAGGCTAGCAGCGCCACCAAGGAGAAATTCGCCAGCGGCTTCTGCAACCGCGCCGTGAGCCGCGGCGCACGGTGCGCCATGCACAGGCCCAGCGCCATCGGCACGGCCAGCAGCAGCAACAGGCTGACCCAGATGTCCGAGGCGTCGATGGACAGCGTGCGCAGCCAGCCGGCGGTGACCGGGTTGCTCGCGATCATCCAGCTGAAGTTGAACGGCGTCGCGACCAGCGCGATGACGCTGGCGACCGCCGACACGCTGACCGACAGCGCCGTGTTGCCGCGCCCGAAGTGCGTGATGACGTTGCTGAGCGAACCGCCCGGGCAGGCCGCGACCAGGATCATCGCGGCCTCGATGTCGGCCGGCAGGTCGAGCAGCAGGGTGGCGCCCCAGGTGCCGACCGGCAGCAGGATGAACTGCGGGATCAGTCCGCAGACCACGGCACGCGGCGTCTCGGCGACGCGCCGGAAATCGTCGAGCTTCAGCTCCAGCGCCACCGAAAAGACCATCGTGGCCAGCACCAGGCTCAGCACCAGTTGTGGTGTCGTCATGTCCCCGTCTCCTCCGGGGCACATGATAGGCGCGTGTCAGCGCGGCAGGAACATCGTGGCTTCGATCTCGACCAGCACCTCGTCGCCCGGCAGGAAGCGGGACACCTCGACGACGGTGCTGACCGGCGGCTCGCCCGGATAGAACAGGCCGCGCACCCGGTTGTACGGCGCGTAGTGGTGCAGGTGCCGGAAGTACTGCACCAGCTTGAAGACGTCGCCCATGCCGCCGCCATGTTCGGCCGCCAGCGCGCGGATGCGCTCCAGCACGAACCAGCTCTGCGCGACGATGGGCGCCTCGAACACGTCGACGCTCATCTGGCCGGTGTCGTAGCCCAGCGGTCGCAGCGCGAGCCGTGCCGCGTCAGGGATGTCCTCGTAGCGGGACACGGCGCGCCGCGTGGCCGGGTCGACCGCCACCACGCCGCTCATGAAGACGAAGTCGCCCACACGTTTGGCCGCGGCATAACGCGCCATCGGCTGGCCCATGCTCACGGTGCCGCCTCCGCCGCGATGGCCGGACCAACCGCCGCCCTGGCTGGCCAGTCGCGCAGCTTGCCCGGGTTCAGCAGGCCCTGCGGGTCGAAGCGCTTCTTCATCTCGACGACCTCGGGCGGCAGCGCGCCGCCGGCCTTGCCGTCCTCGACGATGAAGGTGTGCGGGTTGTTGATGCGCACGCCCTGCGCGCGGTGGATGCGGATGATCTCGTCCAGCCGCTCCTCGGTCGTGAAACGCACCAGCTGCAACGCGCTGCAGGTGATCAGCCCGTCCATGTTGCGCAGGAACTCGGCGTGCATCAGCACCTCGCCGCCGAGCAGCTTCTCCATGCCGGTGATCTGCTGCACATGCTGGCCGGGCACGAAGCTGCTCTGCAGGTAGGTCAGCGTCTTGTCGATCTTGAGCGCATGCAGCGTCGTGTGGTTCCAGGTGAACTCCATCAGCGTGCGGTTGCTCTTGCGCACCTCTTCGTCGGTCTTGCGGTAGGTGACCGTGCCGCCGTGCGTGGCCACCAGCTGCTGCAGTGCGTCCTCGTTCGACTCGGCCACCAGCGACAGCACGGCATGGCAGCCGGTGGGCAGGTGTTCGGCCAGCTGGCCCAGCAGATCGGGCACGGGGCTGGCAAAGAACGCCACCTCGCGCTTCACGATGCCGGGCGCATGGGCCAGTGCGTCGCCGAAGGCCAGCGCCTTGGCGAAACTGTCGAAGGTCACCAGCGTTTCCAGCCACGGGTGGGCCGGTGCCAGCGCCACCTCGATCTCGAGCACCAGCCCGTTCGTGCCCCACAGGTGGTGCATGCGCATCGCCTCGGCACCGCGCAGCTCGACGACCTGCGGCTCGGGCGCGATCGTCATCGCGCGCACGCCCAGCACATTGCCGGGCGCACCCAGCGGGCCGTAGTTGATCGAGCCCACGCCGCCGAAGCCGCCACCGAACAGGCCGCCCAGCGTCGCACTGCGGTAGGTCGACGGCACGCAGCGCAGTTCCTGGCCCGACACCCGCGTGTGTTTCTCGAGCTCGGCCAGCCGGATGCCGGCCTGCGCGCGGGCCACGCCCGGGCGCACCCAGAGTGCCGCGTTGTAGCCGGTCATGTCGAGCACCACGCCGCCGGCCAGCGGCGTGGTCTGGCCGTAGTTGCCGGTACCGCTGCCGCGGATCGTGATCGGCACGGCGCGGCGTGCGCAGGCCGCCACCAGCGCGCGGATCTCGTCTTCGCTGCGCGGCCGCACCACGACGTCGGCGCGCTTGTCCTTCAGCTGCCGGTTCAGCACCGGGCTGAACCAGGCGAAGTCCTGCGACAGCCGGGCGACGCGGCCCGGGTCGGTGATCCAGTCGAGACCGGGGAGTTCGGCCAGCAGGGGCGCGACGGTGGGAGAGAGGTCGGTCATGGTCAATCGTGGGAAAGTTCGCTCGCGTGCCAGGAGCCGAGCGCGAGTTTGCTCAGCCAGGCCATCACGACGAACAGGCCGACCCCGGTCAGCGAGATCAGCAGCAGCGCGGCGAACATGCGCGGGATGTTGAGCTGGTAGCCCGACATCAGGATCTGGTAGGCCAGGCCGGTGCCGGTGCCGCCGGTGCCGGCGACGAACTCGGCCACCACGGCGCCGATCAGCGCCAGCCCGCTCGAGATGCGCAGCCCGCCGAAGAAGTAGGGCAGCGCGCTGGGGATGCGCAGGCGCAGCAGCGTCTGCGTGCGGGTGGCGCGGTTCATTGCGAAGTAGCTCTGCAGGTCGGGGTCGATGCTGCGCAGGCCGAGCGTGGTGTTCGAGATGATCGGAAACAGCGCGACCAGCGCCGCGCAGATCACCAGTGAAGCGGTCGGGTTCTTCACCCAGATGATGATCAGCGGCGCGACCGCGACGATCGGCGTCACCTGCAGCAGCACCGCATAGGGGAACAGCGCCGTTTCGATCGCACGGCTCTGTACGAACAGGAACGAGATCAGCACGCCGACCACGGTTGCGACGACGAACGACAGCACGGTGATCTTCAGCGTGACCAGCAGGGCCGTGCCCAGTGCCATCCAGTCGGTCACCAGCGTCTGCATCATCAGCAGCGGCGACGGCACCAGGTAGGGCGGCAACTTCCAGGCGGTGACCATCCACTGCCAGCCGCCGATCAGCACCAGCGCCACCAGCACCGGGTAGAGCACACGCTGCACGCGCGGCTGCTGCAGCAAGGGGAGCGGGGCAGCCTGCTTCATGCTTCGGCCTCTTCGTCGGTGCTCTGGCTGGCGCGCAGCAGGCTGTCCTGCAGGTGTTTGGCGTAGCGGCTGAACGCCGGCGTGACCATGAAGTCGGGCTTGCGCGGGTACGGCTCGTCGATGGCGAGTTCTTCCTCGATGCGCCCCGGGCGCGCGGCCATCATCACGACGCGGGTCGACAGGAACACGGCCTCGTGGATCGAGTGCGTCACGAACACCACCGTCAGGTTCTTCTTGCGCCACAGCTCCAGCAGGTCGGCGTCAAGCTTGTGGCGGGTGATCTCGTCGAGCGCGCCGAAGGGTTCGTCCATCAGCAGCAGCGTCGGCTGTACCACCAGCCCGCGGGCGATCGACACACGCATCTGCATGCCGCCCGACAGCGCGCGCGGCAGCGCCTTCGCGAACTTCGACAGGCCCACCAGCGCCAGCGCCTCGGCCACGCGCGTATCGGCCTCGGCGCGTGGCACGCCGGCCAGGTCCAGCGGCAGGCGCACATTGGTCTGCACGCTGGCCCAGGGCATCAAGGTGGGCGACTGGAACACGAACGCCAGCTTGTTGTCCGGGTTGGCCTGCAGCTGCGCCACCGGCTTGCGCCAGACCAGCAGCCGGCCGTCGCTGGGTTCGAGCAGCCCGGCGATCATCTTCAGCAGCGTGCTCTTGCCGCAGCCCGACGGCCCGAGCAACGTGACGAACTCACCCGGCTGGATCGTCAGGTCGACCGGCTGCAGCGCGACCGTGCCGTTGGGGTAGGTCTTCTGCGCCGAGAGGACCTCGATCGCCGGAACCGGATGCGAAGGGGCTGTGCTCATGTCGGTAGGGCGGCTAGGCTCAGGGAAGAACCTTGATGTCCTTGATCAAGTCGAGCTTGTAGGCCTGCGCGATCGACACCTTGGCCGGGTCGATGAACTTGTTGCTCAGCAGGAAGTCGTAGCTCGCCTTCATGCGGGCTTCGGTCATCGTGCCGATGCCGTTCCTGGCCGCGTCGCCGCTGGTGATGATGCCCACCTCCTTCAGCTTGACCACGCTGTAGGCCAGTTGGTCGTCGGTCATGTTGGGGTTGTCCTTCTTGATCAGCGCGTTGGCGGGTGCCGGGTCGGCCAGGTAGCTCTTCCAGCCTTCGGCCGAAGCGCGGATGAAGTCGCTGACGACCTTGGTGCGTTCGGCCACCGTCTTGTCCAGGCAGGAGATCGTCGTCGAGTACGACGGGTAGCCGTGGTCGGAGAACAGGAAGGTGTTGGCCTTCACGCCGGCCTTCTGGATCGCGTAGGGCTCGGACGTCAGGTAGCCCTGCTGCACCATGTTCTTGTCGGCGACGAAGGGCTGGATGTTGAAGGTATATGGCCGCATCTGCGCGTCGGTGAAGCCGTACTTGTTCTTGAGCCAGGCCCAGTAGCCCTGGATCGCGCTCTGGCTCACCAGCAGCGTCTTGCTCTTCATGTCCTCGAAGCTCTTCACGTCCTCGTGGGCGATGAAGACCTGCGGATCTTTCTGGAAGATCGCGGCCACGGTGACCACCGGCAGGCCGCTGTCGCGGGCGCGGATCATCTGCAGGTCGCTCGACCCCATGATGCAGTCGGCCTGGCCGGCACCCATCAGCTGCAGCGTGTTGACCTGGGGGCCGCCCATCTTGATCGTCACGTCGAGACCGTACTTCTTGTAGATGCCGGTCGCCACCGCCTGGTAGAAGCCGCCGTGCTCGGCCTGCGCGTACCAGTTGGTGAGGTAGGTGAACTTTTCCTGAGCGTGCGCGCCAGCGGCGGCGAGCCCCAGGACGGTGGCGCCCAGGACCTGGGCGGTGCGGAAGGCGAGACGGGTGAGACGGTGGTGCATGCGAAAGCTCCTTGGGTCAGACAAATCAGTCAGGGATGGAAGGCCGGTTGCGAGAACTCTGGATAGCAAAAGACGGGCCGCGTCGGCTGCCACAGGCATTCACAGCGATTTCTGGATATGGCCGGTGTACTGGCCGCGGTCCCAGGTGGGCTCCTCGCGCACCACCCAGCGCAGGTGGTACAGCTCGGTCAGCGCCTGCACCCAGCTGTTGGCCAGCGTGTCGAGGATCTCCTCGCCCTGCTCGCGGGTGGCGGTGGTCGGGTCGCCGATCACGCCGCTCGGCCCGAAGTCGCGGGAGGTCCAGGCGCAGGCCGGCCGGCCGTCGGCCGACAGCAGCTTGATCGGGAACTCGGGCGGGAAGTTGGCCACGGCGCGGTCCATGTGCACCGTATCGGGCGCCAGCGCCAGCATCAGCGCCGTCTCGGAATGGCCGGCGTGCATCGACAGCTTCTTTTCCTTGTCGCTCACCTGTTTGCTGGCCGCGCTGGGCAGGCGCGACACGCCGTGTGGCACCACGACGAAGTCGCCATGCCGCAGCCGCAGCTCGCGCGCCGCCATCTCCAGCACCTGGGGCTGGCCGCCGTGGCCGTTGGCCAGCAGCAGCTTGCGAAAGCCGGAGCGGTAGACCGATTCGCCGATCTCGGTCACGGTCGACAGCAGCGTGGTGCCGCTGAGCGTCATCGTGCCGGGGAAGTGCAGGTGCTCCTCCGACTTGCCGTAGGTGATCGGCGCCATCGCGAACGCGCGGATGTTGGCCGGCAGGCGCTCGAGCGCCTTGCCCATCACGCCCGACGCGATCACGCTGTCGACCGAGCACGGTAGGTGCGGGCCGTGTTGCTCGATCGCGCCGCAGGGCAGCACGATGACCGTGTTCTCGATGTCGGGCAGCGCGTTGATCTCGGGCCAGCTCAGGTAGGGCAGAAAACGGTGCGGGGGAATGTAGCCGTGCAGCATGGAGGCTCCTTGTCAGTGCGGGGTGAGGGTGCCGCCGTGCACGGCCACGCCGTTGCGCAGCCGCACCCGCGGCGTGGCGCGCGAAGGCCAGCCGCTGGCGTCGCTGTGTGCAAACACCAGCAGATCGGCCCGGGCGCCCACCAGCGTCGGCGTGGCGGCCGGTGTGCGCTGCAGCCAATCGGCGCGGCACAGTGACTGCGACCAGTCGTCGAACGGTGCGTCGAGCTGGGCGGCGAGCACGGCGCTGGCCATCACGTCGACCGGGTCGAAGCTGCCGACGCGGCAGAACGGGTCCTGCACGTTGTCGCTGGCGAACAGCACCGGGATGCCGCGGGCCCGCGCCTCCTTCACCAGCGTGATGCCGCGCTGCCGAGGCGTGCGGCCGGTCACCGCGTCCTGCAGCAGCAGGTTGGTGATCGGCAGCGACACCAGCGTGATCGGCGCACGCGCCACGGCGTCCAGCGTCTTCAGCGCCACGGCCTCGGGTTGGGCCGCCAGCGCACAGACGTGGCCGCAGACCACGCGGCCCGCGAAGCCGGTCTCGCGCAGGATCTGCGCCGTGGCCAGCAGGCCCTGCGCTTCGGGGTGTAGTTCTTCGTCGACGTGCAGGTCGACGTCGAGATCGTGTTCCAGCGCCGCGCGCAGCAGGTTGTGCAACGCATCGACGCTCCAGTTCGACGAATGCACGAAGCCGCCCAGCAGCGCGTGCGGCCCGGTGGCGGCCACCTGCGCCGCCACGGTGCGGGCATCCTCGATCCGCGCGAAGCTGCTGAGCTTGGTCAGGCTGACCAGTTCGAGCCGCACGCGGTCGTGCCAGGCGTTGGCCAGTGCGTCGAGCACCGGCCAGGCCATGGGCAGCGGGCCGATGTCGCTCCAGTTCACGTGCGTGCGCACGTGGGTCGTGCCGGCGTCGCAGGCCCACTGCAGCCCCCGCGCCGCGCGGCTGCGGATGTCGTCGGGTGTCCAGCGCAACACATCGCGGCCACTGGCCTCGATCGCGCCCAGCAAGCCGGGCACCACGTCCTGGATGCGGGACGCGGTGAAGACCTTGTCCAGGTGCACGTGGGCATCGACGAAGGCGGGCAGCACCGGGGCGCCGTGCAGGTCGAGTACACCGGCATCGGTGTCGGCCGCCGGGCCAGCGGCTTCGGCCGGCATCGGCGTCACCGCGTCGATGCGCCCATTGCGCAGGGTCAGTTGCGCCAGCGCCGGCTGGCCCGCGGCCTCGGGCCAGCCGCCGGCAAGCAGCCAGCGCGGCAACCGCGCGTGGCGCAGCGTGTGGGGCGCAACAGCCGTCGGCATGTGTTCAGGCGAAGCGGGCCATGGCGCTGCCGACGCGCTGCAGGAAGGCCTTGAGCCGGGGCTCGGTGGCCACGTTCATGTGGTAGTAGGCGTGGTAGTCGACCCGCGCGGTCTGGCCGGTGAGCCGCTTCATGTACCGGGTCACGATCTTGCGCGGCGGGTCGCCCATGTACCAGGCCACCCAGCGCGGCCGGCCGTAGGTGACCACGGCCGAGACGCGCTTGATGTGCGTGAGCATCGGCTTCACGTTGGCCGGGTCGCTGATGTCGAAGGCCACGCCCGGCATGAACAGGCGGTCGAAGTAACCCTTGAGCATCGCGGGCAGACCGAAGCACCAGGTCGGAAAGCAGAACACAATGGCCTCGGCCCACTGCAGCCGCTCGACGTAGCCCTTGAGCGGGATCTGGTTGCTGGGCACGTCGTGGTAGCCCAGGCGCTCCTCGCGCGACAGCACCGGGTTGAAGCCCTCGGCGTACAGGTCGCAGTCGTCCACCTCGTGCCCGGCGGCCTTCAGGTTCTTCAGCACCTCCTGGTGCAGGGCGGCGTGGAACGAGGTTTCCACCGGATGGCAGTAGATGACGAGAACGCGCATGCAAAGAGCCCTTGTGGACGTCGACGCGCTGAACAGGGACCGCCAGCGATGCACCTTGCCGGTGCAACCTGGAAACCTGACCGCTGAATCAGAGCAACTGGTCAGGTTAAGCAAAGCGTGTGCCAGTCGCCCTGGCGGTGGCGCACCGTGCGTGCGCAGCGGCGGTTCAGGCGGCGATGCCGGCGCCGCGCAGGATGAAGGCCGTCACTTCCCTGGTGATCGCCTCGCGGTCGAGTGCTGCGTCGGGCGGCAGGCCCTGCATCACCCGCACCTGCACGGCGAAATCGGCGTAGTGCTGGGTCAGGGCCCAGGTGTGCATCAGCAGCAGCCGCGCATCCATCGGGCGCACCAGGCCGCGGGCGATCCAGCCGTTGATGATGTCGACCTTCTTCTGCGTCCAGACGCGGGCGTTGGGCCAGTAGCGTTCGAGGTTGCGGCCGCCGTCCAGCACTTCGCGCGTGAAGATGCGCGAGATCTCGGGGTTGTCGAACGCGTGGTCGAGCTTCTTGCGGATGTAGTCGGCCAGCACGCGCGCCGGGTCGTTCACGCTGTCCTTGAACGAGAACACGACCTTCCACTCGTGCAGCACCTGCATCAGCAGCTCTTCGTACAGCTCTTCCTTGCCGGCGATGTAGTAGTGCAGCTGCGGTTTCGTGAGGCCGGCGCGCTCGGCGATCGCCTGGGTCGACGTGCCCTTCACGCCGTGCAGGCTGAACTCGGTGATCGCCGCGACCCGGATGGCCGCCAGGATGCGTTCGCGCCCCGGCCGCGCGCGCGACAGAGGGCCGTCGGGCGCGGGCATCTCCTGCCCGGTCGGCGGGGGGCTGGCTGTGGCGGTGTCCACCTTCATGGGTCGAAAAATGGCGGGTGCAATGGGGTCGCGAGCATCGTACTCCAGACCCGTAAAATCCCCGCTTCCGCGCGGACCGTCCCGCGCTGTCCCGATTTCCGATCGAGCGATGCTGACATTCCAACAAATCATTCTGAAGCTCCAGTCCTACTGGGCCGACCAGGGTTGCGCGCTGCTGCAGCCCTACGACATGGAGGTGGGGGCCGGCACGTCGCACACCGCGACCTTCCTGCGCGCGCTCGGGCCCGAGCCCTGGAAGGCGGCCTACGTGCAGCCCAGCCGCCGGCCCAAGGACGGCCGCTACGGCGAGAACCCGAACCGGCTGCAGCACTACTACCAGTACCAGGTGGTGCTGAAGCCGGCGCCGTCCAACATCCTCGAGCTGTACCTCGGCAGTCTGGAAGCGCTGGGCTTCGACCTGAAGAAGAACGACATCCGCTTCGTCGAGGACGATTGGGAGAACCCGACGCTCGGCGCCTGGGGCCTGGGCTGGGAGGTCTGGCTGAACGGCATGGAGGTGACGCAGTTCACCTACTTCCAGCAGGTCGGCGGCATCGACTGCAAGCCGATCACCGGCGAGATCACCTACGGCCTGGAGCGCCTGGCGATGTACCTGCAGGGCGTGGACAACGTCTACAACCTGACGTGGACCGACGGGCTCAGTTACGGCGACGTCTACAAGCAGAACGAGGTGGAGCAGAGCACCTACAACTTCGAGCACAGCGACGCCGACTTCCTGTTCACCGCGTTCGGTGCACACGAGAAGCAGGCCAAACACCTGATGGAAGCGCAACTGGCATTGCCCGCCTACGAGCAGGTGCTGAAGGCCGCGCACAGCTTCAATTTGCTGGACGCGCGCGGCGCGATCAGCGTGACCGAGCGGGCCGCCTACATCGGCCGCATCCGCAACCTGGCGCGCAGCGTGGCGCAGAGTTACTACAAGAGCCGTGAGCGCCTCGGCTTCCCGATGGCGCCGCGCGAGTGGGTCGAACAGATGACGAAGAAGGCCGCGTGAGCACACCCATGACCGACAAGAATCTTCTCGTGGAACTGTTCGTCGAAGAGCTGCCGCCCAAGGCGCTCAAGAAGCTGGGCGATGCCTTCGGCAGCGTGCTGCTGGAGCAGCTGAAGGCCCAGGGCCTGGCCGCGGCCGACGCGGTGTTGACCACGTTCGCGTCGCCGCGCCGGCTGGCCGCGCATGTGACCGGTGTGCTGGCCCGCGCCGCCGACAAAGCCATGTCGCAGAAGCTGATGCCTGTCTCCGTCGGCCTTGATGCCGCCGGCAACGCCAGCCCGGCCCTGCTGAAGCGGCTGGCCGCCCTCGGTGCCGACGCATCGGCTGTCGCCGGTCTGAAGCGGGCGCCGGACGGCAAGGCCGAGGCCCTGTTCTACGACAGCGTGGTGGCCGGCGTGAGCCTGGCCGACGGCCTGCAGAAGGCCCTGGCCGAGGCGATTGCGAAATTGCCCATCCCCAAGGTCATGACCTACCAGCTCGAATCGGGCTGCGAACTGCCGGGCTGGACCAGCGTGAGTTTCGTGCGGCCGGCCCATGGCCTGGTCGCGCTGCACGGCAGCGAGGTCGTGCCGGTGCAGGCGCTGGGCCTGCAGGCGGGCAACACCACGCAAGGCCATCGTTTCGAGGCGGCCATCTCGCCCGTCGTGTTCGCCGATGCCGACCACTACGCCGAAACGCTGTTGCGCGATGGCGCCGTGATCGCCAGCTTCGACGCGCGCCGCGCCGAGATCGTGCGCCAGCTGGCGGCCGCTGCCGCCAAGGTCGGCGGCGGTGCGCGCGCGATCGACGACGACGCGTTGCTCGACGAGGTGACGGCCCTGGTCGAGCGGCCCAACGTGCTGGTCTGCAGCTTCGAAGAGCAGTTTCTGGCCGTGCCGCAGGAGTGCCTGATCCTCACGATGAAGGCCAACCAGAAATACTTTCCGCTGCTCGACGCTACGGGCAAGCTGACCCACCAATTCCTCGTGGTCAGCAACATCACGCCGGACGATGCCAGCGCGGTGATCGGCGGCAACGAGCGTGTGGTGCGCCCGCGGCTGGCCGATGCCAAGTTCTTCTTCGACCAGGACCGCAAGAAGACGCTGGCCTCGCGTGTCGAAGGTCTGGGCAAGGTGGTCTACCACAACAAGCTCGGTACGCAGGGCGAGCGCGTCGAACGTGTGCGCGCCATTGCCAGGGCCATCGGCCAGCAGCTGGGCGGCGACGCGCTGGCGCAAGCGGCCGACCAGGCCGCGATGCTGGCCAAGGCCGATCTGGTGACCGACATGGTCGGCGAGTTCCCGGAGCTGCAGGGCACGATGGGCCGCTACTACGCGCTGCACGACGGCCTGCCGGCGGACGTGGCCGACGCGATCGAAGACCACTACAAGCCACGCTTTGCCGGCGACACGCTGCCGCGCAACCCGGTGGGCATCGCCGTGGCGCTGGCCGACAAGCTGGAGACGCTGGCCGGCATGTTCGGCATCGGCAACCTGCCGACCGGCGACAAGGATCCGTTTGCGTTGCGGCGGCATGCGCTGGGGGTAATCCGCATGTTGGTTGAGCGAGACCTCACATTGGACGTGAGTGACTTAATTCGACTGGCGTTGGCTCCGTTCTCTCCCTTCGACAAACGCCTCACCATCGAGAAGCCAAGCGGTGAAACAGTTACCACGTTGGCGCCGAGTGGCATCGATTCGCGGACTGGCGATCTCGTGCGCGAGTTCTTATACGAACGTTTTGCGGGCTCGCTGCGCGACCAAAGCTATAGCGCACAGGAAGTCGACGCTGTATTGGCGCTCCGTCCGCAACGACTTAGCGAGGTGACAAAGCGCCTCGCCGCCGTCCGCACCTTCGCCGCCTTGCCCGAAGCCCCGGCGCTGGCCGCTGCCAACAAGCGCATCGGCAACATCCTGAAGAAGGCCGGCGAGGTCGACGCGCACGTGAGCGAGGTGTTGCTGCAGGAGCCCGCCGAGAAGGAGCTCTACGCGGCGATGAACGACACCGTGCCCCGCGCTGATGCGCAGTTCGAAGCGGGCGACTACGCGGCCTCGCTGCAGACCCTGGCGGCGCTGCGCGCGCCGGTCGATGCGTTCTTCGACGGCGTGATGGTCAACGCCGAGCAGACCGACCTGCGGCTGAACCGGCAAGGCCTGCTGAAATCGCTGCACACGGCGATGAACCGTGTCGCCGACCTGTCGCGACTGGCCCAATGAAACTCGTCATCCTCGACCGCGACGGCACGATCAACGCGGACAGCGACGAGTTCGTGAAGACACCCGACGAGTGGATCCCGCTGCCGGGCTCGCTCGAAGCGATCGCCAAGCTCAACCACGCCGGCTGGCACGTGGTGATCGCGTCCAACCAGTCGGGCCTGGGGCGCGGCCTGTTCGACGTGGTGTCGCTGAACGCGATGCACGCGAAGATGCACAAGCTGCTGGCCACCGTCGGCGGCCGGGTCGACGCGGTGTTCTATTGCCCGCATGCGCCGAACGAGCACTGCCTGTGCCGCAAGCCGAAGTCGGGCCTGTTCGAGCAGATCGGCGAGCGTTTCGGCATCGATCTCAAGACCGTGCCCACGGCCGGTGACAGCGTGCGCGATCTGCAGGCGGGCGCCGCGGTCGGCTGCGAGCCCCACCTGGTGCTGACCGGCAAGGGCAGTGCCTACCGCGGCCAGGACCTGCCGGCCGACTTTCCGCCGGGCACGCTGGCACATGAGAACCTGATGGCCTTTGCCGACTTCCTGATCGCGCGCGAACTGCTGGCCAAGAAAGCACCGGCACCATGATCGCCTGGCTACGTTCCGTTCTGCATCTGCTGTGGATGGCGGTCACCGTCGTGCCCTGGGCCACGTTCGTCATCATCGCCTCGACCTTCGTCAGCAGCACCCGCATGTACTGGATGTGCGCCGGGTGGCTCAAGGTCGCGGTGAAGGGCGGCGAGTTCATCCTCGGCATCCGCAACCGCATCACCGGCTTCGAGAACCTGCCGACCGGCAGCACCGATGCGGCCGTGTTGCTGGTCAAGCACCAGTCGACCTGGGAGACGTTGCTGATGCCGGCGATCATGCCGCACCCGCTGGCCTACGTGTTCAAGCGCGAGCTGCTCTACATCCCGTTCTTCGGCTGGTCGATGGCGCGCATGGACATGATCCACATCGACCGCAAGGACGGCAACCGTGCCTTCGCCAAGGTGGTGCAGCAGGGCAAGCGGCTGCTGAAGCAGGGCACCTGGGTGATCATGTTCCCCGAAGGCACGCGCATCCCGCGCGGCGAGGTCGGCCAGTACAAGTCGGGCGGCACGCGTCTGGCGATCCAGTGCGGCGCGCCGGTGGTGCCGATCGCGGTGACCTCGGCCAAGTGCTGGCCGCGCAAGGCCTTCATCAAGCGGCCGGGCATCGTCGACATCTCGATCGGCAAACCGATCCCGAGCATTGGCCGCAAGCCCGAAGAACTGATGCGCGAGGTGCAGGCCTGGATCGAAGCCGAGATGCGCCGCCTCGACCCCGACGCCTACCGCTGACCCTTTGAGGTAGCGATCGCAGCACAGCCCCTTCGGGGGCTTTTTTGTGGGCCAGTGTTTTTATCGGCTCTGCATTCAATCTAATTCAATGGATATTTGATTGTAAATTTGTACACAATACATGGGTAAACTTGTCTGTGTGAACTTGTAACTGCTGCGCTGCAGCGGCAGGTTCATTCCGATGGATGGGCCCTGCAAGCGCGTTGCGCTGCACGCGGCGGCCCATCTGGTGTTCACCCTTTGACTCCAAGCCATTCCATGAAACTCACCTTCGTCGCGACCTCGATCGTCGTGCTGCTCGCCGCCTGCAATACCACCCAGGGCCCGACCGCTGCCGTCAGCACACCGGCGCCGGCCACCAAGACCAGTGCCAAATCTGCCGACAAGCCGGAAGACAAGCCCGCCGGCGGCGGCATGCTCAGCAGCCTGGGCGCGCTGGCGGGCGCCGCCACGAGCGGTGGCACCGGCGCGTCGTCCAGCGAAAACAAGCTGGGCGCCGGCCTCGATGTGCTGAAGGCGGCCACCGTGTCCGATGCCGAGCTCAAGAGCGTGTCGCTGCAGATGCGCGCCCGCGAAGACAAGATCCAGAAGCTGGCACCGGCCGGCGACAAGTACGCTGTGCGGCTGGCCAAGTTGACGGCCCGGCACGTGAAGGAAGACGGCCTGGTACTGAACTTCAAGGTCTACCGTGTCGCGGCGGTGAACGCCAACGCCACGGCCGACGGTTCGATCCGCGTCTACAGCGGCCTGATGGACCTGATGAACGACCAGGAACTGCTGGGCGTGATCGGCCACGAGATCGGGCACGTGAAGAACGGCCACAGCCTCGCGACCGTGCGTACGGCGTACTTGGCCTCTGCGGGGCGCAAGGCGGCCGCTTCGTCCGGCGGCGTGATGGGCGCGCTGGCCGATTCCGATCTCGGCGCCATCGGCGAGCAGGTTCTGAAGAGCCAGTTCTCCCAGAGCCAGGAGACCGAGTCCGACGACTACGGTCTCGCCTTCATGAAGAAGAACGGCTACGACGCGCGGGCGATGGAAAGCGCGTTCCGCAAACTGGCGAGCGCAGGCGGCACGTCCGCCAGCGGCCTGAGCCAGATGATGTCGAGCCACCCCGACTCCGCCAAGCGCGCCGACCGCATGCGCGACAAGCTGGCGCAGAAGTAGGCCTGCTCTCGATCGGCCCTGCACGGGCCGATCTTCTGTGCGAAAGGACGGGTCGACGGGCGCAGCTAAACTGCGTCGTCATGCGCGGCCTGCTCCAGCTCACCCTCGATCTGTTCGGCCCGGAACCTGCCGGGCCCACGACCCCTCCTTCCGGGCGCTCGAAGCTCGTGCCCGTTCCGCCCACGGTCGCGCCGCCGGTGGCCTCGCCCGTCGCGGCGCTGGTGCCGGGCGAGCCGCTGTCGCAGTTGCTGGCGCCGACCCATTTCAAACACCCGGATGCCAACCGCGAAGCCCGCCTGCAGGGCGCGGTGGTCGCGTACGCGTTCAAGCGCGCCAAGCGGCGCACGATCGGGTTCGTCGTCGGGCACGAGGGCCTGGTGGTCAGCGCGCCGCGCTGGGTGCCGATGCACGAGATCGACGCGGCGGTGCAGGAGAAAGCCGCGTGGATCTTGCGCAAGCTCGGCGAAACGCGCGAGCGCCATCGCCGCATCGAGTCGTCGCGCATCGAATGGAAAGACGGCGCGGTGCTGCCCTTTCTGGGCGAGCCGGTGCGGCTGGTGATCGATCCACGCCATGCCTTCCATGCCGTCGGTGCCGAACTGAAGCCCGGTGTGGCGATGCTGCGTGGTGCCGATGCTGCGGCCGATGCCGCGGCCGGTGCAGCACCGGGCGGCGAGCCCGCGATGACGCTGCAGCTGGCATTGGCCCACAACGCCACGCAGGCCCAGATCCGCGACGCGGTGCAGGCCTGGCTGATGCGCCAGGCCAAACGCATCTTCACCGAACGCATGCAGCACTTCGCGCCGCAGCTGGGCGTGGAGTGGAAGAAGCTCAGCCTGTCGAGCGCCGGCACGCGCTGGGGCAGCGCCAGCGCCGACGGCTCGATCCGGCTGAACTGGCGGCTGATCCACTTCCGCCAGCCGGTGATCGACTACGTGGTGGTGCACGAGCTGAGCCATCTGCGCGTGATGGACCACAGCCCCAGGTTCTGGGACACGGTGCGTGCCGTCGTGCCCGACTACAAGGCGATCCGCACGCAACTCAAGGACACCTCCATCCCCTCATGGGAATGATGTTGACATCCCCCAGTCTTCGCGCACTGCGTGTCGCTTCGCCAACCCCCTTTGCAAGGGGGCAACACCAACGGCCCGGCAAAGCCGGTTCCGCGGTGTTCGCGCGACGGGATCCGGACTTTAACTGAGCCCGAAGCGGTAGACGCCGGCGGCGTCGACGGAGCGGCGCAGCTGGCCGTCGAACCAGAGCTTGTGCAGATGGGCGATGGCTTCACCCATCGCAAAGGTGGTCTGGTGCAGGTCGAGCTTGCGTGTGAACATCACCGGCAGGATGTCGGCCGCCGTGCGCGGTGTCTCGACGCAGGCCTGCAGCACGCGCGCCAAGTGCTCGCGGTGGTGGTCGTGCAGCTGGCCGATGCGGATGTGCAGGCCCTTGAACGGCTTGCCGTGTGCCGGCAGCGTCAGCGTGTCTTCGGCCAGCGGCGCGAACTTGTCGATCGAATCCAGGAACTGCTGCAGCGCATTGGCTTCGGGTTCGGTGTCGTAGACGCTCACGTTGGTCGAGATGCGCGGCAGCATCATGTCGCCGCCGATCAGGAGGCCGGCTTCGGCACAGTGCAGCGCGATGTGCTCAGGCGCATGGCCGTAGCCGCTGATGCAGACCCAGTCGCGCCCGCCGATGTGCAGCACGTCGCCGTCCATCATGCGGCGGTAGGACGCGGGGATCGAGGGCACCAGGCTGGCGTAGTAGTCGGAGCGTTCGCGGATCTTCTGCACCGACTCGGGATCGGTGAGCCCGTGGCGCTGGAAGAACACCGCGGCCGCCTCGCCGCCCTGGCCGCTGGTGCCCGAGGTGTTGAGCCGGGCCACGTGGTAGTCGGTCGCGCTCATCCAGAGCGGCGCGTTCCAGCGGTCGCACAGCCAGTGCGCCAGGCCAACGTGGTCGGGGTGCATGTGTGTGACGACCACGCGCAGGATCGGCAGGCCTTCGAGCTGCGTCGTGAAGATGGTTTCCCACTGCGCCCGGGCTTCGTCCTTGGCGATGCAGCAGTCCACCACGGTCCAGCCCTGCCTGCCGTCGATCTCGTCGCGCAGCAGCCACAGGTTGATGTGGTCCAGCGCGAACGGCAGCGCCATGCGGATCCAGCGCACGCCGGGCGCGACCTCCAGAGTCGTGCCAGGGGCGGGCAGGGTGTCGCCCAGTGGGTAGTGCAGCTGGCTTTCGAGTGCGTTCATGTGCAGGTGTTTTGGTTCATAATTGACGTTTACGT
This sequence comes from Pseudorhodoferax sp., assembly GCA_965279475.1. Classification (GTDB taxonomy): domain Bacteria; phylum Pseudomonadota; class Gammaproteobacteria; order Burkholderiales; family Burkholderiaceae_C; genus Pseudorhodoferax. Next base: position 42,050 of record CBDIIA010000001.1, read on the forward strand.
AAACGTCAACTTGCGGCTTCATTGTAGGCGCTGCGATCGCTGCCCGCTGTCACGCCGGTTGATCCATTCCGAGACCATGGGCACCACCTATTCGATCAGCGATCTGGCCAGGGAATTCGATCTGACCACACGCGCCATGCGCTTCTACGAAGACATGGGCCTGCTGCTGCCCGAGCGCTCGGGTCCCGGCGGCCGCAACCGCGTGTACAGCGGCCGGGACCGCACCCGTCTCAAGCTGACCCTGCGTGCCAAGCGCCTCGGCCTGTCGTTGACCGAGGCCAAGGACATCCTCGACATGTATGACAGCCCGCGCGACACGGTGCCGCAGCTGAAGAAGTTTCTCGTCGTGCTGGGCGGCCACCGTGCGCAGCTGGAGGCGCAGATGGTCGACTTGCAGGCCAACCTCGACGAAGTGCGTGTGCACGAGCGCGAGGCAAAGGCGCTGCTTGCCAAGAACGAGAAGAGCGAGAAAAACGAGAAGACCGAACGCAAGGCGGCGAAATGAGCGACCCCGTTCCGACGTCGGGTGTGGACAGCGCGCCAGCGCTCTCGCCGTTCGAGCGCGTGCGCCGCAGCTTCGAGCGCCAGGGCATGATGCGCCATCTGGGCGCCCGGCTGCTGCGGGTCGAGCCCGGCCTGTGCGAGGTGGCCCTGCCCTACTCGGAACTGGTGACGCAGCAGCAGGGCGGCTTCCATGGTGGCGCGATGGGGGCGCTGGCCGACATCGCCGGCGGTTACGCGGGCCTGAGCGTGGCCGCACCGGGCATGGAGGTGGTCACCATCGAATTCAAGATCAACTTCCTGGCCGCATTCGAGGGCGGCGAGCTGCGTGCCACAGGCCGCGTATTGAAGGCCGGCAAACGCGTGATCGTGACGGCCGCGGACGTCGTGCATGTGGATGCCGAAGGCCGCACCAGCGCCTGCGCCGTGCTGCAGCAGACGCTGGCGCCGGTCGCGCAGCGATATTGAGCGGCCCTCACCGCCGACATTCCATTCAGACAGACACAGGAGAGACAACATGAACATGCCAGGACTCGACTTCCAGCTCGGCGACGACATCAACGCGCTGCGCGACGCGGTGCGCGACTTCGCCCAGGCCGAGATCGCGCCGCGCGCCGCCGAGATCGACCGCAGCGACCGGTTTCCGATGGACCTGTGGCGCAAGATGGGTGAACTCGGCGTGCTGGGCATCACCGCGCCCGAGACCTATGGCGGCGCCGGCATGGGCTACCTCGCGCACATGATCGCGATGGAGGAGATCAGCCGCGCCAGCGCCTCCGTGGGGCTGAGTTACGGCGCGCACAGCAACCTGTGCGTGAACCAGTTGAAGCGCAACGGCACCGACGCCCAGCGCCAGAAGTACCTGCCCAGGCTGATCAGCGGCGAACACGTGGGCGCGCTGGCGATGAGCGAGCCCGGCGCGGGCTCGGACGTGATCTCGATGAAGCTCAAGGCTGAGGACAAGGGTGGCTACTACCTGCTGAACGGCAGCAAGATGTGGATCACCAACGGCCCCGATGCCGACACGCTGGTGGTCTATGCCAAGACCGAACCCGAGCTCGGTGCGCGCGGTGTCACAGCCTTCCTAATCGAGAAGACCATGCCCGGTTTCTCGTGCGCGCAGAAGCTCGACAAGCTGGGCATGCGCGGCAGCCATACCGGCGAGCTGGTGTTCCAGAACGTCGAGGTACCCACGGCCAACATCCTGGGCAGCCTGAACGGCGGCGCCAAGGTGCTGATGAGCGGGCTCGACTACGAGCGCGCCGTGCTCGCGGCCGGGCCGATCGGCATCATGCAGGCGGTGATGGACAACGTCGTGCCCTATGTGCACGACCGCAAGCAGTTCGGCCAGAGCATCGGCGAGTTCCAGCTGATCCAGGGCAAGCTGGCCGACATGTACACCGTGCTGCAGGCCGGCCGCGCGTTCTGCTACACCATCGGCAAGAACCTCGACATGCTGGGCAGCGAGCACGTGCGCCAGGTGCGGAAAGACTGTGCCTCCGTCATCCTCTGGTGCGCCGAGAAAGCCACCTGGATGGCCGGCGAGGGCGTGCAGATCTTCGGCGGCAACGGCTACATCAACGACTACCCGCTGGGCCGCCTGTGGCGCGATGCCAAGCTGTACGAGATCGGCGCCGGCACCAGTGAAGTGCGGCGCATGCTGATCGGCCGCGAGCTGTTCGCCGAGACTATGTAACAGCATCACGGGGCCAAAGCGCGGAGAATACAAAATTGCTGCACCGCAGCGATTGCCGCCTCAACCGTGTGACGGACCTACACCATGACCGACTCCCTCCAGCACCTGCTCGACAACAACCGCAACTGGGCCGCCCAGATGGAGCAGCGCCGTCCCGGTTTCTTCACCGGCCTGATGGCGCAGCAGAAGCCCAAGTACATGTGGATCGGCTGCGCCGACAGCCGCGTGCCGGCCAACGAGATCACCGGGCTGGACCCGGGCGAAGTGTTCGTGCACCGCAACGTCGCCAACGTGGTGGTGCACTCGGATCTCAACGCGCTGTCCACGATCCAGTTCGCGGTGGACAACCTGCGCGTCGAGCACATCATGGTGGTCGGCCACTACGGCTGCGGCGGCGTGCGCGCGGTGCTGGAGAAGCAGCGTGTCGGCCTCGTGGACAACTGGCTCGCCCACATCGGCGACCTGCGGCTACGCCACCGCAAGCGCATCGACCACCTGCCGCCCGATGCGCAACTGGATGTGCTGTGCGAGATCAACGTGATCGAGCAGGTGGGCAACGTGGCGCTCTCCACCGTGGTGCGCGACGCCTGGGCGCGCGGCCAGAAGCTCACCGTGCACGGCTGGTGTTATGGACTGAAGGACGGCCTGGTGAAGAACCTGAACGTCAGCATGGACAACAGCGACAGCGTGGTCGAGGTGTTCCGCTCCGCCATCAAGCGCTACCCACGCGATACGTCGGCGCCGCAAGGCGATGACGATTGAAACCTCTTGTGTCCTCACTCTGAAAGGAAGCCACCATGTCTGACTCGAAGCAAGATCCCGTCGTGATCGTCGGCGCCGCACGCACCCCCATGGGCGGTTTCCAGGGCGACTTTGCCAGCCTCGCGGCGCACGACCTGGGTGGCGTGGCCATCGCGGCCGCGGTCCAGCGTTCCGGCATCGCAGCCGACCAGGTCGGTGAAGTCTTGTTCGGCAACTGCCTGATGGCCGGCCAGGGCCAGGCGCCGGCGCGCCAGGCAGCGTTCAAGGGCGGCCTGCCCAAGAGCGCGGGCGCGGTCACCTTGTCGAAGATGTGCGGCTCGGGCATGAAGGCCGCGATGATGGCGCACGACATGCTGCTGGCCGGCAGCCACGACGTGATGGTGGCCGGCGGCATGGAGAGCATGACCAACGCGCCGCACCTGCTGCCCAAAGGCCGCAGCGGCATCCGCATCGGCCACGACCGTGTGATGGACCACATGATGCTCGACGGCCTGGAAGACGCCTACGAACCCGGCCGCTCGATGGGCACCTTCGGCGAAGACTGCGCCGCCAAGTACGGCTTCACGCGCGACGAGCAGGACAAGTTCGCGATGACCAGCGTCAAGCGCGCGCAGGCCGCCACCCAGTCGGGCGCGTTCGCAGCCGAGATCGCGCCGGTCACTGTGAAGAGCCGTGCCGGCGAGACCGTGGTGTCGACCGACGAGGGCCCGGGCAAGATCAAGCTCGACAAGATCCCGACCCTGAAGCCGGCGTTCAAGAAGGACGGCACGATCACCGCTGCCTCCAGCTCGTCGATCAACGACGGCGCCGCGGCGCTGGTGTTGACCCTGGCCTCGACCGCCAAACGCCTGGGCGCGAAGCCGATCGCCCGCATCGTCGCCCACACCACCCACGCGCAGGAGCCCAACTGGTTCGCCACGGCACCGGTGGGCGCGGTGCAGAAGCTGCTGGCCAAGACCGGCTGGAGCGTGAAGGATGTCGACCTGTGGGAGATCAACGAAGCCTTCGCCGTGGTGCCGATGGCGCTGATGACCGAGCTGGGCATCCCGCACGACATCGTCAACGTGAACGGCGGCGCCTGTGCCTTGGGCCACCCGATCGGCGCCAGCGGTGCGCGCATCATGGTCACGCTGATCCATGCGCTGCAAGCCAAGGGCAAGAAGCGCGGCATCGCCACCTTGTGCATCGGCGGCGGCGAGGCGACAGCGCTGGCGCTCGAACTGCTGTAGACCTGCCCGAGCCTCTTTCTTCTGCTGCCCACCCCATGCCAACCATCCTCATCCTCGGCGCGTCGCGCGGCATCGGTTTCGAGTTCGCGCGCCAGTACCGCGAGGCCGGCGATCGCGTGATCGCGACCGCGCGCGACGCGGCCGGCATCGAACGGCTCAAGGCGCTGGGGGCCGAGCCGTTGCGCGTCGACGTGTCGGACCCGGCCAGCGTCAGCGGCCTGGCCTGGCAGCTCGATGGCGAGAAGATCGACGTGGCGCTCTACGTGGCCGGTGTCTATGCCAAGGGCAACGCCACCGCACCTCCGACGCGGGAAGCGTTCGACCACGTGATGCACACCAACGTGCTCGGCGCGATGCAGGCGCTGCCCCAGGTCGCGCCCCTGGTGGAGGCGGCCGGCGGCGTGTTCGCGTTCATCAGCAGCGGCATGGGCCAGATCGCCACCGTGGCCTCGAGCGATGCCTGGACCTACCGCGTCAGCAAGGCCGCTCTCAACATGGCCGTGGCCGGGGCCCAGCACGACTACCCCGGCGCCGTGCTGCTGGCGTTGTGCCCCGGCTGGGTGCAGACCGACATGGGCGGCGCGGCGGCCTCGCTGACGGTGGACGCCAGCGTCTCGGCGATGCGTGCCACGCTGGCGGGCGTGACCGCACGCGACCGCGGCCGCTTCCTGCACCACGACGGCCGTCCCTATGACGGCTGGTAAGGCCAAGCGCCGCGGCAGCGTCCGGCGGCGCATGCCGCTGCCGCACACCGGGGCCGTGTGAAGGTCGTCCTCCTCGGTGGGTACGGCAACTTCGGTGCGCGCATCAGCCGCGCGCTGGCCGGCCATGCCGGCATCGAACTCTGCATCGCCGGGCGAGACCTGCGGCGTGCGCAGGCCCTGGCGTCCGACCTGCCTGCCACGCAGGCGTTGGCGCTGGACGTGCAGGCACCAGACCTCGTGCCGCGACTGGCCGCCAGCGGTGCGGATCTGGTCGTCCACACCGCAGGTCCCTTCCAGGGACAGGACTACAGCGTACCCCTGGCGGTGGCCGGGGCGGGCGCGCACTACATCGATCTGGCCGACGGGCGGCGGTTCGTCTGCGACTTCCCCGCGGCGGTGGATGCCGCGTTCCGCGCCAGCGGGCGCACGGCCATCACCGGTGCCAGCACCGTGCCCGCGCTGTCGTCCGCCGTGGTGCAGCATCTGGCAGCGGGCTGGACGCGGCTCGATAGCATCGACATCTGCATCGCCCCGGCCCAGACCGCCCCGCGCGGTGTGGCGACGCTGCGCGCCGTGCTGAGTTATTGCGGCGAGCCGGTGCGCATCTGGCAACACGGCCGCTGGACCCACGCGCCCGGCTGGGCGGCACCGCAGCCGGTGTTGTTCGCGCGTTTGCGCCCCCGGCGTGCGGCGCTGTGCGACATCCCGGACCTGGAGCTGTTCCCGGCCCACTTCGCCGGCGTGCAGGACGTGATGTTCCGCGCCGCGCTGGAGGTGCGGTGGGCGCAGACCGGTTTTGCCGTGCTGGCGGCGCTGCGCCGGGCACGCCTGATCCCGTCGCCAGTGCGCTGGGCCGGCCTGCTGAACGCCGCGGCTCGGGTGTTCGACCCGCTGGGGTCGGGGCTGGGTGGCATGGTCGTGCGGGTTCGCGGCCTGCGCGGCGACGGGCAGGTAGCGCAACGCACCTGGCACATCGCGGCAGACGACGACCATGGCCCCGAGATCCCGTGCATGGCGGCCGTCCTGCTGGCGCAGCGGCTGGCCGCGGAGGAGCGGATGCCACCCGGCGCCCGGGTCTGCATGGGTCTGCTGGCGCTGGAAGAGTTCGCCCCGCAGTTCGCGCGCTGGGGCATGTTGACCGACGTGGTCGAGGAGGCATGCGATGGCCGTGCACCGCCGGCTTGAGTTCGACATGCCCGCGTCCGCGGCGGTCGTGTTCGACACCTTTCACTACCACCACTGGCGGCCCCGCTGGGATTCGCTGGTGCGCGGCACCGAAGTGGTTGGCGGCGCGCCCTGTCCCAGCGTCGGCGCGGTCAGCGTCAACGGGGGCGGCGGCTGGATGCGGTGGCTGTCGATGTCGACGCAGTTCGTCAGCTTCGACCGGCCCCACCTCGCCGCCGCGACGATGGTCGGCCGCTCCTTCCCGTTCGCGCGCTGGGCCGCGTCGATGCGGCACGAAGCCCTGGACGCCGGCCGTTCCCGCATGGTCTACACCTACACCTTCCGCGCAGCCCCCGCATGGCTGGAACCGGTGGTGGCCCTCGCCTTCGAGCGCCAGACCCGCAAACGTTTCGCTCGGCTGGCGGCTTTCCTGGCGCTGCATGCCGATGAGGTGGTGCAGTGGCAGCGGGTGCAACATCTTGTTTGACGCTGCCGACCGCAGCTTGCTGCGCTGGAGCCTGATCGTCGTCTGGCTGCTCACGGCTGTCGTCAGCATCGTGGAATGGCAAGGGCGCAGCAGCGAGTTGCTGGCCGCCAGCGGCGTTGTGCGGCCGTGGCTGCGCGATGTGGTCATCGGCGCGGGAGTTGCGGTCGATCTGCTGCTGGGCCTGGCGCTGTGGCGGCGGCCGGGGCGCGCCACCTACCTTCTTGCGCTGGGAATGATGCTGGCGATGACGGTGGCAGCCACTGTTCTGCAGCCGGGCCTGTGGCTTCATCCGCTGGGGCCGCTGCTGAAGAATCTGCCCATCGGCGCGCTGCTGTGGGTCCTTGCCCGGAGAACGCCATGAGCACCTATCTGCTGCTGAAGTGGCTGCACATTCTTTCGAGTGTGGTGATGGTCGGCACCGGCCTGGGCACGGCGTTCTACATGTTCTTCACCTTGCGCAGCGGCAACCTCGCGGCGCAGGCCGTGGTGGCCCGGCTGGTCGTGCGGGCGGACTGGTGGTTCACCACGCCGACCGTGTTCCTGCAGCCGGCCACCGGCCTGCTGCTGGCCCACATGGGCGGCTGGCCGTTGTCGACGCCCTGGCTGATGCTGTCATTGGGACTGTTCCTTCTGGCCGGCGTGTGCTGGCTGCCTGTCGTCTGGCTGCAGCTGCGCATGGCCGCGATGACCCGACAGGCCGTGGCGTCGGGGCAAGACCTGCCGCAGGTGTTCTGGCGTTATGCGCGCTGGTGGCAGCGGCTCGGTTACCCTGCGTTTCTGGCCATGCTGGCAGTGTTCTATCTGATGGTGAACAAGCCGGTATTGTGGTGAATAGCGTGTGGCCAAGTGTCACACGTTGTTCGCACTTTCCCGGTTTGGCTTACCATATGGCTTACTTTTTGAAAGAGCCACGATGGACACCGTCACTGTCTCGAGCAAAGGGCAACTGGTCATTCCCAAAGCCGTTCGTTTGTCCGCCCACCTGGAGCCGGGCTCGGTGCTGGCGGTGCAGTACGTCGACGGTGAGATCCGGCTGCGGCCCCTGATCCCGGCAAGCGCCAGTGCCCTCGACGAAGTTGGAGGGTGCCTGGCCAAGCCGGGCCGCAAGCGGCTGAGCGATGCGCAGACAAAAGCGGCGATCCGGGCGCGCCTCCAGGCAAGAAACGCAGCTTCTTGATTGCACTGGACACCAACCTGCTGGCGCGCCTGCTGCTGCGCGACGATGCGGCGCAATACGCGCAGGCACGTGCGCTGATGCAGAAACATGCGCAGCTGACGGCGCCGGTCACGGTGATGCTGGAGCTGGTCTGGGTGCTGGAGGCCAACGACTGCACGCCGACCGAGATCGTGCATGGCCTCACCTTGCTGCTGGGGTTGCCCAACTTCGTACCCCAGGAGCGCGACGCACTACGGCTCGCTCTGCAAGGCTACGCGAGCGGCCTTGATTTTGCCGATGCGCTGCATCTGGCGTTGAGCGGTGACAGCAGCCAGTTCGCCACGTTCGACAAGAGCTTTGCGAAAAAGGCCTCCCGGCTGGGACTGAAGCCCGAAGTGCTGAAAGCCTGATGCGGCCATCTCGGCATAATTGACGTTTACGTTAACGTCAACCAAGAGCGCACACCATGCTGCTGACCCCAGACCAGGAAATGATCCGCGACGCCGTGCGCGCGTTTGCGCAGGAGCAGCTCTGGCCGAACGCTGCGCGCTGGGACAAGGAGCACCACTTTCCGAAGGACGCCCACCAGGGCCTGGCCGCGCTCGGCGCCTACGGCATCTGCGTGCCCGAGGAGGATGGCGGTGCCGGGCTCGACTACCTGAGCCTGGCATTGGTGCTCGAGGAGATCGCCGCGGGCGACGGCGGCACCAGCACCGCGATCAGCGTGACCAACTGCCCGGTCAACGCGATCCTGATGCGCTACGGCAGCGCCGTGCAGAAGCGCCGCTGGCTGCAGCCGCTGGCGCGTGGCGAGATGCTGGGCGCGTTCTGCCTGACCGAGCCGCACGTAGGCAGCGATGCATCGGCGTTGCGCACCACGGCGACGCGCACGTCCGACGGCTACGTGATCGATGGCGTCAAGCAGTTCATCACCAGCGGCCAGCACGGCGATGTGGCCATCGTCATCGCGGTCACCGACAAGAGCGCCGGCAAGAAGGGCATGAGCGCCTTCCTCGTGCCGACCGACACCCCCGGCTATGTGGTGGCGCGGCTCGAAGACAAGCTGGGCCAGCACAGCAGCGACACGGCGCAGATCCAGTTCGACCAGTGCCGCGTGCCCGAGGACCACCGCATCGGCGCCGAGGGCGAGGGCTACCGCATCGCCTTGGGTGCGCTTGAAGGCGGGCGTATCGGCATCGCTGCGCAGAGCGTGGGCATGGCGCGCAGCGCGTTCGACGTGGCGCTGGCCTACGCGAAGGAACGCGAGAGTTTCGGCCAGCCGATCTTCCAGCACCAGGCCGTGGGTTTTCGCCTGGCCGACTGCGCCACGCGCATCGAGGCCGCGCGCCAGCTGGTATGGCATGCGGCGGCCTTGCGCGATGCCGGGCGGCCCTGCCTGCAGGAGGCCGCGATGGCCAAACTCTTCGCCAGCGAGATGGCCGAGCAGGTCTGCAGCGCCGCGATCCAGACGCTGGGCGGCTATGGCATCGTCAGCGACTTTCCGGTGGAGCGCATCTACCGCGACGTGCGCGTCTGCCAGATCTACGAAGGCACGTCGGACGTGCAGAAGATCATCATCCAGCGCGGGCTGTGAGCGCGGAGTCGTGCCCTTGCGGCCGCCTTGGCCCGCGCCGGCAGCCGCTGCCGTATGCGGCGTGCTGCGGCCGTTACCTGGACCACTTCGATGCCACGCCGGCACCGGACGCCGAATCGCTGATGCGCTCGCGCTACACCGCGTTCGTGCGGGAGCGGGCCGACTATCTGCTGGCGACCTGGCACGCGCAGAACCGCCCGGCCGAACTGGGCTTCGATGCGGGCACGCGCTGGCTCGGCCTGGAGGTGCGGGCCTTCAAGCCGCTGGACGATACGCATGCCGAGGTCGAGTTCGTCGCGCGCCAGCGCGACGCCACCGGCCGGGCGCACCGGCTGCACGAGCGCAGCCGCTTCGTGCGCGAGCAGGGCCGCTGGTACTACCTGAATGCCATCGACCAAGCTTGACATGGCGCCCGCGGGCCGCCGGTGTCAGGCCGTCGGCAGGATCTCGCTCAACGCGGCGCGCGCCAGATCGAAGTCGTAGCTGGCGACCGCGGCCTCGACCTTGCCGAAGGCCGGCCCCAGCACGTCGGCAAAGGCCGCACGGTGCCGTTGCAGCACCTCGGCTGCCTCGGCGTCGTCTTCGGCGAGCAGGGTGGCCAGGCGGCGCAGCAGGGTCGCGTGCCGGTCGGCGGCGTCGGCCGGGGCGGCGCTGGCCGGGCGCTGCGGTGCCGGGATGCTGCCGGCCTGCACGGTATGCGCCAGGGCCTGCGACAACGGCGCGTCGGGCACACCCAGCCGTGCCGTGAACCAGAACACCGAGCCCTGGCCGACCTCGCTCTCGACGCCGACCTGCCCCTGCATCAGCTGCGCCAGCCCCTTGTTGATCGCCAGGCCCAGGCCGGTTCCGCCGTAGCGGCGTGTGGTCGAGCCGTCGGCCTGCACGAAGCTGCGGAACAGGCCGCCCTGCTGCTCGGCGCTGAGCCCGATGCCGCTGTCGCGCACCTCGAAACGCAGCAGCAGCGCGCGTGCGCCTTGCTCCAGCACGCGCACCGTCACATCCACGCCGCCGCGCGTGGTGAACTTGACCGCGTTGTCGACGTAGTTGACCAGCATCTGCTCCAGCCGCTGCGCGTCGCCGGACAACACGTCGGGCACGCTGTCGGCGGTGGCAAAGCCGAGCGACAGGCCCTTGGCCGCTGCCTTCGCGCCCACCTGCAGCCGCAGGCGTTGCAGCAGCTCGCCCAGGCTGAACGGCACGGACTCGACCGTCAGCTTGCCGGCCTCGACCTTCGACACGTCCAGGATGTCGTTCAGGATGCCCAGCAGGTGCTGGGCCGACTGCCGGATCTTCTGCACGTAGTCGCGCTGGCGCGGCGCGAGCTCGGTGCCCAGCGCCAGATGCGCCATGCCGATGATCGAGTTCATCGGCGTGCGGATCTCGTGGCTCATGTTCGACAGGAACTCCGACTTGGCGCGGATCGCCTGCTCGGCCATGTCCTTGGCCTGCAACAGCGCTTCGGCGGCGGCGCGCTGCGCGCTGATGTCCTCGTACACCCACACGGTGCCGTGCGCGGGTTCGCGGTCGACCAGCGCGCGGCCGACCCGCCGCGCCCAGAACACGCTGCCGTCGCGCCGGCGCATCTCGCGTTCGTCCTGGTAGGCCTCGCCGCGCAGCAGCTGCGCGCGGATCGCTTCGCCGGCGTCCTCCCAGCGGCCGCTGTCGGTGTGCAGCGCCTCTGCCGACACGTCGTCGAGCGCGCCGCGGGCGTAGCCGAACATCTCTTCCATCGCCCGATTGCAGCGGCACAGCGCGCGGCCCTGCATCACGACGATGCCGAAGCCCACGGCATCGAGCACGGCCTGCTGGTCCTGCAGAGGGGAACCGGTGGCGGGGAGGGGCGTGGCGGGCGTGGACTGTGCGCCGACCTGCAGCCGCAACGAAGCGACTTCAGCTCTCAGCGCGTCGATGGTGCGTTGCTGCGCGTCGCTGGACATGGAAAGGGGATGAGCGAGGGAACGGAGGTGGAAAAAGGCCACGCAAGCATAAGAGGGTTTCGCGCCCTCTGTCCATCGTGCCGCGCGCGGGCCGGCCGCGATTGCTGCTATGGTGTCGCGCGGCGGACTCGTCCCGGAGCCGCGCCCCGCATCAGGAGGTCGTTTGAGTTTCGAAGCCGTGTTGTTCGATTGCGATGGTGTGCTGGTCGACAGCGAGCCCATCACCAATGGCGTGCTGCGCGACATGCTGGAGGAGCTGGGCTGGGTGCTCACGCCCGAAGAGTGCATGCGCCTGTTCGTCGGCAAGGCCGTGAAGGACGAAGTCGTCATCATCGAGGCCAAGACCGGCGTGGCGCTGACCGAAGACTGGCTGGCCACGTTCCGCAGCCGCCGCAACGACGCGCTGCACCTGCGGCTGCAGGCGATCCCCAACATCCACGAAGCGGTGCGCGCCCTCCATGCCCGCTACGCCGGGCAGATCGCTTGCGCGTCGGGTGCCGACCGGTTCAAGGTCGAGCTGCAGCTGCACAAGGTCGGGCTGATCGAATTCTTCGAGGGCCGGATCTTCAGCGGGCACGAAACGCCGCGCTCCAAACCCGCGCCCGACGTGTACCTGGCGGCCGCCGCCGCGCTGGGCGTGGACCCGCGCCGCTGCGCCGTGGTCGAGGACACGGTGACCGGCGTGACGGCCGGCGTCGCGGCCGGTGCCAGGGTGTTCGGCTACAGCCCGGGCGGGCCCGGACACAGCCCGGCAGAAGCCCTGCTGGCCGCAGGCGCCGTGCAGGTGTTCAAGGACATGGCGGAGCTGCCCGCACTGCTGCTGGACTGGGGCATCGGCCCCTACGTCGCACCTACCGCCGGCATCACGCCCCGGCCCTGAACGCACTGGGCGACGCGCCGGTCCAGCCGCGGAACGCGCGCGAGAAGCTCTTCTCGTTGCGAAAACCCACGTCCTGCGCGATCTGCTTGATCGGCCGCCGGGTGCGCCGCAGCTGGTCGATGGCGCGCTCGCGGCGTGCCTCGTCCTTCAGCGCCTGCAGCGAAGCGCCTTCCTCCTGCAACTGGCGGTGCAGCGTGCGCACCGACACGTGCAATGCCGCGGCCAGCGTGTCGGCCGTGGCCGGTGTGGTGGTGCGCAGCAGCGCGTTGCGCACCTGCTGCACCAGCAGCCGGTCGCGCCGGTACTGCAGCACGGTCAGCGGCAACGGGTGCCTGAGCATCGCCGACAGCGCGGCCTCGTCGCGGCGCAGCGGCAGGGCCAGGTAGCGGGCGTCGAAACTGAAACCTGCGCGGGGCGCGCCGAAACGCAGTTGCCCCTGGAACATCAGTGGATAGGCCTGCGCATGCCGGGGCGTCGCGAACGGAAAACTGGCCTCGCGCAGCGACAGCCGCGAATCGATGGCCCAGCAGGCATAGCCATGCACGAACCGCAGCGACGACACGAGGCAGAACTCGCGCATCGCGCCCAGGTCGACCTGTTCGTCGATCTCCAGGCTGGCCACACCGTCGACCACGGTCAGCGTGTGCCGGATGTCATCGCACAGCAGCCGGTGGTGCCGGCACCAGCGCGCCAGCGCCACCCCGAGGTCGGGCGCGTGCAGCGAGCCGCGCGACAACAGGCCGTAGCTGCCCCAGCGCAGGGGGCGCGCAAACCAGCCCAGCGCCTCGTCGTCCAGGTCGCGCATCGCGAAGTCGCACAGCGCCTCGAACTGCGTGGCCGTGACGCGCCCGTCGACAAGAGGCAACTGCGCCGGCGCAATGCGTGCATGGGCCAGTGCCGCCACCGGGTCGCGCCCGGCCTTGCGGTAGGCCAACGCGATCGCACGGACGAAGGCCATCGGGGTGGCGGCGATCTTCATGGGCGGACAGGGGATGGATGCAAAGCGGCGGGGACGCAAGGAACGGACGGAAACAACGCCATGGCACTGGCACGATTTGCAACCATTGTGGCGGCAAATGCAGGCCGCAAGGGGCTACCCTAGCGGTCTCTTTCGCGCAGGGTCATCGATTCATGCCAGTCCTGGAGACACAACTGAACGTCCGCTCGGCGGAATTCCAAGCCAATGCCGAGGTGCTGCGTGCGGCCGTGGCCGATCTGCGGGCCAAGCTGGCGCAGACGGCGGCCGGCGGCGGCGCGGCGGCGCGTGCCAAGCACGTGGCCCGCGGCAAACTGCCGCCGCGCGAGCGGGTGCAGATGCTGCTCGACCCCGGCACGCCCTTCCTCGAACTGTCGCCGCTGGCGGCGCTGGCGATGTACCCCGACCGCGACGGCAGCGACAGCGCGCCCTGCGCCGGTGTGATCACCGGCATCGGCCGCGTCAGCGGCGTCGACTGCCTGATCGTCTGCAACGACGCCACCGTCAAGGGCGGCACCTACTACCCGATGACGGTGAAGAAGCACGTGCGGGCCCAGGAGATCGCGCAGCAGAACCACCTGCCCTGCATCTATCTGGTCGACTCCGGCGGCGCCAACCTGCCGAACCAGGACGACGTGTTCCCCGACCGCGACCACTTCGGCCGCATCTTCTACAACCAGGCCAACATGAGCGCGCAGGGCATCGCCCAGATCGCCGTGGTGATGGGCTCGTGCACGGCCGGCGGCGCCTACGTGCCGGCGATGAGCGACGAGACCATCATCGTGAAGAACCAGGGCACGATCTTCCTCGGCGGCCCGCCGCTGGTGAAGGCGGCCACCGGCGAGATCGTCTCGGCCGAGGACCTGGGCGGCGGTGACGTGCACACGCGGCTGTCCGGCGTGGCCGACCATCTGGCACAGAACGATGCGCATGCGCTGGCGCTGGCCCGGCAGGCCGTGGCCAGCCTGAACCGCCGCAAGCAGCCGGGTGTGCTGCTGCGCGAACCGGTGCCGCCGCTGCTGGCGCCCGAGGAGCTGTACGGCGTGATCCCGGCCGACGTGCGCAAACCCTACGACGTGCGCGAAGTCATCGCCCGCATCGTCGACGGCAGCGAGTTCGCCGAGTTCAAGGCGCGTTTCGGCACCACGCTGGTGTGCGGCTTCGCCCACCTCGAAGGCATGCCGGTCGGCATCATCGCCAACAACGGCATCCTGTTCTCCGAAAGCGCGCAGAAGGGCGCCCACTTCATCGAGCTGTGCTGCCAGCGCAAGGTGCCGCTGGTGTTTCTGCAGAACATCACCGGCTTCATGGTCGGGCGCAAATACGAGACCGAAGGCATCGCGCGGCACGGCGCCAAGCTGGTGACCGCGGTGGCCACGGCCAGCGTGCCCAAGTTCACCGTCATCATCGGCGGCAGCTACGGCGCCGGCAACTACGGCATGTGCGGCCGCGCCTACTCGCCGCGCTTCCTGTGGATGTGGCCCAACGCGCGCATCTGCGTGATGGGCGGCGAGCAGGCCGCGGGGGTGCTCGCCACGGTGCGGCGCGACGGCATCGAGGCCCGTGGCGGCAGCTGGAGCGCCGAGGAAGAGGCCGCCTTCAAACAGCCGATGCTGGACCAGTTCGCGCACCAGTCGCACCCCTACTACTCGAGCGCACGGCTGTGGGACGACGGCGTGATCGATCCGGCCGACACGCGCCGGGTGCTGTCGCTCGGCTTGTCGGCCGCGCTGAATGCGCCGATCCCCGAGCCGCGGTTCGGCGTGTTCCGGATGTAGCCACTTCACCGCGCAACCCCACCTCCCCATGCAACACCTGACCATCGACACCGCGGGTTTCGTCGCCACCGTGACGCTGAACCGCCCCGAAGTGCGCAACGCGTTCAACGACGAAGTGATCGCCGAGATGACGCAGGCTCTCACCGATCTTGGCGCGCGGGACGACGTGCGCTGCATCGTGCTGGCGGCCAACGGCTCGGCCTTCTGCGCCGGCGCCGACCTCAACTGGATGCGGCGCATGGCCGACTACACGCACGCCGAGAACCTGGCCGATGCGGCCTGCCTGGCCGAGATGCTGCGCGTGCTGTACGCCTGCCCCAAGCCGACCATCGCGCGCGTGCAGGGCGATGCCTATGCGGGCGGCACCGGCCTGGTCGCGGCCTGCGACATCGCCGTCTCGGCCGACAGCGCGCACTACTGCCTGAGTGAGGTCCGGCTGGGGCTGATCCCGGCCACCATCAGCCCCTACGTGATCCGGGCGATGGGCGCGCGCGCGGCGCACCGCTACTTCCTCACCGCCGAACGGTTCGACGCGGCCGAGGCATTGCGCATCGGCTTCGTGCATGCGGTGGTGCCGGCCGAGGCGCTGGACGCCAAGGTGACCGAACTGGCGCAGTCCCTGGTCAACGCAGGGCCGGCGGCGATGAAGGCCTGCAAGCGCCTGCTGCACGACGTGGCGGGCCACGATCTCACGCCGGAACTCGTTGCGATGACGGTGGCCGGCATTGCCGACATCCGCGTCAGCGCTGAGGGGCGCGAAGGCCTGCAGTCGTTCCTGCAGAAGCGGCCGCCACACTGGCTGCCGCCCAAACCCTGAGCCCGCATGGACATCCTGAGCAGCCTGTGGGACCAGTTGGTCGCATGGTGGAGCGCCGCCGCCGGCCCTGCGGGCCAGATGGTCGGCGCCGGCACCGCGCGGCTCGATCTGCCCCAGTTGCTGGCGCTGGCCGCCGTGCTGGGCTGGGCCAGCGGGCTGCGGCTGTATGCGGTGCTGTTCGTCGTGGGCCTGTCGGGGTTCATGGGCTGGTTGCCGCTGCCGCCGGGCCTGGCGCTGCTGCAGCACCCGGCGATGCTGATCGGCAGCGGCTTCATGCTGTTCGTGGAGTTCTTCGCCGACAAGATCCCGGGCCTCGATTCGTTGTGGGACCTGGTGCACGGCCTGATCCGCGTGCCGGCCGGCGCGGCGCTGGCGGCCGGCGTGTTCGGCGCCGACAGCGCGACGATGGGCGCCGTGGCGGCCGTGCTCGGCGGCTCGCTGGCGGCCACGTCGTTCGCGACCAAGGCCACCACCCGCGCCGCGGCCAACACCTCGCCGGAGCCGTTCAGCAACATCGGCCTGAGCCTGCTCGAGGACGGCCTGGTGATGGGCGCGCTGTGGCTGGCCACGCACCACCCGGTCGCGTTCGGCATCTGCCTGCTGATCGTGCTGGTGCTGAGCGTGTGCTTGCTGG
This sequence comes from Pseudorhodoferax sp., assembly GCA_965279475.1. Taxonomy (GTDB): domain Bacteria; phylum Pseudomonadota; class Gammaproteobacteria; order Burkholderiales; family Burkholderiaceae_C; genus Pseudorhodoferax. Next base: position 58,365 of record CBDIIA010000001.1, read on the forward strand.
TGGTGTTGTTCAAGTTCCTGCGGCGCCTGGGCCGCAAGCTGGCCCGTCTTTTCTCTGGGACCCTGTCGTCCCAAGGAGTTTGAATGTTTGACAAGATCCTGATTGCCAATAGAGGTGAGATCGCGTGCCGAGTGGCTGCCACGGCCAGGCGCATGGCCATCCGGACCGTGGCCGTCTACTCCGACGCCGATGCCCATGCCCAGCACGTGGCGGCCTGCGACGAAGCCGTGCACATCGGCGGCAACGCCCCGAAGGACAGCTACCTGCGTTGGGAACGCATCCTCGAGGCGGCCAAGGCGACCGGCGCGCAGGCGGTGCACCCGGGCTACGGCTTTCTCAGCGAGAACGAAGAGTTCGCGCAGGCCTGCGCCGATGCCGGCCTGGTGTTCATCGGCCCGCCGCCGTCGGCGATCCGGGCGATGGGGCTGAAGGCCGCGTCCAAGCAGCTGATGGAGAAGGCCGGCGTGCCGCTGGTGCCCGGCTACCACGGCCGCGACCAGGACGCCGCGCTGCTGCAGCGCGAGGCCGACCGCATCGGCTACCCGGTGCTGATCAAGGCCAGCGCCGGCGGTGGCGGCAAGGGCATGCGCGCAGTCGACAAGGCGGAAGACTTCGCCGCGGCCCTGGCCTCGTGCCAACGCGAAGCGATCAACAGCTTCGGCGACGACGCGGTGCTGATCGAGAAATATGTGCAGCGCCCGCGCCACATCGAGATCCAGGTGTTTGGCGACACCCAGGGCCACTACGTCTACCTGTTCGAGCGCGACTGCTCGGTGCAGCGCCGGCATCAGAAGGTGCTGGAGGAAGCGCCGGCCCCCGGCATGACCGAAGCGATGCGCCAGCAGATGGGCGAGGCTGCGGTGGCCGCGGCACGTGCGGTGCACTACGTTGGCGCCGGCACGGTGGAGTTCATCGTCGAGCAGCGGGACGGCGTGGGGGTCAGCACGCCGGAGATGTCGTTCTTCTTCATGGAGATGAACACCCGCCTGCAGGTGGAGCACCCGGTCACCGAGGCCATCACTGGGCTCGACCTGGTCGAGTGGCAGCTGCGCGTGGCGTCGGGCGAGCCGCTGCCGCTGCGGCAGGACCAGCTGCGCATCACAGGCCACGCGATCGAGGCCCGCATCTGCGCCGAGAACCCGGACAAGCAGTTCCTGCCCGCCACCGGCACGCTGCACGTCTACAGCCTGCCCGAGTGCGTGCGCTTCGAGCGCGCCACGACCGGCGCCCAGGTGCGTGTGGACGCCGGCGTGCGGCAGGGCGACGCGATCTCGCCGTTCTACGACTCGATGATCGCCAAGCTGATCGTGCATGGCGAGAACCGCGCGCAGGCGCTGGCGCGGCTGGACCGTGCACTGGCGCAGCTGCACATCGTCGGTGTGCAGTCGAACGTGCAGTTCCTGCGGCATGTGGTGGCCAGCCCTTCGTTCGCCGGTGCGCAGCTCGACACGGCACTGATCCAGCGTGAGCAGGCGCGGCTGTTCCACCAGGAGCCGCTGGGCCTGGCGGTCGCTGCGGCCGGCGCGGTGGCCCACACCCTGCTCGGCGAGCAGGCCGCCGCGGCGGACGCGGCCGACCGGGCGGGACGCTGGGCCGACCCCTGGAACCGCCGCGATGGCTGGCGTGCCTACGAACCCATGGTCCGGCGCTTTGCGTTCGCGTTCCATGGCGAACCGGTCACCGCCGAGCTGCGCTACCTGCACGATGGCGCGCTGCAACTCACGGTCGGTGAAAGCTCCGGACCCTTCCGGTTCAGCCAGGCCGGCCGCGAGGTCGAGCTGCAGTTCGCCGGCGAACGCCACCGCTGCGCGCTGGTGCGCCATGGCGACACCGTGCACGTGTTCGCCGCCAAGGGCGCGACCCAGATCGTGCTGGTCGATGCGCTGGCGCATGCCGGCGACGGCCAAGCCGAAGGCGGGCGCCTGACCGCGCCGATGCCGGGCAAGGTGGTGTCGTTCGCGGTCAAGGCCGGCGACACCGTGGCCAAGGGCCAGGCCTTGGCGGTGATGGAGGCGATGAAGATGGAGCACACCATCGCGGCGCCCGCGGCCGGTGTGGTGCAGGAGCTGCTGTATGCGCCTGGCGACCAGGTGGCCGAGGGGGCCGAACTGCTGAAGCTGGCCGTCTAGCAGCCGAGGTCTGCTAGGCTCGCCCTTTTTTCTGCGGACCCTGGTCGTATGCGTATTGCTTTTTGCTGTGTCGGCACCAAACCCGAGCCCTGGCTCGCCAGCCTGCAGGAGACGTTTCCGCAGGCGAGCATCGACCTGTGGTCGTCCGACGCACCGGCACCGGCGGCCGACTATGCGGTGGTCTGGGCGCCGCCGCAGGCCTTCTTCGACTGCCAGCCCCGGCTGCGCGGCATCTTCAACATCGGTGCCGGCGTCGATGCGCTGATGAAGCTGCGCCTGCCGCCGGGCATCCCCGTGGTGCGGCTGGACGACGCGGGCATGTCGGTGCAGATGGCCGAGTACGTGAGCCAGGCGGTGATCCGGCATTTTCGCGAGCTGGATCTCTACGAAGCTGAATCGCGCGCGCAACGCTGGGTCTACCGGCCGCCGACCGAGCGCAGCAAGTTCACCGTGGGTGTGATGGGGCTGGGCGTACTCGGTGAGCGTGTCGCGCGCACCTTGCAGCAGTTCGAGTTCCCGGTGGCGGGCTGGAGCCGGTCGCCGAAATCGATCGACGGTTTGCGCACCTATGCCGGGGATGCGGAACTCGACGCCTTCCTGTCGGCGACGCGGGTGCTCGTCTGCCTGCTGCCGCTGACACCGCAGACGCAGGACATCCTGCGCCGCGATACCTTGTCGCGGCTGCAGCCGGGCGCCTACGTGATCAACGTGGCCCGCGGCGGCCATCTGGTCGACGAGGACTTGCTGGCCCTGCTCGACAGCGGCCATGTGTCCGGTGCGACACTGGACGTGTTTCGCACCGAGCCGCTGCCGGCCGAACATGCGTTCTGGCGCCACCCGCGCATCACGGTCACGCCGCACATCTCGGCGCGCACCTTGCGCCGCGAGACCATTGCACAGATCGCCAGCAAGATTGCCGCGCTGGAGCGTGGCGAGGCGTTCGCCGGCCAGGTCGACCGGGTGCGCGGCTACTAGAAGAAGGAGCTTCACATGCAGTCACTTCCATCCAGGGTCAAGCTCGTCGACGTGGGCCCGCGCGACGGCCTGCAGAACGAGAAGCAGGTCGTGCCGGCGGCGGTCAAGATCGAGCTGGTGCAGCGCCTGCAGGACGCCGGCGTGCGCCATCTCGAAGCCACCAGCTACGTGTCGCCCAAATGGGTGCCGCAGATGGCCGACAACGCCCAGGTGATGGCCGGCGTCGCGCGCAAGCCCGGCGTCGTCTATTCGGTGCTGACGCCCAACATGAAGGGCCTCGAGGCCGCGCTGGCGTTGCCGCGCGAAGCCTGGCCCGACGAGATCGTGGTGTTCGGCGCGGCCAGCGAGGCCTTCAGCCAGCGCAACATCAACTGCTCGATCGCCGACAGCATCGAGATGTTCCGCCCCGTGGTCGCGGCGGCGAGGGCCGAGGGCATCCACGTGCGCGGCGTGGTGTCGTGCACGGTCGGCTGCCCGTACGAGGGCGAGGTTGCGCCCGAACGCGTGGCGATGGTGGCGCGGCTGATGCGCGAGATCGGCGCCCAGCACCTGGGTGTGGCCGACACCATCGGCGTCGGCACGCCGCGCAAGGTGCAGCGCGCGCTCGAAGCCGCGTTGCAGCACTTCGACGTCGACCATGTGTCCGGTCATTTCCACGACACCTACGGCAAGGCGCTGGCCAACACGCTGGCCGCGCTGCAGATGGGCGTGTGGCAGTACGACACCTCGGTTGCCGGGCTCGGCGGCTGCCCGTACGCGAAGGGCGCCACCGGCAACGTGGCCTCGGAAGACGTGGTCTACATGCTGCACGGCATGGGCATCGAGACCGGCATCGACCTCGACGCCCTGGTCGACACGGGCCAATTCATCAGCGACTTCCTCGAACGCAAGAACGGTTCGCGCGTGGCGACCGCGTTGCTGAACAAGCGCGCCGGCTGAGCACGGGCGATCTCGACCATGTGCGGTGCCGAACTGACTGCCCTGCCCGACGGCGTGCGCCGAGTCATCGCCGTGTTGCAGCAGCACGGCCATGCCGACCTTCCGGTGATGCTGGACGACGCCGCGCGCACCGCGCAGCAGGCCGCCGATGCGCTGGGCATCGCCGTCGGGCAGATCGCCAAGAGCATCATCTTCCGCCGCAAGGCCGACGATGTGGCGGTGCTGGTGGTCACCTCCGGCGACCGCCGCGTCGACGAGAAGAAGGTCGAAGCGCTGGTCGGCAAGCTCGGCCGCGCCGATGCCGACTTCGTGAAGAGCCGCACCGGCTTCAGCATCGGCGGCGTGTCGCCGGTGGCCCATGCCACGCCGCCGGTGACGCTGATCGACCGCGGGCTGTTCCGCTTCGACGAGATCTGGGCGGCGGCTGGCCACCCGCATGCCGTGTTCCGGCTGCGGCCGCAGGATCTGGAGGCGCTGACCGGCGCGCCGGTGGCCGATGTGGTGCAGGCGGTGCCATCGCCGTGACGCCGATCGAGACCCTGGCCCAACGCGCGCTGCAGGTGCGGGCGTCGAGCGGCGAGGTGGTGTCGCCCTGTGTGTCGGTCTGCCGCATCGGCGTGGTCGTGCCGCTGTGCGAGGGGTGCTTGCGCACCTTGCCCGAGATCGCGGCCTGGAGTCGCATGCCCGATGCCGAGAAGCGCATCGTATGGCAGCGCATCGAGCTGCGCTTGAGCGAGGCCCTGGCGTGAAACGCATCACCTTCTACCTCGACTTCCTCTCGCCCTACGCCTACCTCGCGTTCGAGAAGCTGCCGGAGGCCTTGGCCGGGCTGAGCTATCACGTGGTGCACAAGCCGGTGCTGTTCGCCGGCATGCTGCAGCACCACGGCCAGCGCGGGCCGGCCGAGATGGCGGGCAAGCGCGAGTGGACCTACCGCCAGGTGGCGTGGCTCGCGCATGTGCATGGCGTGCCGCTGCAGATGCCAGCGCGCCATCCGTTCAACCCTCTGGCGCCGCTGCGTCTGGCGCTGGCCTGCAGCGCCGATGGCACGCCGAACCGGCAGGTTTGCGAACGGGTCTTTCGCCACGTGTGGCGCGGCGGAGCCGATGCCGCCGATGCGCAGCGGCTGCGGGGTCTGCAGCAGGCGCTGGCGCCGCAGCGCGATCCGGCGGCCGATGCGGTGAAGCAGCAGCTGCGCCAGCACACCGACGAGGCCATCGCCGCCGGGGTGTTCGGTGTGCCGAGCTTCGCGGTCGACGGCAAGCTGTTCTGGGGCTTCGATGCACTGCCGATGCTGCGGGCCTGCCTGGCCGGCGACGCGTGGTTCGACGGCCCCGACTGGGACGGCGCGGCGCGCTTGCCGTCGGGTGTGGATCGGACGAACATCGGCAAATAAGCCGCGCAGATTCACATCCCGATACGCGTTCCCTGGGTTAGTACTTAGTTTGTCAGCCCATGTTGGGCAGGCGTCAGAACCGGGTCAGTGCCGACTCCAAGAATGCCCGCAGGCCTCCACGGGGGAGGTCCATTATTCGGAGACAACCCATATGTCAACAGCAGTCGCCAACCGACCGATGACGCCCGAAGAGAAGAAAGTCATCTTCGCTTCATCGCTCGGTACGGTGTTCGAGTGGTACGACTTCTACCTCTACGGCACGCTCGCCGTGATCATCGGCAACCAGTTCTTCTCGGCACTGGACCCGGCATCACGCACGATCTTCTCGCTGCTCGCGTTCGCCGCCGGCTTCATCGTGCGGCCCTTCGGCGCGCTGGTATTCGGCCGGCTCGGCGACATGATCGGGCGCAAGTACACCTTCCTGGTGACGATCCTGATCATGGGCCTGTCGACCTTCATCGTCGGCCTGCTGCCCAACTACGCGTCGATCGGCGTCGCCGCTCCGGTGATCCTGATCGTGCTGCGCATGCTGCAGGGCCTGGCGCTCGGCGGCGAGTACGGCGGGGCCGCCACCTATGTGGCCGAGCACGCGCCGCGCGGCAAGCGTGGGTTCTACACCTCGTGGATCCAGACCACGGCGACGCTGGGCCTGTTCCTGTCGCTGCTGGTGATCCTGGGGGTGCGCACCAGCATCGGCGAGGCGGCCTTCGCCGACTGGGGCTGGCGCATTCCGTTCCTGGTGTCGATCCTGCTGCTGGGCGTGTCGGTGTACATCCGCCTCTCCATGAACGAGTCGCCTGCCTTCGTGAAGATGAAGTCGGAAGGCAAGACCTCGAAGGCGCCGCTGTCCGAGTCCTTCGGCCAGTGGAAGAACCTGAAGATCGTGATCCTGGCGCTGGTGGGTCTGACCGCCGGCCAGGCCGTGGTCTGGTACACGGGCCAGTTCTACTCGCTGTTCTTCCTGACCGGCGCGTTGAAGGTCGACGGGGCCACGGCCAACATCCTGGTGGCCTGGTCGCTGATCGTCGCCACGCCGTTCTTCGTGATCTTCGGTGCGCTGTCCGACAAGATCGGCCGCAAGCCCATCATCATGGCCGGCTGCCTGCTGGCCATCCTGACCTACTTCCCGGTGTTCACGGCGCTGACCAAGGCCGCCAACCCCGACCTGGCCGCAGCCCAGGCCAAGAACAAGGTGGTGGTGACGGCCGATCCGAAGGAATGCTCGTTCCAGTTCAACCCGACCGGCACCTCCCGCTTCACCAGCTCGTGCGACATCGCCAAGCAGGTGCTGTCGGCCAGCTCGGTGAGTTACGAGAACGTGGCCGGCCCGGCCGGTGCGCCCGCCACCATCAAGATCGGCGAGACCACGATCCCCAGCTACGCTGCCGCCGGCCTGACTCCCGACGACCTGAAGAAGAAGGACGCCGAGTTTAAGAAGGCGGTGGCCGACGACCTGAAGGCCGCCGGCTATCCGGCCAAGGCCGATCCGGCCAAGCTCGACAAGGTGATGATCGTCGTGATCCTGACCTACCTGGTGATCCTGGTGACCATGGTCTACGGCCCGATCGCCGCCATGCTGGTCGAGCTGTTCCCCACGCGCATCCGCTACACCTCGATGTCCCTGCCTTACCACATCGGCAACGGCTGGTTCGGCGGCCTGCTGCCGGCGACGGCGCTGGCCATCGTGGCGCAGACCGGCAACATGTACAACGGCCTGTGGTATCCGATCACGATCGCAGCGGTCACCCTGGTGGTGGGCACGCTGTTCATCAAGGAGACCAAGGACGTCGACATCTACGCCAACGACTGAAGCGTCGCAGGCGTCTCGACAAAGAGGCCCGGGAGTCGATCTCCCGGGCCTTTTTTTCGTCCAGAATGCTGGATATCCACACAGCCTTGTCGGCGGGGACCCATCTCTACAATGGCCCGCTTCCTTTCGCGAGACCGCACCATATGCCTCAGGGAACCATCCGCATCCGCGGCGCGCGCCAGCACAACCTGAAGAACCTTGACCTGGATATCCGCACAGGTGAACTCACGGTGGTGACGGGGCCCAGCGGGTCGGGCAAGTCGAGCCTGGTGTTCGACACCTTGTTCGCCGAAGGCCAGCGCCGTTACGTCGAAACCTTCTCGGCCTATGCGCGCCAGTTCCTCGACCGGATGGACAAGCCCGCGGTCGACCGGGTCGAGGGCGTGCCGCCCGCCATCGCGATCGACCAGACCAATCCGGTGCGCTCGTCGCGCTCGACGGTCGGCACGATGACCGAGCTGAACGACCACCTGAAGCTGCTGTTCGCCCGTGCCGGCCGGTTGTTCGACCAGAAGACTGCGTTGCCGGTGCGGCACGATTCGCCCGACAGCATCTACGCTGAGCTGCTGGCCCGCGCCGCCGAGGCCCAGGATCCCCGGCTGGTGGTCACGTTCCCGGTGGAGCTGCCTTCCAGCACCACGGCGGAGGAGCTGACGTCGTGGCTGGCCGCCAGCGGCTTCACAAGGGTGCAGGCCGAGCGCGAAGAGCAAAGGCCGACGGGGACGCGCACGAGCGCCGCGCCGGGCCGCCCCAAGCAAGCGAGCACCCCCTCGGGGGGCAGCGAACCACACGCCGTGGGGAGCGTGGGGGCTGTCAAAGTGCTGGATGTGGTGGCTGATCGGTTCCGGATTGGCCAGACCGAGAAGTCCCGCGCGCTGGAAGCCGTCGAGGTGGCGCTGAAGCGCGGCGCCGGGCGCATGAATGTCTATGTGCTGCCGCCAGCGCCCGCCGACGGGCAGGACGCGGCCGAGGCCCCGCAGCCGGTCATCTGGCGCTTCTCCACCGGTCTGCACTGCCCCGAGAGCGACCTGCGTTACGCCGAGCCCATCCCGTCGATGTTCTCGTTCAACTCGCCGGCCGGTGCCTGCGAGACCTGCCGCGGTTTCGGCCGGGTGATTGGCGTCGACTACGGCCTGGTGATCCCGAACGACAAGCTGACGCTGCGCGCCGGCGCCATCAAGCCGATGCAGACGCCGGCGTGGAAGGAGGCGCAAGACGACCTGATGCGCCACGCCGAGGCCGCCGGCATTCCGCGCGACACGCCGTACTACCGGCTGACACCCGAGCACAAGCACTGGGTGGTCCACGGCTCGCCCAACTGGAACGGCAAGTGGAACCAGCACTGGTTCGGCGTCAAGCGCTTCTTCGAGTACCTGGAGACCAAGTCGTACAAGATGCACATCCGCGTCTTGCTGTCCAAGTACCGCAGCTACACGACCTGCGACACCTGCGGCGGCGCGCGGCTGAAGCTCGAGAGCCTGCTGTGGCGCGTCGGCAGCAAGGAAGACGCCGACGCGGTGTTGCCGCCGGCCGAGCGTTTTTTGCCGCAAGGTGTGGGCTGGACGCGCAATCAATTGGAAGCCTTGCCCGGCCTGTGCCTGCACGACCTGATGCTGATGCCGATCGACCGGCTGCGGCGCTTCTTTGACCGCATCGCGCAGCGCATGGCCAGCGACCCTGCCGCGGTGGGTTCGGCCGGTGCGGGTGACGAGCAGGCGCTGAAGCTCCTGTTCGAAGAAATCACCACCCGCCTGCGTTACCTGTGCGATGTCGGCATCGGCTACCTCACGCTCGACCGGCAGAGCCGCACGCTGTCGGGCGGTGAGGTGCAGCGCATCAACCTGACGACGGCGCTTGGCACCTCGCTGGTCAACACGCTGTTCGTGCTCGACGAGCCCAGCATCGGCCTGCACCCGCGCGACATGCACCGCATCATCGAGGCGATGTGGCGGCTGCGTGATGCCGGTAATACGCTGGTGGTGGTCGAGCACGACCCGGCCGTGATGTTCGCAGCCGACCGCATGATCGACATGGGCCCGGGCCCGGGCGCGCGCGGCGGCCAGATCGTGTTCGACGGCACGACCGAAGAACTGCGTGCCGCCGACACGCTGACCGGCGCCTACCTGGGCGGCCGCAAGCAGATCGGCATGGGCCTGCGCCGCCCGGTCGGCGACAACACGCCGCGGCTCATCCTCGAGGGCGCGCGCGAGCACAACCTGCGCGACGTGTCGGTCGAGATCCCGCTGCAGCGCCTGGTCTGCGTGACCGGCGTCAGCGGCTCGGGCAAGTCGACGCTGATCCAGGACGTGCTGGCACCCGCGTTGCTGCGCCACTTCGGCAAGGCCACCGAATCGCCGGGCCGGCACGACCGGCTGCTGGGCGCCGACCATCTGAGCGAGGTGGTCTATGTCGACCAGTCGCCGATCGGCAAGACGGCGCGTTCCAACCCGGCGAGCTACGTCGGCGCCTGGGACGCGATCCGCGAGCTGTTCGCCACCGCGCCGATGTCGCGCCAGCGCAGTTACACCGCGTCGAAGTTCAGCTTCAACAGCGGCGACGGGCGTTGCCCGACCTGCGGCGGCTCGGGCTTCGAGCACGTGGAGATGCAGTTCCTCTCCGATGTGTACCTGCGCTGCCCCGATTGCGACGGCAAGCGCTACCGGCCCGAGATTCTCGAAGTGCGCATCGAGCGCCGCGCCGCCGACACCGCGCAGCGCGTCACCTTCAACGTGGCCGACGTGCTCGACCTGACCGTCAGCGAGGCGGCCCTGGTGTTCGAGAACGACCGCGACGTGATCCGTGCGCTGCAGCCGATCATCGACGTGGGCCTCGAGTACGTGAAGCTGGGCCAGCCGGTGCCCACGCTGTCGGGCGGCGAATCGCAGCGCCTGAAGCTCGCCGGCTTCCTGGCCGAGGCGGCCAAGACGGCCAGCGCGTCGCGCCAGAGCGTGGCGCGCAAGGGCACGCTGTTCCTGTTCGACGAGCCGACCACCGGCCTGCATTTCGACGACATTGCCAAGCTGATGCGCGCGCTGCGCAAGCTGCTGGAGGCCGGCCACTCGCTGGTGGTGATCGAACACAACCTCGACGTGATCCGCGCCAGCGACTGGCTGATCGACATGGGCCCGGAGGGAGGCGATGGCGGCGGGCTGGTGGTCGCGGTCGGCACGCCCGACGACCTGCGTGCGCACCTCACGTCGCACACCGGCGAGGCGCTGCGCCACTATGAAGAGGCGATGACGGCTGGTGCGCGCAGCGTGCAGGAGCCCCGCGCGTCTTACTCCCTCTCCCCTGCGCGGGAGAGGGTTGGGGAGAGGGGGGGGGCCTTTGCGGGTGCCGCTGCCCCCTCTCCCCGGCCCTCCCCCGCGAGGGGGGAGGGTGAGGACGGGCCGCGCACGGGCGCGGCAAGCGACTGTATTGAAATCGTCAACGCCAAGGAGCACAACCTCAAGTCGCTGTCGGTGAACATTCCGCGTGGCCAGTTCAACGTGGTCACCGGCGTCAGCGGCTCGGGCAAGTCGACGCTGGCGTTCGACATCCTGTTCAACGAAGGCCAGCGCCGTTATCTCGAATCGCTGAACGCCTATGCCCGCAGCATCGTGCAGCCGGCCGGTCGGCCCGAGGTCGACGCGGTCTATGGGATTCCGCCCACGGTGGCGATCGAGCAGCGCCTGTCGCGCGGCGGCCGCAAGTCGACGGTGGGCACGACCACCGAGGTCTGGCACTTTCTGCGCCTGCTGTATGTGAAGCTCGGGGTGCAGCACTGCATCCACGACGGCGCGGCCGTGCAGCCACAGACGCCCGAGAGCATCGCCGCGCAGCTGCTGCGGCACTTCCGCGGCCAGCACATCGGCCTGCTGGCGCCCTTGGTGATGAACCGCAAGGGCGTCTACACCGAGCTGGCCGACTGGGCCCGCCCGCGCGGCTACACGCACCTGCGGGTGGACGGCAACTTCCTGCCGACCACCGGTTTCCCGCGCATCGACCGCTTCAAGGAACACACGATCGAGCTGCCGGTGGCCAGCCTCGACGTGACACCCGAGAACGAAGGCCGGCTGCGCGCCGCGCTGGCCACGGCGCTGGAGCATGGCAAGGGTGTGGTGCACATCTTGAGTCAGCTCACCGGCCTGCGCGCCGCGATGCTCGCCGGCACGCCGACGACCGGGATCGGCCAGTTGCTCGCGTTCTCGACCAAGCGCGCCTGCCCGGTCTGCAGCACCAGTTATGCCGAACTCGATCCGCGCCTGTTCAGCTACAACAGCAAGCATGGCTGGTGCCCCGACTGCGTCGGCACCGGCGTCAAGCTGACGAAGGACCAGCGCCAGGTCTACGACGACTCGGTGCGCGACGACGACCGCAAGGGCCGCGAGCAGACCTTTGCCGAACCCGAGGCCGACGACGTGACCGACACCGTCTGCCCCACCTGCCAGGGCACACGGCTCAACCCCGTCGCGCGGGCCGTGCGATTCGACGGCACCGGCATCACCGACATCGCGCGCCTGTCGGTCAGCGACATCCGCAAGTGGGTGACGAACCTGACCGCGGCGGCCAGGCTCACCGCGCGCGAGGCCGACATCGCCCGCGACCTGCTGCCCGAGATCGCCGGCCGGCTCGAGTTCCTCGAAGAGGTGGGCCTCAACTACCTGACGCTCGACCGTGGCGCGCCCACGCTGTCGGGCGGCGAAGCGCAGCGCATCCGGCTCGCGGCGCAACTCGGCAGCAACCTGCAGGGCGTCTGCTACATCCTCGACGAGCCGACCATCGGCCTGCACGCGCGCGACAACCACATCCTGCTGAACGCGCTGCAGAAGCTGGGCGAGAAGGGCAACACGCTGGTGGTGGTGGAGCACGACGAGGATACGATTCGCCGCGCCGACCACATCATCGACATCGGCCCCAGCGCCGGCAAACGCGGCGGCCGCCTGGTGGCCGAGGGCAAGGTGGCCGACATCGAGCAGGCCGAAGACTCGGTCACCGGCCGCTACCTGCTGCACGCGATGCGGCATCCGCTGAAGACGCGGCGCGGTGTCGACGCCGCGCCGCCGCCGCAGAGCGAGGCCACCAATGCACCCGAGGACGCGGTCCAGGCCACTTCCACCGGGCGCCCCACGGCCGCTGCAAGGGCCGCCGCCAAGGCCGCTGCCTATGTGCAGGCACAGCAGATCGAGCCGACGGACACCGCCCCCGTCTGGTTGGGCGTGCGCGGCGCGCGCCTGCACAATCTGCACGACGTGGCGGCCGACATCCCGCTGCGCCGCCTGGTGGCTGTCACCGGCGTCAGCGGCTCCGGCAAGTCGACGCTGGCGCGCGACGTGCTGCTGACCAATGTGCAGGCCATCGTCACCCAGCGATCGACCAAGGCCGGGCGCGATGCCGTGGCCGCCGGCAAACGCGTGCCCTGGGTCGGCTGCGACGACGTGCTGGGCTACGAGTCGATCGACCGTGTGCTCGAAGTCGACCAGACGCCGATCGGCAAGACGCCGCGCAGCTGCCCGGCCACCTACATCGGTTTCTGGGACACGATCCGCAAGCTGTTCGCCGAAACACTCGAGGCCAAGGCCCGCGGCTACGGTGCCGGCCGCTTCTCGTTCAACACCGGCGAAGGCCGCTGCCCGACCTGCGAAGGCCAGGGCATCCGCACCATCGCGATGAGCTTCCTGCCCGACGTGAAGGTGCCTTGCGAAAGCTGCCACGGCGCGCGCTTCAACCCCGAGACGCTGGCCGTCACCTGGCGCGGCAAGAGCATCGGCGACGTGCTGCAGATGGAGGTCGACGAAGCCGTCAACTTCTTCGCCGCCATGCCCAACATCGGCCATCCGCTGCAGCTGCTGAAGGACGTGGGCCTGGGCTACCTGACCCTGGGCCAGCCCTCGCCCACGCTGTCGGGCGGCGAGGCGCAGCGCATCAAGCTCGTGACCGAACTCAGCAAGGTGCGCGACGACGTGACGCGCCGCGGCCAGAAGGCGCCGCACACGCTGTACGTGCTCGACGAACCCACGGTGGGCCTGCACATGGCCGACGTCGAGAAGCTGATCCGCGTGCTGCACCGCCTGGTTGACGGCGGCCACAGCGTGGTGGTGATCGAGCACGACCTGGACGTGATCGCCGAGGCCGACTGGGTGGTCGACCTGGGGCCCGAAGGCGGCGACGGCGGCGGCCGGGTGGTGGCCGCCGCGGCGCCGGAGGAGGTGGTGCGGCTGGACACGGCGACCGGGCGGGCGTTGGCGGCGGTGCTGGCGCGGTAGCTTTCAGTTGCTACATAAAGGGTAGCTGGCTGGCTTTGTGGGTCGAGCCCCGAAGCCTTGCGTTCCGGGGTTCGAATGCTCAGGAGCAGAAGGTGCTGTCTAGAATGAGTCAACCAAGCCGACATGAAGCCTGAACCTCAACCCCTTGAAAAAGTCGATGGGAAGCTCGCCGACGGGCCTTCCTTGCTAACGGCTCCGCTCCCGCTGCTCGCCGATTTGCGGCAGCTGATCAAGCAAGCCCGTGAGTCTGCCGCAGTTGCCGTCAATGTCAGTTTGACCCTGATGTACTGGCGTATCGGCCAACGCATTCGTACCGAAGTGCTGGGCGGCGAGCGAGCCAGTTACGGCGAGCAGATTGTCTCGACGCTGTCGGGCCAATTGAGCGCCGAGTTTGGCCGAAGCTTCAGTGAAAAGAACTTGCGCCACATGCTGCGGTTCGTGGAGGCTTTCCCCGATGAAGCCATTGTCTCGACGCTGTCGAGACAATTGGCCTGGAGTCATTTTCTCGAGTTGATCTACCTCAGGGAGCCGGCTGCGCGCGGCTTCTACGCCGAGATGGCCAGTCTCGACCGCTGGAGCGTACGAGCGCTGCGCGATCGGGTCGGCTCGATGCTCTACGAACGCACCGCCCTGTCGCGCCAACCTGATCAACTTATCGCGCACGAACTCGACGCACTGCAGGCGAAAGGCGACATCACACCATCTCTGGTGCTGAAGGATCCGTACGTGCTCGACTTCCTGGGCTTGCAGGACCGCTACCTGGAAAAAGATCTCGAGGACGCGATCTTGCGGGAGCTTGAATCTTTTCTGCTGGAGTTGGGTACAGGCTTTTCGTTCGTGGCGCGACAAAAGCGCATTCAGCTCGACAACGATGATTTCTACATCGACCTGCTGTTCTACAACCGCAAGCTGCGGCGCCTGGTTGCCATCGATCTGAAGCTCGACAATTTCCGCGCCGAGTTCAAGGGCCAGATGGAGCTGTATCTGCGCTGGCTGGCCAAATACGATCAGGAGCCCGGCGACCAGCCACCGCTGGGCATCATTCTCTGTGCTGGCAAGAAGCATGAGCAGGTGGAGTTGCTGGAGCTCGACAAATCAGGGATCCATGTGGCCGAATACTTGACCGTGCTCCCCTCGCGTGAAGCTTTTCAGCTGAAGGTGCAGACCGCAATGGCGCAGGCCAAGGCGCGTTTGTCGGGGCCGGGGGCTCCGACTTCGAGTCTGGCATCCTGAACCGATTCGTTGCATGTAGGCAGTCGCCAATCAGGTGTGCGCCCGATTGCATCCAGAACCCATGAACGACTGGCAACGGATCCACATCGAACCGCTGGCACCACCGAAGCCCGCTTACGGCGCGCGCTGCAACGGCTGCGGCATCTGCTGCCTGTCGACGCCCTGTCCGCTGGGCATGGTGTTGTCGCGCCGCCGCACAGGTGCTTGCACTGCACTGCGTTGGGACCCCGCGGCGCTTCAATACCGCTGCGGTGCCATCAGCGATGCCGCATCGGTGCTCCCACGTGCGTGGCGCTGGTCCGCGCCCCTGTTGCGGCGCCTGGCGCGGCGCTGGATCGCGGCCGGCATCGGTTGTGACTCGACGCTGACCGTGGCGCCGGACGCCGGCGAACCGGTACCGGACCGGGCATCCGCATGAAACCCACCCGCCGCGCCGCGGTGCCGGTCTCGGCCGACAGCGCCGAGCACAACGCCGCGCGCAACGCGATCCTGGTGGCCGCGCGCACCGAGTTCGCGGCCAAGGGCTTGAGTGGCGGGCGCGTGAACGAGATCGCGCTGCGGGCCGGGGTCAACAAGCAGTTGCTGTACTACTACTTCGGCAGCAAGCAAGAGCTCTACCGCACGGCCCTCGAGGACGTGTACACCGAGATCCGCGCGCAGGAGCAAGGCCTGCAACTCGAAGGCCAACCGCCGCAGGAGGCGATGGCGGCGCTGATCGGCTTCTCGTTCGACTACCTGGCGCGGCATCCGGACTTCATCGGGCTGCTGAACCACGAAAACGCCCACGGGGCCGAACACGTGCGCGATTCGCGTGCGATCCGCGAGACCAACTCGCCGCTGATCGACCTGATCGCCAAGACGCTGGCGCGCGGCGTGCGCGCCAAGGTGTTCAGGAAGGGCATCGACCCGGTGGCGCTGTACGTGTCGATTGCCGGCATGTCGTACTTCTTCTTCTCGAACCGGCTGACCTTGTCGTCCATCTTCGGGCGCGATCTGGCGTCGGACGAGGAAGAAAAAGCCTACCGCAGCCACGTGGTGGCATTCGCGATGGCGGGGCTGCGCCTGTAATTCAACCAAACGGTTGACAGTGGGCGGGCACACGCCTATGCTTGGACAACGCCATCCAAGGGAACGCACGTGCGCACACCAGACCACTCCGCCACCGCCTCCGAAAACTCGGTGCTCGATGCCGGCCATTGGCCCGACCGCTTCGAAACGGTCGAGGTGCTCGAAGAATTCCTGTCGCGCCCGAGCCGTGCGCTGATCGACGACCTGGCCCAGGTCGATGGCGACCTGATGGTCCTGGGCGTGGGCGGCAAGATGGGCCCCACGCTGGCGCGGCTGGCCAAGCGCGCCGCGCCAGGCAAACGCGTGATCGGCGTGGCGCGTTTCAGCGATCCGGCGGTGCGCACGCAGCTGGAGCGCTTCGGTGTCGAGACCATCACGGCCGATCTGCTGGACCGCCGGGCGCTCGAAGCCCTGCCACGCGTGGCCAACATCGTCTTTGCCGCCGGCCACAAGTTCGGCGCCAAGGACAACGCTGGCCTCACCTGGGCGATGAACACGCACGTGCCCGCGCTGGTGGCCGATACCTTCCGCGGCGCGCGCACGGTCGCGTTCTCCACCGGCAACGTCTACGCGCTGACGCCGCTCGGCCGCCCTGCCGCGAGCGAGGCCACGGTGCCGGCTTCGGTGGGCGAATACGCGCAGTCGTGCCTGGGACGCGAGCGCATGTTCGAGTACTTCTCGGCGCAGCACAAAACGCCGTCGCGCATGTTCCGGCTCAACTACGCGATCGACATGCGTTATGGCGTGCTGGCCGATGTGGCGTCCAAGGTCCACCGCGGCGACCCGGTCGACGTGACCATGGGGCACGTCAACGTGATCTGGCAGGGCGATGCCAGCGCGCAGGCGCTGCGCTGCCTGCGCCACTGCACAGTGCCGGCCACGCCGATCAACTGCACCGGCCCCGAGACGATCTCGGTGCGCTGGCTGGCGGCCGAGTTCGGCGCGCGCCTGGGCAAGACGCCGCAGATCACCGGCCAGGAAGCGCCCAACGCGCTGCTGTCCGACACCACGCTGGCCAACCGGCTGTTCGGTTATCCGCTGGTGCCGTTGGGCAAGATGCTCGACTGGGTGGCCGACTGGGTTGCGCGCGACATGCCCAGCTTCAACAAGCCGACCAAGTTCGAAGTGCGCGATGGCGCTTTCTGAGCCGTTGCTGCAGGCGGTGCTGTCGCCGGCCGACATGGCCGGGTGCCTGGCACTGTCCGCCGGCGCGGGCTGGAACCAGACCGCCGACGACTGGCGCCTGTTCATGGCGCATGGCCAGGTAATCGGTTGCCGAGGCGACGACGGCGAGATCGTCGCGACCGCGGCCTCGCTGCCCTATGCAGGCCGCCTGGGCTGGATCTCGATGGTGCTGGTGGCGCCCGCCTGGCGCCAGCGCGGGCTGGCGACGCGCCTGCTCGAAAGCTGCGTGCAACAGTTGCAAGGCCAGGACGTGGTGCCTGTGCTCGACGCCACGCCGGCCGGGTTGCTGGTCTACCGCGGGCTGGGTTTCCAGGCCGGCTTCGAACTGGAGCGCTGGGAGACTGAGGCCGCGGTCGAGTCCATGCCTGCGCTGCCTGCCGGCACCGGCGTGCGCCGTGTCGACAGCGGCGACGATGCCGCACGGGTGGCCTTGCTCGACCGGCAGGCCACGGGCCTGCAGCGGCGGTTTCTGCTCGACGGTGTGCTCGCGCGCGACGGCAGCCGCGGCTGGCTTTCCGATGACGACCAGGGGTTCGTGCTGCTGCGCAGCGGCATGCGCGCATCGCAGATCGGACCGCTGGTCGCCCCCGACGAAGCCGCGGCCATCGCCCTGCTGTCCGCCGCACTGGCCGATGTGCAAGGGCCGGTCTTTCTCGACGTGCCGACCCGCTGGGCAGGGCTGTCGGACTGGCTGGCCGCACACGGCTTCCGGCGCCAGCGCCCGTTCGTGCGGATGGCCCTCGCGTCCGCCGTCATCCCGCCCATCGCGGCTGCCCACGACCACCTGTTCGTGATCGCCGGTCCTGAATTCGGTTGACCCCATGCACCTGCCCATGCCCTCGATCGACGCCACGCGTGCGCTGCTGCGCCAGGGTCTTGCCATTCCTGCGCACCCGCTGGCGCTCGACGCGCAGCGCCGCCTCGACCCGCGACGCCAGCGCGCGCTGAGCCGCTACTACCTCGATGCCGGTGCCGGCGGCCTGGCGGTGGGCGTGCACACCACGCAGTTCGCGATCCGCGAGGTCGGCCTGTTCGAGGAAGTGCTGCGCCTGGCCATCGAGACCGCACACGCCTGGGCGCCGGACAAGGCGCTGGCGATGGTGGCCGGCGTCTGCGGCCGCACGCCGCAGGCCGTGGCCGAGGCCCGGCTCGCACGCGGCATGGGTTACGGCGCAGGCCTGCTGAGCCTGGCCGCGATGAAAGGGCAGAGCGAAGATGCGCTGATCGCGCATTGCGAGGCCGTGGCGCAGGAGATCCCGCTGATCGGCTTCTACCTGCAGCCGGCCGTCGGCGGCATGGAGCTGGGCAGCAGCTTCTGGGCGCGCTTCGCCGCGATCGAGAACGTCGTCGCGATCAAGGTCGCCCCGTTCCACCGCTACCGCACGCTCGACGTGGTGCGCGGTGTGGTGGCCGCGCGGGCCGAGGACCGCGTCACGCTCTACACCGGCAACGACGACCACATCGTGCTCGACCTGGTGACGCCGTTCTCGGTTCTGCGCGACGGCGCACCCGTGACTGTGCGTTTTCGCGGCGGGCTGCTGGGCCACTGGTCGGTGTGGACCTCCGGCGCGGTGCGCTTGCTGGCGCAGTGCCAGGCGGCTGCGGCCGAGAGCGGCGTCAGCGCCGCGATGCTGGCGCTCGACAGCCGCGTGACCGACTGCAACAGCGCCTTCTTCGACGTGGCGAACAACTTCGACGGCTGCATCGCCGGCTGCCACGAGGTGCTGCGCCGCCAGGGCCTGCTCGAAGGCATCTGGTGTCTCGACCCCCAAGAAGGCCTGAGCGCCGGGCAGAAGGAAGAGATCGACCGGGTTTATGCCGAGCATGGCGATCTGGCGGACGATGCGTTCGTCTCGGCCAATTTGGACCGATGGCTGGCATGAGCAGAACGCCATCGCGGTGCGGGTTGGATGGCGTGCATCTTGCTCGCATCGTACGCATGCAATCCAATCGTCTCCGCTGCACCGAGATCGCGCTGTGAAGCACAAGTCGATCCGGTCGGTGCTCGGCCACTACCTGCCCGCGGTCGGCATGTTCGTGGGCTTCATCGCGCTGTGGCAACTGGCCGTGTCGGTGCTCGGCATCCGCGAATACCTGCTGCCCAGTCCCTGGTCGGTGGTACTGGCAATGACGAGCGACGAGATCCCCTGGCTCAGCCACACCTGGATCACGGCGGTCGAAATCCTGGGGGCGTTCGTGCTCGCGGGCGCCGCGGGCGTGGTGCTGGGCATGGCCATCGCGTGGTCGGCCGGCATCTCGCGCGCGCTGACGCCGTTCCTCGTGTTCGTCAACACGCTGCCCAAGGTGGCGATCGCGCCGCTGTTCCTGATGTGGCTGGGTTACGGCATCTTTCCCAACATGTTGATCGGCGCGCTGATCGGCTTCTTCCCGGTGGTGATCAACACGGCCGTGGGCCTGACGCAGATCGACCAGGATCTGGTGGACCTGGGCCGCGTGTTCAGCGCACCCAAATGGAAGGTGTTCCTGAAGATCCGCATCCCCAACGCCTACCCGTACATCCTGAGCGCGCTGAAGGTCACCGCCACCTCGGCCGTGGTCGGTGCGGTGGTCGGCGAGTTCGTCGCGTCGCAGCGCGGCCTGGGTTACGTGATCATCACCACGCAGAGCAGCATGAACACGCCGGCCGCGTTCGCCGCGCTGGTGTGGATCTCGGTGCTGGGCCTGTTGCTGTACGGCATCGTCGCGCTGCTGTCGCGCTGGCTCGCGCCCTGGGCCGACCCGGCGGGCGGTTGACGCCCAGACGCCGCCACGGTCCTGCATTTCGTTCGTCTCCATCCGCTCTTGTCACTTCCTCCGAAAGGCACGCACCATGAAATCCAGGATCGCCGTTCCCGTCGCCGCAGCCTGCCTGTCGCTGCTCGCGCTCTTCGCCGCACCGGCTTCGGCGCAGGCGCCGGAGAAATTCACCTTCGCACTGAACTGGTTCGCGGTGGGTGACCATGCGGCCTACTGGGTCGCGCTGGAGAAGGGTTACTACACGCAGCGCGGGCTCGACGTGACGCTCGAGAATTCCAAGGGCTCGGGCGATTCGATCGCCAAGGTCGACACCGGCCGCGCCGACGCCGGCCTGGCCGATGCGGTGCCGATCATCTCGGCCACCTCGCGCGGCGCCCGCGTGAAGATGGTGGGCATGGTGTTCGACAAGACGCCGATGACCTTCTTCAGCCACATCGACAAGCCTCTGCGCAAGCCGAAGGACCTCGAAGGCGCGACGCTCGGTGCGCCCCCCGGCGACAGCCAGCGGCTGGCGTTCCCGGCGTTTGCGCGGCTGAACCAGATCGACCCGACCAAGGTCACCTGGGTCAACATCGAGCCCTCGGCCAAGTTCGTCTCGATTTCCGAGAAGCGCATGGACGCCGTGGCCGACTACACCACCGGCCAGCCCTTCTACGACAAGGCCGTCGGCGCCGGCAAGACGGTGCGCCTGCAGTGGGCCGACTACGGCTTCGACCTGTACGCGATGTCGATCATGGCCAGCGAGAAGACGCTGGCCGAGCGCCCGAAGGCGATGCGCGCCTTTCTCGAAGCCTCGTACATGGGCTGGCGCGACGTGATGGCCAACCCGAAGGAGGCGCTGGCGATCTTCAAGAAGCGCGTGCCCGAGATCGACGTGGCCATCATCGAGGCCAACATGCTGATGGGCTTTGACCTGATGCGCACGAAGAACTACGCCGACAACGGCATCGGCTGGATCGACGAGAAGAAGATGTGCGCGTCGACCGAGATCGTCAACACCTACATGGGCCTGCCGAAGAAGGTCGAGTGCAAGGCCGTCTTCACCAACGAGTTCTTCACCAAGGTGGCGATGCCGCTGAGCGTCAAGTAAGCGATGGGGGAAACGGCAGAGGCAAGGGGCGCCACAGTGGAACAGGCAGCGCGCCGCGCGTTGATCGAGGTCGACCACGCGGGCATGGTCTACCAGGCCGACAGCGGGCCGGTCGAGGCGCTGCGCGACATTTCGCTCGCGGTACACGAAGGCGAGTTCGTGGCACTGGTGGGCCCGAGCGGCTGCGGAAAGTCGACGCTGATGCGCGCCATCGCCGGGCTGCGACCGGTGACCAGCGGGCGCATCCTGGTCGATGGCGCGGTGGTCGAAAAACCCATCCCCAAGGTCGGCATGGTGTTCCAGGCCGCGCTGCTGCTCAAGTGGCGCTCGGTGCTCGACAACGTGCTGCTGCCGGTCGAGCTGTCGGGTGGCAACACGTCGCAATACCGCGAGCGTGCCCATGCGTTGCTGAAGCTGGTGGGCCTGGGTGACTTCGCGACCAAGCGGCCGAACGAGTTGTCGGGCGGCATGCAGCAGCGTGCATCCTTGTGCCGCGCGCTGATCATGGACCCGCCGATCCTGCTGATGGACGAACCCTTCGGCGCGCTCGACGCGATGACGCGCGACGAGATGAACATCGAGCTGCTTCGCATCTGGGGCGAGGGCAGTGCCGCGGCCGGCGGTTCGGGGGGCGCACGCAAGACCATCGTCTTCGTCACGCACTCGATTCCAGAGGCCGTGTTCCTGGCCGACCGTGTGGTGGTGATGTCGCCGCGGCCGGGGCGGGTGGCGAGTCTGCGTCCCGTCGACATTGCCCGGCCGCGCACGGCCGAGACGCGGGCCGATCCTGAGCTCGGCAGGCTGTCGTTCGAGATCTATACGGAGTTGTCGGGGACGGGGGCGAAGCGCGCCACGCCGGCGGGGCCGCATTGGTAGAGTATGTGGAAGCTTTGCTTCTATGCGTTGGCGAAACATCCTTCAGGGCGTGGACCGCGCCGATGGGGTACTCCACTCCGCGACTGTCCCCCGGCGCGGCCTAGGGCCGCCACGCCTCCTCCTTGATGTCGCTGCGTGGAGCACCCCATCGACGCGATCCGGTCAGAGCGGTCGTTGATCGGCGGGCACGACGCGGCGTCGACTGCGCCGAGGGTATCGGGTGCTTCCCGCAGCGACATCAAGGAGGAGCCCCGGCCCTAGGCCGGGCGGGGGACAGTCGCGGAGGGAAGTACCCGGTGGCCTCGAAGCCGGGCAGAGCACTGGCACCGGTTTGCGCCAACCATAGAAAGCTTCAGGCGAGATGACGAATCCAAAACTCAAAGTTCTCTCCATCGACCGCTTCGAATCCCCCTACACCCTGCGCATGCCGTTCCGCTTCGGCGTGATCACGGTCACGGACGGTGTGCAGGCGATCGTGCGCGTGCGCATCCGCACCGAGGATGGCCGTGAAGGCACGGGCTATGCGGCCGAGGCACTGGCGGCCAAGTGGTTCGACAAGAACCCGGCGCTGAGCGACGCGCAGAACCGCGATCAACTGCGCCGCACGCTGGAGCTGGCCGGCGACGCCTACGGTGCCGCACCGCCGCTCAGCGCCTTCGACCTGTTCGCCCACCACTATGACGCCCTGCTGCGCGCCGGCGCCGCCGAAAACCTGGGCCCGCTGGTGACCAGCTATGGCTTCGCGCTGCTCGACCGCGCGGTGCTCGATGCCCTGTGCCGCATCCAGGGCCTGAGCTTCTGGCAGGCGATGCAGCGCAACCTGCCAGGCCTGCATGCGCACGCGGTGGTGCCGGACCTGGCGGGGTTCGACATCGATGCCTTTCTGCGCAGCCTCACGCCGGCGGCGACGGTCCACGTGCGGCATACCGTCGGTCTGCTGGACCCGATCACCGCAGCCGACCAGACGGCCGCAACGCGCGTGAACGACGGGCTGCCCGAGACGCTGGAGGAAGTCGTTGCGCACTACGGCAACCGCTACTTCAAGCTCAAGGTGTCGGGCCAGATCGCGGCCGATCTCGACCGGCTGCGGCGCATCGCGTCGGTGCTCGGTGCGATCGACGATCCCATCCACGTCACGCTCGACGGCAACGAACAGTACGAGGATGCCGAGGCCGCTACCGAGCTGTGGCAGGCGATGCGGGCCGACCCCGCGCTGCAGCGCCTGTGCGCCGCCACGCTGCTGATCGAGCAGCCGATCAAGCGCCAGATGGCGCTGGCCGAGCCGGTGACCGCGCTCGCGCACCACAAGCCCGTGATCATCGACGAGTCGGATGGCGAACTGTCGTCGTTTCCGCAGGCGCGGGCGCTGGGCTACACCGGTGTCTCGACCAAGGCCTGCAAGGGCTTCTACAAGTCGGTGCTGAACCTGGCGCGCTGCCGCCTGTGGAACGCCGAGGCGGGGCGGGAGGTGTTCTTCATGTCGGCCGAAGACCTGACCACGCAGCCCGGTGTGTCGGTGCAGCAGGACCTGGCCCTGGTCAGCCTGCTCGGCATCGGCCATGTGGAGCGCAACGCGCACCACTTCATCGACGGCTTCGATGGCCGTCCGCTGGCGGAAGCCGAGGCGTATCGTGTCGCGCATCCCGATCTGTACGAGACGACCGATGGCCGCGTGCGTTTGCGCATCGACCGTGGTCAGCTCCACATCGGATCGCTTGGCGGTGCCGGTTTCGGCTCGGCCGTCGGCCCGGACCTGGCGTCGACCGCCCGCATGCCGCGCGCCGACTGGCCGCTGCGCTGAACACCGAAGGAACTGCGTGATGGACGACTACGAAGACCACGACGGCCTGGGCCTGGCCGCGCTGGTGCGTGCGCGCCAGGTCAGCGCCGGTGAACTGATGGACGCGGCGCTGGCCCGCATCGCACGGCACAACCCGGCGCTCGGTGCCGTCGTCACGCCGCTGTATGACGCGGCCCGCACGTCCATCGCCCGGGGCCTGCCGGCGGGGCCGTTCGAAGGCGTGCCGTTCCTGGTGAAGGAACTGGTCGCCTCGGTCGCCGGCGCGGCGACGACGGCAGCGTCGCGCCTGTACGCAGGCAACATGGCCACCGCCGACAGCGAGATCGTTGCGCGGTTGCGCCGCGCCGGCCTGGTGATCCTGGGCAAGACCAACTCGCCGGAGTTCGGCCTGTCGCCGGCTACCGAATCGCTGCTGTACGGCGTCACGCGCAATCCGTGGAACCTGGCGCTGTCGCCCGGCGGCTCCAGCGGGGGCTCGGCCGCGGCCGTGGCGGCGGGCATGGTGCCGCTGGCGCATGCGACCGATGGCGGCGGGTCGATCCGCATCCCGGCGTCGTGCTGCGGCCTGTTCGGCCTGAAGCCGACCCGCGGGCGCGTGACCGCCGGCCCCGAAGGCGGCGAAGGGTTGAGCGGCCTGGCGGTGCAGAACGTGGTGAGCCGCAGCGTGCGCGACAGCGCCGCGCTGCTCGATGCCATTGCCGGCCCGATGCCCGGCGACCCATACGCCGCCGCGCCGCCGGCCCGGCCGTTTCTCGACGAGGTGGGCAGCGCCCCCGGCCGGCTGCGCATCGCCTTCGCACGCACCGCGCCGAACGGTGTGCCGCTGGACGCGCCCTGCATCGCGGCGGTGGACGATGCGGCCCGGCTCTGCGAGCAGCTCGGCCACCATGTCGAGGAGGCCTCGCCCGCGTTCGATGCCGACGCGGTGGCGCGCGGGTTCGAGATGGTGTTCGCCTGCAACATGCTGGCCAATGCCACACGGACCACCGGCGGTGTGCTGCCGCCCCAGGGGCAGATCGAGCCGCTGACGCGGGCGGTGGCCGAGCGCGGCCTGGGGGTCAGCGCGGCGCAGTACATCGCCAACCAGCAATCGCTGCAGCGCCAGACGCGCCGCATTGCCGGCTTCTTCGAGCGGGTCGACCTGTGGCTGACGCCGACGCTGGCCCAGACGCCGCGCCCCATCGGCTGGTTCGGCATCGAGACCACGGACGCCCAGGCCTGGCTCGACAAGCTGGCGGCCTACCTGCCGTTCACCTACCTGTTCAACGTTACCGGTCAGCCGGCGGTGTCGGTGCCCCTGTACTGGACGCCGCAGGGCGTGCCCATCGGCGTGCAGTTCGCCGCACGCACCGGCGACGAGGCACTGCTGCTGCGGCTCGGTGCGCAACTGGAAGCCGCGCGGCCCTGGTTCGACCGCCGGCCCTTGTCCCACCCGCCTTGATGGCACGGGCGTTGCATGGCCCGCATGAGAGAATTTCTCGTGACCAAGGATGGACCCTGATGAGCCTGCAGCGCTGGATATCTCTCTTGCGGGTGCTGATGTGCAGCATATGCCTGCTGGCCACGGGCCTGGCCACTGCGCAGCCCGAGGGCGGCGAGTTGGTGGCCCATGCCTGGGTGGTGCCGCCGCTGAACCGCACGCCCGAAGCCTATTTCACCAACCTGCAGGACGGCATGTCGTTGCAGGCGCCGTTCGTGGCGCGCTTCGGGCTGTCGATGCGCGGCATCGTGCCGGCCGGCAAGGCGGCAGGGCGTGCCGGCCACCACCATCTACTGATCAACCAGCCGCTACCGCTCGACTTCAAGAAGCCGATTCCGTTCACCGACCAGTACGTGCACTTCGGCAAGGGCCAGATGGAGACCGTGCTCGACCTGCCGCCCGGCACCTACAGCCTGCGCCTGCTGCTGGCCGACCAGGGGCACATCCCGTACTTCGTCTACAGCAAGCCGCTGAAGGTCACCGTGACCCGGCAGGACAAGGCCGTCAAGCCGGCCAGCCTGCTGGGCGAGCAGCGCGTGGAGCTGTTGAGCCCGGCCGACCGGGACACGGTCAAGCTGCCGTTGCGCCTGCAGTTCCATGCCAGCGGTTTCAACGTGGCGCATGCCGAAGCCAGGCTGCCGGAGACCGGGCACTTCCGGCTGGTGCTGGAGCGCAAGGGCCAGAAGCCCGAAGTGGTCGATGCCGCCGGCGGGCAGACCGAGGTCTGGCTGCAGCCGCCCAAGGGCGAATACAGCGCCCGGCTCGAACTGGTGGGCAACGCGGACGACAGCGTGATGGCCCGCGCGAAGCCGGTGGCCTTCAGCGTGCCTTGACGGGGCCGGGCTTTCAGCGCTGGGCCAGCACCGTCCGCGCGAATTCGCTGAAGCCGGCGCCACGCTCGCTCGGCGTCACGTAGCGCGGCAGGAAGGCCAGCTGCGCGGCGAAGCGGCGCACGTTTGCGACGCCGACCGCGTTGGCGAAGTGCTGGAACATCAGTTGGTCGTTGGTCGAGTCGCCGACATAGGCCCAACGGTCCATCTCGGCGTCCAGGTCGCGGCCCAGCAGTTCGCGCACGATCCAGCGCGCGCCGGTCAGCTTGCTGTGCGCACCGTACCAGCCGTTGATGTGGATCGAACTCACGGTGGCGGTCATGCCCTCGCTGCGCATCACGGCCACAGCGGCGGCGATCTGCGCGGGCGACAGATGCGCGAACTCGCTGTGGTCGATGGCGATGTCGGTCTCGCGGCCGGATGAGTCCGTGGCCAGCTGCGTGCCGGGCACCTCGCGCAGCACGCGCTGCGCGACATGCGCCATGCGTGCGACGTTGGCGGCTCGGGTGGCGGCGTCGTCCTGGTACAGGCGGGCCAGGCCGTCGGCTGCCGTGGCATCGCGCTGCAGCGCGACGGCGCCGTTCTCGGCCACGATGGCATCGACCGGCCAGCTGCGTGCGAACGGCAGGCTCCAGCCCACGGGGCGGCCGGTGATCGCGATCACCTGCAAGCCGGCGGCCTTCAGGTCGCCCAGCGCCTGCAGCGCATCGGGCGTGATGGCGCCCTCGGAGGTCAGGGTGTCGTCGATGTCGGTGAACACGCCCAGCAGGGCGGCGGAGACGGCCGGCGGCCAGTCGGTCAGGGGAAGCATGGCGGAGACACTCAGCCCGCGGCCAGCGGCGCGCGTTTCTCGAGCAGCGCGACCATCACGTTGTGGCCGGTGCGCTCGATGTGGTCGCGCAGCAGATCGCA
Organism: Pseudorhodoferax sp.; assembly: GCA_965279475.1. Lineage (GTDB taxonomy): Bacteria > Pseudomonadota > Gammaproteobacteria > Burkholderiales > Burkholderiaceae_C > Pseudorhodoferax. Next base: position 85,091 of record CBDIIA010000001.1, read on the forward strand.
GGCGGTGTCGGCCTTGCGCGTCAGCGTGGCGTCGACGATGCGCGCATGCTCGTTGTTGACGTCGTCGTCGAACGGGTGGTCTTCGAGAAACAGCCGGCGGTAGCGGTCGCTCAGGTCGTGCAGCGTGGTCGAGAACTGCAGCAGCAGCGGCATGCGGCAGGCGGACAGCAGCTCCTGGTGCAGCGCACGGTGCGCGCCCTCCCAGTCCGGCAGCTTCTCGGTCGACGGGCCGCCCTTCTGCAGTTTCTCCAGCCGGTAGTGGCTGGCCACGACCTGGCTTTCCCACTGGTCGTCGCCCAGGCGGATCGATTCGCGCAGCGCAAAGCCCTCGATCTCCATGCGCAGCCGCGTTACCTCGAGCAGGTTCTGCTCGGACACGGGCGCGACGCGGTAGCCGCGCTGGTTCTCCATCACCACGAAGCCCTCGGCGCTCAGGCGCGACAGCGCTTCGCGCAGCGGGCTCAGCGAGACGCCGAAGCTGGCCCGCAGATCGTCGAGCCGCAGCTTCTCGCCGGGCGCGATGGTGCCTGCGGTGATCTGGTGCCGGAGTTGGCTGGCAATGCTGGTCGCCAGGGTCAGCGGAGTGGCGTCGAGCCGGCTGTCGGAGGGGTCTGCCATGCTGAAACGGGATCGTTTTTCGGGTTGACATCGATTTTAGTGCCGCATACATTCTCTTTAAATCGATTTATTCATAAATATCGATCAAAAGAGGAACCATGGGCATCCGAGATACAGACCGCACCTTGCCGTCGAACCGCATGGTGTTCGAGTTGCGCCGCGAGGCCGACAAGTACGAGGCCTTTCAGCGCGACCTGGAGGGCACGATGGAGTTCTATGGCCTGAGCGAGGCCGAGCGCCGCGCCTGGCGCGACATCGACCTGCCCGCACTGGGGGCGATGGGGCTGCACCCGTACTTCTTGCCGCAAATTTCGCGCCTGTTCAAGGGCGGCGGCTACAACCACAACGACAGCGAAGCCGCGCAGCTCTACGCACGGAAGATGGGCATCCAATGAGTACCCCCCTGCGCACCAACCGCCGGAGGGCGACTCCATGGCTCAACTGATCGCGGCGCTGGGCATCGCCCACGCCCCCGGTGTCACCGGCTGGCTCGACAAGTGCCCGCAGCACGAGCAGGACGCGGTGCTGGCCGGGTACGGCGAGTTCCAGCGCCGCATGGACGCACTGAAGCCCGATGTGGTGATCGGCGTGGCCAACGACCATCTGCTGAACTTCCCGATGGACAACCTGCCCGACTTCTGCGTGGGCATCGGCGACCAGTGGGAGGGCCCGGCACCCTGGTTCAAGGGTTGGCTCAACGTGCCCGACTACTCCGTGCAGGGCGACCGTGCGATCGGCCGCGCGCTGGTGCGCGAATCGGCCAAGGCCGGCATCAACCACGCGTTTGCCGAGAAGCTGCTGTTCGACGACAACTGGTCGGTGCCGCTGAAGTTTTTGTTCCCGCGCTACGACGTGCGTTTCGTTCCGATCCACATGAACCCGATCGTGCCGCCGATTCCCACGGCCGCGCGTTGCCTGCAGGTGGGCGCGCAGATCGCGAAGATCGTGCAGGCCTTGCCGGGCGACGAACGCGTGGTGCTGATGGGCACCGGTGGCCTGTCGCACGACCCCGGCGGCCCCGGGTACTTCACCGTGCACGAAGAGTTCGACCGCTGGTTCATGCAGCTGCTGGAGAGTGGCGACCTCGACGCGGTGCGACGCGAAGCCACCTTCGAGAAGTTCGTCAGCGAAGGGGGCGACGGCGGTGCGTCCGAACTGCTGGCCTGGATCGTCGCGATGGGCGCCGCCGCCGAGATGGGCCGCCCCAAGGCCGAGAGCGTGTTCTATGTGCCGTCTGTCCCGATGCGCTGCGGCATGGGCGGCTCGTACTGGGACCTGACATGACGCCCATCGCCGACGACGCGCTGCCCGTCACGCTGGCCGACAAGCTCGCGCCCTCCGGCTGCGCGCTGCTGGTCATCGACATGCAGAACGACTTCTGCGCGCCGGGCGGCTACATCGACAAGACCATGGGCAAGGATGTCAGCGCTGCCGCGGCCGTGGTCGCGCCGCTGCAGGGCCTGCTCGATGCGGCACGCGCCGCGCAGCTGCCCGTGGTCTGGGTCGGTGCCGACTATTCGCACGACAAGCTGCCCGCGTCGATGCGCGTGAAGCTCAAGGCACGCGGCATCACCGCCGAGTGCTGCAAGCCGGGCAGCTGGGGCGCCGCGTGGTTCGGCGTGGCGCCGGCGGCCGGCGAGCCGGTGGTCCACAAGCACAGCTACAGCGGCTTCTCGCAGACCGGGCTGCAGGCCGTGCTCGAGGCGCTGAACGTGCGCACGCTGGTGGTGGCCGGCGTGCAGACGCAGGTCTGCGTCGAATCGACGGTGCGCGATGCGCACTCGCTGGGCTACTTCTGTGTCGTGCCGCAGGACGCTGTGGGTTCGCACACGCCGGCGCTGCACGACGCCACGCTGACCAACATCCGCTTCCTGTTCGGCGACGTCTGCACGTCGGCCGACATCCGCAGCGCGTGGACTGCCACTCCGTCGCGTCCAGCGGCCTGAGCCCTCCCGCCCTCCCGACATCCAGAAAGAAAGACAACATGCTCCCCAACCGAATCAGCCTCCCCGCCGTGCAGAAGAGCATCGGCGTCTATGCCGACCCCGACGTGAGTTTCGAGGAGCGCGGCCGCATCTACGAAGAACTGATCGGCTTCCTGCCCCCGCGCATCGAGGCGCGGCTGGCCGTGACCGGCGCGCTCGACCCGAAGATGGTCGATCTGCAGGAGCAGATGCGCACCCACGCGATGTACCCGAAGAGCTTCGACGTGAAGACCGCGCAGCTGATGCTGTTCGGCATGCTGATGATGGACGGCAGCGACGCCGCCGTGCTGCACGCGATGGCGGCGCGCCGCGCCGGCGCCACCTGGCACGAACTGCAGGACACCATCAACCTGTGCTTCATCTTCCGTGGCATGTCGGCCGCCAACAAGGGCGCCGAGCTGCTGGCCAACCTGGCCGCGCGCGAACTGAAAGAGCAGGCCGAGGCGGCCGCCGCTGCCACCAAGTAGGGCCGACGTCCCCATGAGCGCTCCGGACATCCTGCATTTCATCGACGGCCGCTACGTGCCGTCCGCCAGTGGCCGCACGTTCGACGACCGCTCGCCCGTCGACAACCGCCTGATCGCCCGTGTGCACGAAGCCGGCCGCCCCGAGGTCGACGCCGCCGTGGCCGCTGCGCGGGCTGCGCTGTCGGGCCCGTGGGGTCGCATGGCCGTGGCCGACCGCGCGGCCATGCTCTACGCGATTGCCGACGGCATCACCCGCCGCTTCAAGGACTTCCTCGACGCCGAGGTCGCCGACACCGGCAAACCCGTGTCGCTCGCCGCGCACATCGACATCCCGCGCGGCGCGGCCAACTTCAAGGTCTTCGCCGACACGGTGAAGAACGTGGCCACCGAGTTCTTCGAGATGGCCACGCCCGACGGTGCCGGCGCCATCAACTACGCGCTGCGTGTGCCCAAGGGCGTGGTGGCCGTGGTTTGCCCGTGGAACCTGCCGCTGCTGCTGATGACCTGGAAGGTCGGCCCCGCGCTGGCCTGCGGCAACACCGTGGTGGTCAAGCCGTCGGAGGAAAGCCCGGCCACCGCCGCGCTGCTGGGCGAGGTGATGAACGAGGTGGGCCTGCCGCCCGGCGTCTACAACGTGGTGCACGGCTTCGGCCCCGACTCGGCGGGCGAGTTCCTCACCACGCACCCCGGCGTGGACGCGATCACCTTCACGGGCGAGACGCGGACCGGCGCGGCCATCCTGCGTGCCGCCGCAACCGACATCAAGGCCGCGTCGATGGAGCTGGGCGGCAAGAACGCCGCGCTCGTGTTCGCCGACTGCGACATGGAGGTGGCGATCGAGGCCACCACGCGTTCGGTGTTCGCCAACTGCGGCCAGGTCTGCCTGGGCACCGAGCGCGTGTATGTGGAGCGGCCGATCTTCGACGCGTTCGTGCGTCGCCTGGGCGAGACCGCCCGCACGATGCAACCCGGCCGCCCCGAGGACAAGGACACCCGCATCGGCCCGCTGATCTCGCAGGAGCACCGGCGCAAGGTGCTGTCGTACTACACGCTGGCGCGCGAGGAGGGCGCAACGGTCGTGGCCGGCGGCGGTGTGCCGGACATGCCCGACGACCTGAAGGCCGGTGCCTGGGTCCAGCCCACCGTGTGGACCGGCCTGCCCGAGACCAGCCGCGTGGTGCGCGAGGAAATCTTCGGCCCCTGCTGCCACGTGGCGCCGTTCGACACCGAAGACGAGGCGATCCGCCTCGCCAACGACACGCCTTATGGCCTGGCCGCCGCGGTGCACACCACCAACCTGTCGCGCGCGCACCGCATCGGCGCGAAGCTCGATGTTGGGATCTGCTGGGTGAATGCGTGGTTCCTGCGCGACCTGCGCACGCCGTTCGGCGGCACCAAGCAGTCCGGCATCGGCCGCGAGGGCGGCGTGCACTCGCTCGAGTTCTACACCGAGCTGCGCAACGTCTGCATCAAGCTGTAGCGCCCGTTTTTTTCATCGCCTGTCTCCAGAACCGAAAGGACCTTCGCATGCACCGCAGAACGTTTGGCGCCGCCTCCCTGGCCGCCGTGGCCCTCAGTGCTGTTCCGCTGGCCGCACTGGCCCAGCAACCGCCGCTGCGCATCGGCATCATCACCGAGATGTCGGGCGCGTTCGCCGACTATGGCCGGCAGGTGAAGTCGGCGGTCGACCTGTACCTGAAGGAGAAGGGCGACACCGTGGCCGGTCGCAAGGTCGAGGTGCTGTACCGCGACACGACAGGCGCCAACCCCGAGATATCTCGCCGCCATGCGCAGGAGCTGATCGTGCGCGACAAGGTCGACTTCATCGCCGGCTTCGGCCTGTCGCCCAACGCGCTGGGCGCCGCGCCCATCGTGACCGAGGCGAAGAAGCCGATGGTCATCATGAACGCGGCGGCCACCTCATCGATCGTCACGCGCTCGCCCTACATCGTGCGCATGTCGTTCACGCTGCCGCAGGTGACGGCGCCGCTGGCCGAGTGGGCGGCCAAGAACGGCATCAAGAACGTCTACACCATCGTGTCCGACTACGGCCCCGGCCTCGATGCCGAGAAGGCCTTCGTCAAGGCGTTCGAGGCCAACGGCGGCAAGATCGCAGGCAGCGTGCGTGCGCCGCTGGCCAACCCCGAGTTCGGCCCCTACCTGCAGCGTGCCAAGGACGCCAAGCCCGACGCCATCTTCTGCTTCGTTCCCTCGGGCGACATCGGCGTGCAGTTCATCAAGACCTATGCCGACCGCGGCCTGGCCAAGGACGGCATCCAGCTGATCACCACCGGCGACCTGACCGACGACGTGTTTCTCGAGTCGATCGGCGATGCGGCGCTGGGCCTGATCACCAGCCACCACTACTCGATGGCGCATGACTCGCCGGAGAACAAGGCCTTCGTCGATGCCTACAAGAAGGCCTACGGCCCGAACGCGCGCACCAACTTCTACATGGTCGGCACCTGGGACGGCATGGGCGCGATCTACGAGACCGCGCGCCGCCTGAACGGCAATATCGACGGCGACAAGGCGGTCGAGATCCTGAAGTCGCTGAAGATCCAGAGCCCGCGCGGGCCGATCAGCTTCGACGAGAACCGCGACGTGGTGCAGACCGTCTACATGCGCAAGGTCGAGAAGCGCGACGGCAAGCTCTACAACATCGAGTTCGCGTCCATCCCCGCGGTGAAGGATCCGGGCAAGTGAGCGGGGGAGCCGCCTGATGCTGCCTTTCGCCGGCGTCCTGATCGACGGCCTGTCGTACGGCGCCTTGCTGTTCCTGATGGCGATCGGGCTGTCGGTCACCCTCGGGCTGATGGGCTTCGTCAACCTGTCGCACACGGCGATGGCGATGGTCGGCGGGTATCTGATGGTGGCGCTGTCGCAGCGCACCGGCCTGGCGTTCGGCTGGGCCGTGCTGGGCGCGGTGCTCGGCACCACGCTGCTGGGCGTGGTGCTCGAACGCGCGGTGTTCCGGCTGGTCTACCGGCGCGACGCGCTGGTGCAGGTGCTGCTGACCATCGGCGTGATGATGATGGTGTCGGCCAGCATGGTGTACCTGTTCGGGCCCTCGCTGCAGGGCATCCGCATTCCCGAGGCGCTGCAGGGCCGCACCAGCCTGGGCCCGCTCGATGCGTCGCGCTACCGCCTGCTGCTGCTGGCCGTGAGTGTGGTGTTGCTCGTCGTGCTGCTGCTCGCGTTCGAGCGCACGCGCTTCGGCACGATGGTGCGCGCCGCGGTCGACAACCAGCGCGTGGCGGCGGCGCTGGGCATTCCGATCCAGAAGGTGTTCATGGCCACGTTCGCCGTCGGCACCGCGTTGGCGGCGCTGGGCGGCGCACTGGGCGTGGAGGCGCTGGGGCTGGACCCGGCGTTCGCGATGAAGCATCTGGTGCTGGCGCTGCTGGTGGTCGTGGTGGGCGGTGCCGGTTCGGTCGTCGGCACCTTCGTGGCGTCGATGGGGCTGGCGGTGTTCGACATCGCCTGCAAGTACTACGTGCCGGCGATCGGCTCGTTCGCGATGTACGGGTTGATGCTGGCCGTGCTGATGGTCCGGCCGCAAGGGATCCGGGGGGTGAAGGCATGACGTCTCCGACCGCTTCCTCGCGCGACCCTTACCGCACGCCGTGGCGCTGGCCCGAGCTGCTGGTCTGGGTGCTGGTGGTGGCCGTGTGGTTCGTGCTGCCCGACCGGCTGGCGCTGGGCACGCAGGTGCTGGTGGCGGCGCTGTTCGCGCTGTCGCTCGATCTGGCGATGGGCTATGCCGGCATCGTCACGCTGGGCCACGCGGCCTACCTGGGCCTGGGCGCCTACGTGGCCGGCTGGCTCGGCAAGTACGGCTGGACCGAGCCGATCAGCGCCGCGCTGGTCGCCGTGGCCGCTAGCGCGCTGATGGGCTTGTTGACGGCGCGCGTGGTCGCCGCCGGCACGCCGCTGGCGGGCCTGATGGTCACGCTGGGCCTGGGCCTGCTGCTGTTCGAGGCCGCCAACAAGGCGACCGATTTCACCGGTGGCGTCGACGGGCTGCAGGGCGTGGTGGTGGCGCCGGTGTTCGGCCTGTTCAAGTTCGACTTCGCCTCAAAGACCGCCTATGCCTACACCGCCGTCTGGCTGCTGGTGGCCGTGCTGCTGGTGCGGCGCGTGGTCGGCAGCCCGTTCGGCCTGACCCTGCGCGGCGTGCGGCAGAACCCGCGGCGCAGTGCGGCGCTGGGCGTGCACAACAGCCGTGTGCTGGCGATCGCCTACACGCTGTCGGCCGGCCTGGCCGGGTTGGCGGGCGCGCTGCTGACCCAGGGCACGCAGTACGTGGCGCTCGATGCGCTGGGTTTCCACCGCAGCGCCGACGTGGTGACGATGCTGGTGATCGGCGGCGCCGGTTACCTGTACGGCGGCCTGCTGGGTGCGGCGCTGTTCATCGTGCTGCAGGACACGCTGTCGGGCATCAATCCGGTGTACTGGCAGTTCTGGCTCGGCCTGGCGCTGGTGCTGGTGATGCTGTTCATGCCCGATGGCCTGATGGGCGCGATGGCGCGGGCGCGTGCCTGGTGGCGCCGGCGTGGCGGCCGGGCGCCGGGCGCGGCCGCCTCGGGAGGCAGCGATGCTTGAGGTGCGGGCGTTGTCGAAGAACTTCGGGGCGCTGCCGGCCACGCAGTCGGTCGACCTGCACCTGGCGCCCGGTGCGCGGCACGCGCTGATCGGCCCCAACGGCGCTGGCAAGACCACGCTGATCAACCTGCTGACCGGCCAGCTGCGGCCCGATGCCGGGCAGATCATGCTGGGGGGCACCGACCTGCTGCCGCTCAAGCCGCATCTGCGCGCCCGTGCCGGGCTGGCGCGCACCTACCAGATCAATTCGCTGTTCGCCGAGTTCACGCCGCTGCAGTCGGTGTCGCTGGCGATCGCGCAGCGCGAAGGCCAGGCGCTGCGGCTGTGGCGCTTCCGGGCGCTGGGCGCCCAGGTCGGCGACGAGGCCGCGGCGCTGCTGGACGACGTGGGCCTGGGCAACCACCTGCACGCGACCACGCGCTCGCTGCCCTATGGCCAGCAGCGCCTGCTCGAAGTGGCGCTGGCGCTGGCCGGCCGGCCCAAGGTGCTGCTGCTCGACGAGCCTGCCGCCGGGGTGTCGAACGAGGCCAGCCGCCGGCTGTTCGACGTGCTCGACCGCCTGCCGGCCGAGCTGGCGATCCTGCTGATCGAGCACGACATGCGCCTCGTGTTCCGTTTTGCCAGCCGCATCTCGGTGCTGGTGGGCGGCGCGCTGCTGACCGAAGGCGCGCCGGCCGACATCGCGGCCGACCCGCGGGTGCGCGCGGTCTACCTGGGGAGCCGCCATGCTGCTTGAAGTCGAGCGGCTGACCGCCGGCCACGGCCCTGCGCTGGCGCTGCATGGCATCTCGTTCGCGCTGCCCGAAGGCCAGAGCCTGGCGGTGCTGGGCCGCAACGGCGCCGGCAAGACCACGCTGCTCGAGACGTTGATGGGCCTGACCACGCTGCACGCCGGCGAGATCCGCCTGGCCGGCGCCCGCATCACCACGGGCTCGCCGGTGCAGCGTGCCCGCGCCGGCCTGGGCTGGGTGCCGCAGGAGCGCGAGGTGTTCCCGTCGCTGACGGTGGCGCAGAACCTCACCGTGGTGCAGCGGCCCGGGCCGTGGAACCTGGCGCGCGTGATCGAGCTGTTTCCGCGCCTGGGCGAGCGCGCCGGCAATCTGGGCAGCCAGCTGTCCGGCGGCGAGCAGCAGATGCTGGCGATCGGTCGCGCGCTGATGACCAACCCGAAACTGCTGCTGCTCGACGAGCCGATGGAAGGCCTGGCGCCGATCATCGTCGAGGAGCTGGCCGCGTCGATCAGCGCGATGGTGCGCACCACCGGCCTGTCGACCATCGTGGTGGAGCAGCACCCGGTGGTCGCGCTGGCGATGAGCTCGCGTGCGCTGATCCTGGAGCAGGGCCGTGCGGTGCACGAGGCCGCCAGCGAGGTGCTGGCGCGCGACGCGGCCACGCTCGACCGTTACCTCGGCGTCGGCACCGAGGCCCATCCCGAAAGCGCAACGCCATGACACCCACCGCATCGCCCGTGGCCGGGCAGGACATCTTCGCCGACTCCATCGCCGAGATGACCTGGTTCGAGGTGGAGCGCGCGGCCAAGGCCGGTGCCGTGCTGCTGTGGGCCTTCGGCGTGATCGAGCAGCATGGCCCGCACCTGCCAACCGGCACCGACGTCTACCTGCCCTCGGCGCGGCTGCGCGACGTGAAGAAGCTGCTGTCCGCGCGCGGCATCGAGGCGCTGATCGTGCCGCCGTACTACTGGGGTGTGAACGTGGTGTCGGGCAGTTTTCCCGCGTCGTACCGCGTGCGGCCGGAGACCATGCGCGAACTGATGGCCGACGTGTTCTGCAGCCTGGAGAGCGATGGTTTCTCGCGGGTGTTCTGCTTCTCGGGCCATGGCGATGCGCTGCACAACCGCACGATCTGCGACGGCATCGCGCTCGGCCGCGAGCGCACGAAGATGGACATCGGCTTCGTCATCGAAGACGCGCTGGCCACGCGCCTGGGCCTGCCGCTCGACGACCCGCGCCTGGTGCTGCACCCCGAGCGCGCGCCCGAGGCGCCGTTCCGTTTCCTGCAGATCAACGGCTCGTCGCCCTCGGGTGCGGTGGTGCCGGAGGACCGCGCGCCGCGCTACATCGACGTGCACGCCGGCGAGTGGGAGACCTCGATGATGATGTGCAGCTGCCCGGCCCTGGTGCGCGAGCAGGTGCGCACGACGCTGGTGCCCACCAACTACGGCCCCGACGATCTGGCCGAATGGCGCCACGGCTTCGAGCGCGCCCGCGCCAAGACGCCGCTCGGCTACTTCGGCGATCCGGCCGCCGCCAGCCTGGCCGACGGCGTGCATTCCTTGGCCAGCAGCGCTGAGCGCGCGGCCGACGCGATCGAGGCCAGGCTGAAATGAGGCCCTGGCCTGGTCTTTGCGCAGCCTGAAAGGACTACCCATGCCCATTGCCCGCATCTCCATCATGGAAGGCCGCAGCGACGACGAGAAGGCTGCCGTGATCGCGGCCGTCACCGAGGCGCTGCACCGGAGCATGGGGGCGCCTTACGAGGTCATCCGCGTGCTGCTCGACGAGGTGCCGCGCAGCCAATGGGGCATCGGCGGCCAGACGGCGCTGGCGCTCGGCAAGACCTAGGGCTTGTTCACCTCGGTTCGGTTCTTCATTTCATTCACTCCCGGAGTTCAGCCATGCATCGCATCCTTTCCACCAGCATCCGTGGCCTGCTGGCCGCGACCAGCCTCGCACTGGCGTCCGGCGCCTTCGCCCAGGAGGTCGTCAAGATCGGCTTCATCGGCGAGCTGTCGGGCCCGTTCGCCGAGTTCGGCCGCCAGATGCAGACCGGCATCCGCACCTTCCAGAAGCAGTACGGCGAGACCGTGGCCGGCAAGAAGGTCGAGGTGATCTACAAGGACGCCGGCGGCGCCAACCCCGAGCTGGCCAAGCGCCTGGCGCAGGAGCTGGTGCTGCGCGACAAGGTGCAGGTGCTGACCGGCTTCGGCTTCACGCCGAATGCGGCGGCGGTCGCCCCGGTCGCGACGGAAGCCAAGGTGCCGATGGTGGTGATGAACGCCGCGGCCGGTGGCCTGACGGCCCGTTCGCCCTACATGACGCGTGTGTCGTTCTCGTTCCCCGACGTGGTGCCGCCGATGGCCGAGTGGGCGGTGAAGCAGGGCTATAAAAAGGTGTTCGTGCTGGTGGCCGACTACGCGCCGGGCCATGACGTGGAGGCCGCCTTCCTCGCCGCCTACAAGAAGGCAGGCGGCGAGGTGGTGGGCAATGTGCGCGTGCCGATGACCACGACCGAGTTCGCGCCCTATCTGCAACGCGTGAAGGACCTGAAGCCCGATGCACTGTTTGCCTACGTGAACGCGGGCGACGTGGCGCCGGCCTTCATCAAGGAGTTTCGCAACCGCGGCCTGCCCGAGGCCGGCATCAAGCTGATCGGCACCGGCGACATCACCTACGAGGCCAGCCTGAAGGTGATGGGCGATGCCGCGCTCGACACGGTCACCGTGTACCCGTATTCGGCCGCGCACAAGTCGGAGATGAACACGAAGTTCGTGCGCGACTTCGCCGAGCTGAGCCCGCAGAAGGAACGCCCCACGGTGATGGGCGTCTCGGCCTACGATGCGATGTCGGCCATCTACGCCGCGCTGAAGAAGACCGGCGGCAAAGCCGACGGCGAAACCCTGCTCGAAGCGTTGAAGGGCCTGAACTTCGAGAGCCCGCGCGGCCCGATGGGTATCGACGCGACGACGCGCGACGTGGTGCAGAACCACTACATCCGGCGCGTGCAGAAGGTCGACGGCGTGCTGGAGAACGTGGAGTTCGAAACCTTCAAGGCAAAGAACTGAGATGAAAGTGACCGCGTCGTATCTGCATGCCTGCGAACAATCAGGGTGGGATCACGCCGACGGGGTACTCTGCTCCGCGACTGTCCCCCGCAGGGCCTATGGCCCTGGCTCCTCCTTGATGTCGCTGCGCAGAGCACCCCATCGACGTGATCCGGGCAGGGTGGTGGTTGGTCGGCCAGCACGAAGCGGCGTCAATTGGGCCGAGGGTATCGGGTACTCCCCGCAGCGAAATCTTGGAGGAGGCCGCAGGCCGGGGGACATTCGCGGAGGGGAGTACCCGGTGCCCTCGGCCCTCGTCCCGGATGATGTTGCATCCCCCCTAAATGACCGGCAACGCGATGGACAACTGACATGACCAGACCTCTGTACGCATTGGGCATCGGCGAGATGACCGCAGGCTTCGCGGCCGGTGCCTTTTCGCCGGTGGCCGTGATGCAGACCCTGTTCGATGCGATCGAGCAGGACAGCCATGGCATCGATCCGTTCGTGCATCTCGACCGGCCCGGCGCGCTGGCCGCGGCGGTGGCGTCCGAGCAGCGCTGGCGCCAGGGCGCTTCGCTGGGCCCGTTGGACGGCGTGCCGGTCTCGATCAAGGACATGACCCACGTGGCCGGCTGGCCGACGCGGCGCGGATCGCTCGCCACGGCAAGCGACCCGGTGCCGACACAGGACGCGCCGGCCGTGCAGCGCCTGCGCGAGGGTGGCGCCGTGCTGTTCGGCAAGACCAGCACGTCGGAGTTCGGCTGGGCCGTGATCTCGGAGAACCCGCACCATGGCACCACGCGCAACCCGCACCACCTGGGGCACACCGCGGGCGGGTCGAGCAGCGGCGCGGCGGCGCACGTGGCCATGGGCTGGGGCCCGCTGGCGCTGGGCAGCGACGCGGGCGGCTCGGTGCGCATCCCGGCGTCGTACACCGGGCTCGTCGCGCTGAAGCCGACTTTTTCGGCGATCCCGCAGCCGCCGCAGAGTGCGTTCTCCGATTTTGCGCACCTCGGGCCGATGGTGCGCTCGGTGGCCGACTGCCGCGCCGCGATGCAGGTGCTGTCGTTCGCCGATCCACGCGATCCGGCGTCGATGTTTCCCCGCGGCCCGGCGCCCGGGGCGCTAGCCGGGCGCACGCCGCGCATCGGCTGGGCCACGCGCTTCGGCCGCCAGGCGCTACTCGACCCCGAGATCGAAACACGCTTTCGCGGCTTCATCGGCCAGCTGGGCGGGGCAGGGCTGGCGCCGCGCGAAATCGCGCTCGACTGGCTCGACACCGCGGACGAGGCCTGGACCCTCTGGGCCACGCGCATCCACGAATCGTTCTTCGAGTGGCCGGCCGAGCGGCGCGCGCTGCTCGATCCGCGGCTGCTGCGCGTGCACGACCAGGGCGGCGCGGTCGACATGGGCGAGCTCTCGCGTTGCCGCAGCCGCGTGCGGGAGATGGCGAACCGCATCGCCGCGCTGTTCTGCGAGATCGACTTCCTGCTCACGCCCGCCACGTCGACGCCGGCGCCGGCGCTCGGCCGGCTGGCCGCGGCCGAGCATCCGCTGGCCGATGAGATCGAACACCGCACCGGCAACTGGTTTGCGGCCAGCCCCTACAGTTACCCGTTCAACGTGACGCAGCAGCCGGGCCTGTCGCTGCCGCTGGGCAAGACGGCCGCCGGCCTGCCGTTCGGTCTGCAGGCCATCGGACAGAAGTACGCGGACGATGCGCTGTTGGACTTCGCCGCGCGCATCGAACCGCTGCTCGCCACTGGCGGCCCGTTCGCCCCCGCCCTTGCCCCCCATCTTTCCTGAGGAGACCACACGATGCCCAAGATTCTTGTTCAGAGCGCCAGCGCGCCGGTCACCGGCTTCACTGACAAGAGCAAGCCATCTCCCCTCGCGCAGGCGATTCGCGCCGGCGACATGCTCTACGTGTCGGGCCAGGGCCCGCTGGACCCCGCCACGCGCGAAGTGGTGTCGGACGACATTGCCGAGCAGACGCGCCAGACGCTGGCCAACCTGAAGGCCGTGCTGGCCGCCGGCGGCGCGACGATGGCCCAGGTGGTCAACATGCGGGTGTGCCTGCGCGACACGGCCGACTTTGCTGCGTTCAACGAAGCCTTCCGGGAGGCGATGGACGGCGAGAAGACCACCCGCACCTGCACCGGCGGCACGCCGCACCGCAAGGGTGTCAAAGTCGAAATAGATTGCATCGCCTACCTGGGGTGAGCGCCATGAACATCCCCAACCCCGACTACAAGATGCCGGTCGTCAGCCTGCAGGATCGCGTGCAGGCCCTGGGCGACACGGGTGCCTATGTCAGCGTCCTGTGGCAGCAGCCCGAGTCGCTGGTGTTCGTGGCGCGTGGGCGGCCCTACCGCAGCGAGTTCCACATCAATCCCAGCGACGAGGTGATGTTCCAGATCAAGGGCGAGATGCGGCTGCACTACCGCACACCCGAGGGCAAGGAGGAGGTGGCGGTGATCCCCGAGGGTTCGGCGATCCACACGCCGGCGGGCATTCCGCATTCGCCGCGTTTCCCGCCCGACGCCTATGCGCTGATTCTCGAGCGGGCGCGCCGTCCGGGCGAGGAGGACGTGTTCCAGTGGTTCTGCCCGCAGTGCGACACGCAGCTGCACGAGGAGCGCTTCGGCGTGGCCGACTACGGCACCGACCCGGTGGCGCGCGCCTACCGCAACTTCTATTACACCGAGGCCCACCGCACCTGCAAGGCTTGCGGCCACGTGATGCCCAACGCGCTGGCCGAAGCCGAGGCCGCCGCCGGCAAGACGCTGGCGTCCACCGACTGAAGGCGCGGCCATGCGCATCCGCTTGGGCGACGCCGTCGTGATCCGTGTCGAGGACTACCAGGGCCCCGGCTTTGCGCCGCAGGAGATGTTCACTAACTTCGTGCCGGGGCAATGGGAGTCCGAGCGCGACTGGCTGGTGCCCGGCTTCTACGACCCTGTCGCGAACCAGGTGCGCACCAGCATCCACAGCTGGCTGGTGCGCACGCCCCGCCACACGGTGCTGATCGACGCCTGCATCGGCAACCATAAGGAGCGGCCGAGCATCGCGCGGTTCCACCAGCGCAACGAACCCTGGATCGAGCGCCTGGCCGCGGCCGGCGCGCGGCCCGAGGAGATCGACTTCGTGATGTGCACCCACCTGCACGCCGACCACGTGGGCTGGAACACGCAACGCGTCGACGGCCGCTGGGTGCCGACCTTTCCGAACGCGCGCTACTTGTTCACGCGCGCCGAGTTCGAGCGCTGGGACGACCGCCGGCCCGGCTATGTGCCCAAGTCGATCAACCAGCACGTGTTTGCCGACAGCATCCTGCCAGTGGTCGAGGCGGGCCAGATGCTGCTGGTGGACGACGGCCATGCGGTGGACGACGTGCTGACGGTGGAGGCCGCCTACGGTCACACGGCGGGGCACGTGAAGATCCGCCTGGCCTCGGGCGGCGCGTCGGGCATGTTCACCGGCGACACCCTCCACCACCCGCTGCAGTTGCCGTTTCCCGAGTTGCGCTCGGTGTTTGACGAGGACGGCGACCAGGCGCTGGCCACGCGGCTGGCGATGCTGGACGATTGCGCCGCGCAGCGCACCTTGCTGCTGCCGACGCACTTCGCCGCGCCCCACTGTTGCCGGATCGAAGCCCGCGCCCGCGGCAACGGCATGCCGGGTTACTTCGCGCACTGGCACGCGGACGACTGAAGTTCAGAACCCTGCTGCGCAGCCATCCTTGCGCGGATCCGATGCGCCGGCCCAGCCGGATTCACCGTCGGCCCCGAGGCGCCACACCAGCTGCGCGCCGCCGAACTCGGAGGCACCCACCGGCGCCACGTCCACGGCGTGGCCCATGCCGGCCAGCGCTTCGGCCACGGCCCGGGGCACGGCCGCTTCGAGCCGTACACGGCCGTTCTCGGTGATGCGCCAGCGCGGGGCATCGACGGCCGACTGCGGGTTGAGGCCACCGTCTTCGAGGTGGCTCACGATCTGCACCTGGCCTTGCGGCTGCATGTCGGCCCCCACCACGCCGAGCGCGCCCACGGGCCGCCCTGCACGCATCAGCATCGCGGGGATGATGGTGTGGAACGGCCGCTTGCCGCCGGCCACGAGGTTCGGATGGCCGGGCTCCAGCGAGAAGCTGGCGCCGCGGTTCAGCAGGCTCACGCCGACCTCGGGCACGACCACGCCGGAGCCGAAACCCTGGTAGTTGGACTGGATGAGCGACACGACCATGCCGCGTGCGTCGGCCGCTGCGATAGTGACCGTGTTGCCGCCGGCGGCGGGGCGCGCTGCGAACTGCTGCGCACGGGCGGGGTCGATGCGGCGCGCGCGCTGCGCGAGTTGGCCCGCGTCCAGCAGTTCGGCGGCACTGAGCGGCATCGACTCGGGTTGCGCGACCCAGCGGTAGGCATCGGCGAAGGCGATCTTCATCGCCTCGATCTGCAGGTGCATGCGCGTGGCCTCGGACGCACCGCGCAGGTCGGCATGGGACAGCAGGCCCAGGGCGATCAGCACCGCAATGCCCTGGCCGTTGGGCGGCGGCTGCAGCACGTCGAGGCTGCGGTAGCGCTGCGCCAGCGGCTCGACCCATTCAGCGGAATGCGCCGCCAGGTCCTGCATCGTCAGCGCACCGCCATGGCGGGTTGCATGTGCTACCAGCGCCTCGCCGATGGCGCCTTCGTAGAACGCGCGGCCTTCGGTCTCGGCGATCGCGGCGAGCGAGCGGGCGATCGCCGGCAGGCGGAAACGTTCGCCCGCGCGCAGCGGCCGGCCTTGGGGCAGGAACACCTCGGCAAAACCCGGTTGGTCTTTCAGCCGCGGCGTCTGCCCGGCCCACTGCCGCGCCACCAGCGGCGAGACGGCGAAGCCCATCTCCGCATACCGCATCGCTGGCGCGAACAGCGTGGCGAGCGGCAGCGTGCCGTGCCGGCGCCAGAGCGCCATCCAGGCCGACACCACGCCCGGCACGGTGACGGCGTCCCAGCCTTCGGTGGGCATGTGGGTGCGGCCCGCGAAGCGCTCCGGCGTCCAGGCCCGCGGCGCGCGGCCGGACGCGTTGAGCGTGCGCACGGCCGTGCCGTCCCACACCTGCGCGAACGCATCGCTGCCCAGGCCGTTCATCACCGGTTCCACCACGGTCAGCGTGGCGGCCGCGGCGATGGCGGCGTCGACCGCATTGCCGCCCAGCGCCAGCATGGCGACACCGGCCTGCGAGGCCAGCGGCTGCGAGGTGGCGACCATGTTGTCGGCCAGCAGCGGTGTGCGGGCCGACAGGTGGGGAAAGGTCCAGTCCATGGCGTGTTGTGTGGGGTGTCGTGGCGGGGAATGGTGCGGCGAGGGCCTTCAATTCTGCCCGGGTGCGCGCTGCCAGACGGTGCGGCCGCCGACGATCGTCAGGTCGGGTGCGAGGTCGCGCAGCGCCTCGGCCGGCACGGTCAGGGGGTCGTGCGGCAGCACGATCAGGTCGGCCAGCTTGCCGGGCTCGAGCGTGCCGCGCCGGGCCTCGTCGCCGCACAGCCAGGCGCCGTGCACGGTGGCACAGCGCAGCGCGGCTTCGCGGTCGATGCGCTGGCCGGGTGCGATGACGCTCTGCGTCGCGCGGTCGATGCGCTCGGTGGCCTGCCAGACGCAGGGCCACAGCGAGATCGGCACGTTGTCGGTGGCCAGCGCCACCTGCACGCCGGCGGCTAGCAGCGAGTGGATCGGGCAGATGTCGTGTTCGCGTTCGGCGCCGATGCGTTCGCGCAGCGCGCTGGCGCTGCGCCAGATGTAGGCATTGGTCAGCGTGGTCACGGCGATGCCGTGCTCGGCGATGCCGGCGATCTGCCGGGCGTCGAGCGTGGCCGGGTGGGCGATGACCCAGCGCAGGCCGTCGATCGGCGTGCTGCGGGCGATGTCGATGAACAGATCGGCCATCGGCGTCTGGATGCCGCAGACGCGCAGGCCTTCGCGCGCGGCCGCGTGCAGCAGCGCACGCAATGCGTCGGGCGGCAGGCCGGCGTCGTAGTGGAAGCCGGCCCAGCCGGTCTGCGGCGCGCAGCGCGCGCGCAGCCGGGTTTCGTCGGGGTCGGTCTGCGCCTCGGTGTACATGCCTTCGAGGTGCACCCAGTCGTCGTCGCCGTCGGCACCGCCCTGCGCCCGCCGCCGCGCGCGGGGTGCCTCGCGGGTGACCCAGTTCACCACGTCGGCTACGCTGGCGCCTGAGAAACCCGGGCTCAGCACCAGGTGGCCGCGCAGGCTGGCGCGGCCGGCCGCGCGCACGCGGCGCCAAGCATCGATCACCTCGCCGGCCGCACCATGCCCTTCGAAGACGCCGGTGGTGCCGAATGCGTTGTAGGCGCGCATCGAGGCTTCGAGCGTGCGCAGGCGGTCGTCGGCGCTGAAGTGCGGCGCGGCGCGGAACAGCGTGAACTCGGCCAGCGGCTGGAACGCGTGCTCGAAGAAGCGGCCGGTGGGCTCGCCGTGTGCGTCGGTCTCGATCACGAGCTTGGGCGACGGCGACACGCTGCCGCGGTGCACGCCGGCCAGTGCCAGCGCGGCGCTATTGGCGATCGACACCGTGGGCAGCCGGCCGGGCCAGTAACCCCAGGCGCAGCGGATCAGCAGCGGGTGGTCGCCCGTGGCGGCGTCGAGGTCGTGGCGGTCGGGCAGGCGGCCTTCGCTGAACATCGCCGGCGATGCCGCGTACTCGGGCGGCTCGCCGAGCGGCATCGTGACGATCCAGCGGCCCGGCGGGGTGTCGGCCGCGATGCGGCGCAGGCGGTCGACCACCTCGGCGACCGAGCGGCAGCCCGACAACGATGGCAGCAGGCCCTTCAGGCCCTCGCGGTCGAGGTGGGCGTGGCCGTCGATCAGGCCGGGCATTACGGTGCGGCCCTGCAGGTCGACGATGTCGGTCGCCGGGCCGGCCAGCGCCGCGAGTTCGGCATCGCTGCCGACGGCCAGGATGTGTTCGCCGCGCAGCGCGATGGCCTCGGCGCGGCGGCTGGCGCCGTCGAGCGTCAGCACGCGGCCGCCGCGCAGCAGCCGGTCGGCGGTGGTGGGGGCGGGCATCACGGCGATGGTGTCACTCGGGTTTGATGCCGGCATCGCGCGTGATGCGGGCGTACTTGGCGTAGTCGTCCTGCAGCACCTTGCCGAACTCGGCGGCACTGGTGGGCGTGACCTCGATGAAGGTGTCGCTGATGCGCTTGTGCACGTCGGGGTCGGCCAGCGCGAAGCGGAACGCCTGGTTCAACCGCTCGACGATGGGGGCCGGCGTGCCGGGCGGCGCCATGATGCCGTGCCAGCCCAGCAGCACGAAGCTGGGCAGCGTCTCGGCGATCACCGGCAGCTCGGGCAGCGGCACGCCGCGTTTCGGCCCGGTCAGCGCGATGCCGCGCACCTTGCCGGCCTTGACCTGGGGCAGCGCGGTGTTGAACAGGTCGATCATGATGTTGACCTGCCCGCCCATCAGGTCGTTCAGCGCCGGCGCATTGCCCTTGTAGGGGATGTGCGTGAAGTCGGCCTTGGTCAATGAGCGCAGCCATTCGCAGCCGAAGCCCGGCAGCCCGCCGCCGGAGGCACAGCTGACGTTGCCCGTGCGCGCCGCCGCGATGATCTCGGGCACCGTCTTCGGCGCAAAGTTGGGGTTGGCCAGCAGCACATAGGACTGCGAGGTCATCTGGATCACCGGCGCCAGTTCCTTGATCGGGTCGACCGCGATGCGGTAGAGCGACGGGTTGGTGACGACGTTGGGCACCACGTAGAGGATGGTGTAGCCGTCCGGCGCCGCCTTGGCCACCGCGTCGTGCCCGATGTTGCTGTTGGCCCCGACCCGGTTGTCGATGATCAGCGGCTGGCCCAGACTCTCCTGCAGCTTGGGCTGCAGGATCCGCGCAATCACATCCGCCGGCCCGCCGACAGAGAACGGGATGACCCAGCGGATGGGTTTGGCGGGGTAAGGCTGGGCCGAGGCGATGAAGGGGACCAGTGCGGCGGCCAGGGCGGTGAGGGAGCGGGCAAGAGTGTGCATGTGGGGATTCCTGAAAATCGATTTTTCCATGAAAGATCGATATCAAGAAGCGTGCCCGCACAAATGGAGGCAATAGACGGTGGCGTGCGCGATGACGGTGCGTCAGCATGGGACTGGCGCACAAAAGTGAAGACAGCCTCGATAGAGAATGGCCGAGAGGCTGCGAGGAGCGCGTTATCTATCCGGGGTGTCTGTCGGCTGTTGGCTCTTGAACACCAGATGGCGTGCCGACAGGTAGTTGGCCGTGAGCCCGGCACAACTGCCCAACGCCACGCCCAAGGCTGCGGCGCCGGGAAGATGCACCCAGTGCAGCGTGGCTGCATAGGCGCTGTAATTGAGTACGGCGCCCCCGAGCATCGACACCATGTAGCGCGCGTACTGCTGCCAGATGGGCAGTGCGTGGACGGCGTTGGCTCCAGGCCCGAAGGTGAATGTTCGGTTCAGCCACCAGGTGGTCGATGCGGCGGTGGTGAAAGACACGACACGTGCGCCATACCAACCGAGCGCCGGCGACAGGATGTAGAGCACACTCACGTCGACCACCAGGCCTAGAACGCCTGCCACGCAGAAGCGCAGGAACTGCGAAGAAATCTTCATGCTCGGCATCCGTGACGGCCCTGGTCAGCCCGGGTTGTACTGTCCGAAACAGGCACGCAGCAGGATGCGCAAGACCGAAAGATTTCCCTTGACGCTGCTGATCTTGGTCGGGACTTCGTCCTTGGGGTAGCGGCGCACGGTGGGCAACTCGATGCAGCGAAAGCCCAGCCGGGGAGCGCGGTAGGACAGGTAGGCCAGCAGTTCATAGGACACGAACACGGCGCGGAAAACGGCGATGCGGGGATCGAGCAGCATCTTGCGGCTGTAGGCCCGGAAACCCTGCGTGGTGTCGGTCCATGGAAAGCCGGATGCGGCGCGCAGCATGGGCGCATGGATCCAGCGGATCGCGAAGTCACGCGATTTCGGCGTGTTCTCTGCCACTCCCCCCGAGATGAAACGAGATGCCTGAACGAAGTCGACGCCGTCCTGCAGCGCTGTGAGGAAGCTGGCGATCGGCTCGGGTTCGTCCTTGTCGTTCCCGTCGATCGTGACGATGCCTTCGTAACCCTGGTCCAGTGCAAACGCATAACCGCAGCGCAGTTGGGCGCTCAACTTGCCAGGATCGGTCTTGACGAGCAGCCCACGCACCCCGCAGGCCTCAAGCCGCTCGAGCGCCATGGATCCGTCGGTGCTGCCGCCGTCCACGATGATGATGTCGGCCAGGCCGGAGATACCGATGGCGGCCATGCGGTCCAGCAGATTGCCGATGCGTTTGCCTTCGTTGATGACCGGAATCACCACGCAGTAGCGATGCTGTCGCTGCAGCCACAGGGCGGTCTGGAATGCCGGCACCTGCCAGGTCGCGCGTGTCGCGGGATCGATGTGCGGGCTCATGGCGTGCCTTTGCTGTCGGTGCCGCCGGATTCCGATGGAGGGCCACCGCGGTAGTGCCGGATTGCGACCTGCAAGGCGCGCGCGATCGAACGCGTGTGCGCCTCCGTCTGCGTGGCTACCATCTCGATGGAGACCAGGGTGCCGGGCAGTGATGTGCGCAGCGCCTTGGACATGCTGGCATGGTCGGTCCCGCCATCGCCGAGCGGCAGCAGATCGGGCTCGCTCGCATGCACGTGGCCGATCCACCCGGCGCAGGCCTCGAGCGTCGGGCCCGGGCTCTCGCCATTGATGGCCAGCGCCCCAGTGTCGAACTGCATGCGAATCGCCGGATGGTTGACCGAGCGGACGACTTGCAGCGTGCTGCTGCTGTCGGTCATGAAGTTCGCGCCGTAGCGTGGTGGGTTGGGTTCGAGGCAGACCAGGACGCCATGCGAAGCGGCGATGTCACCAAGACGGCTGAAGAAGGCCATGGCCTTGTCGGACGTCTCGGCATCGGTCCATCCGCTGCGATCGCGGTTCTTTGGCGAACCGAAGACCAGCCGGGGAGCTCCGACGCCTGCTCCGATCCTGCAGACCGCCGCGAGATGCTGAAGCATTGCATCCTGGCTGTCGGCTGGGCCAAACACGTTCAGACCCGTGGTTCCGAACAGCAGCGCCTGCATGCCGGTGATCTCGATGCCCCGGTCTGCCCACCACTGCCTGACCCGGTGCATGTCGGTGTCGGTGGCCAGCGCCGGCTGCGGGAAATACTTGCCCGGCGCAATGTCGATGGCATCAATGTGATGGGCTTGTAGCAGATCGGCGATGGCCGGGTCCTCTGCCACATCCCAGGCGATGTTCGACACCGCGAGCCTCATGCGCGCAACTCCGACTGCGCGTACGCGCGCACCGCCTGGAGGCTCTCGCGGGCACTGTACTGGTAGGCTCCCGTGCCACCGAACTGTGCCGCATGTCGCGTACGAAAATCGTAGACCGCGGCCGGTTGGGCAAGGGCCTGGGTGAAGACTTTGCCGAAACCCTGGGCCGATACGTCGGCGACCGAGACCGGCTCTGCCGTGAGATGCACCAGATCGATTCCCGCGGCAAGCGCCGTCTGGATGTCGTACCAGAGATTGACCATCGGGTAGAACTGGAACACGCCGCGGCTGTCGATCGCATGCAGATTGTTGTCGTGCAGAAAGTCGTAGATGACGTTCTTGCGCAGGCCAGGGCCGACAAGGCCCGGCAGCCGGACGATCAGATGCCGCGAAAAGTGCTGGGCGACAAATTTCTCGAGCAGTCGGCGGTGCAGGCCGTAGGCGTGCAGGCCGTCCTCATCGACAGGCGTCGATTCGTCGACGCCCAAAGGTTTGCCGAAGACATCGACGGTGCTGATGAGCACGAAGGTCTTGCACGATACGGTGGCCAGATGGCCGATCAGCTTGTCGATGTTCTGCCGATCTGCCAGCGGCTCACGGTTCGCGATCCATTTCTGCGCAGGGGCAGCCGCGCAGACCACCAGATCGCAAGCCTGCTGGCCGATGTCGGCAACATTGGTGGAGCGGTACAGAAAATCGAAGTGCGCCTGGCGCTGGAGCGTGGTGCCGACGTAGCCCGAGGCGCCGATCAGGGATCGTGTGGAAGGTGGCATGGTGGGAAGCCGGTGGTTAGTTGCGAATGTACCGAATGCAGTATTGGGGCGAGCACTGTTCGTTGGTGTATTCGCTTTGCAGGTATTGGGCCAGGTCAGGAAAGCGTGTCGGCATGGTCTTGCCGTCGATGGCGAAATGCCAGGCAGTCGACGAGTAGACGATCGCCTTGGGTCGCGTCTTCTTCAGGTCTTCGATCATCTGCGGTTCGTATTTTCGGTTCGCATAGACCGGGTAGGTCACCTGCGTGCAGTTGGGCAGCCGGGCCAAGCCGTTGATGACGCCGCTGTTCGAGAAATCGAACAGGCACTGCGTTCCGCTCTTGACGAGCTCTGTGGCCGCCCACTGCACATCGCCGAAGGTCACCGTGGTGTTGCTGGGTTCGGCACCGATGAACTTGACCCATTTGTAGGCACCGTTCGACCTGGAAAGATAGGCGTTGTTGAGCAGGGTGTACAGCGGAACCAGCAGTAGCGCGGTGGTGGCATAACCCACGTAGCGGAAGAAACGGCCGGAGAAATCGGCTGCGAAGGTACTGAAGTACAGCGCCACGGCCATCAGCATGAAGCCCATGTCGCGGTACCGCCGGCTGGCGATCAGCATCAGCACCAGGAAGACGGTGAAGCCGATCTTCAGTGCGACATGCAGTTTGGCCGTCGGATTCTGGATGCGCCAGTAGAGGCAGAACAGTAGAGGCCCCCATGCTGCGGAGAGCACATGCGGCGCATCGGCGCGATTCGTGCCCATCTTGAACAGGCAGACGGACAGCACCAGCAAGGCGAGATAGTTGGCCCAACCCTGCGCCGACAGAGATTTCTTTTCCACGTTGAACAGGAAGATGCAGATGACCAGCACGTTCGCCGCCGCCAGCAAGATCGTCAGCCGCACCGCGTGCACGTAGAGGCCGTAGCTCCACTGCGACGATGTGTCGAGCAGGAAGACGACGTTCTTCCAGTAGTTGGCGAGCGAGAATTCAGGGCCGATGAGACCGAGCAGCAGCACGGACACGCAGAACGCCGCCAGCGATAACACGTAACGTTTTGAACGAACGGCTTGAATCAGGCAGCCGAGCCCCAGCGATGCGACGCCTGCAATCCCCCGGTCGAATGACCAGAACATGCCGAACGCGATGACGGCGCCGAAAAGAATCTCCTCGAACCTGCGGACGGCGATGTTGGGGGTCTTCTGGATCGAGAAGTACAAGAAGATCCCGATCACGAGCAGCAGATCCTTGTGCACCACCAGGTACGGCGCGACCAGGGCGGTGGCCAGCAGCGGAACCTTGTTTTTCGGGTTGTCCTTCAAGAACGAAAAGACCAGAAGAAAAAACACCAGTGCCGCCAGGATGTCGGCGGACTGGTGCAGCAGCGAAGCGAAGAAGAAGTAGTGGTCTTCGCCGAAGAACCGGTACGAAATCAATGCGGGAAGGTAGTCCAGCACCCCATGGATGGTGATCGGGTAGAAGCCGGGTTCGCGGCGCAGCAAGGTCTCGAACGCTGCGAAGAACTCGCCGTGGTGGAAGGGGTCGCCGAGGTAGCCGTCGTAGAGCTGCAAACTTCGGACGAGATTGAGACCCAGCACGATCAGGATCAGGGCCATGCCCCATCGATGACGGGCGTTAGGCGACATGAAAATATTCCGCATTCAGTTTTTCCCACACGTCGTAGATGTTGTCGATTTTCCCGCCAAGCACCGAATAAAGCCCAGGCAGTTCGCCGTTCTTTTCGAACAGGATCGGTCGGCCGTCGTCGCCTTCACTCTTGACCAGAACGGTCTTGACCTCGAAGAGCGAATCCACATGCTGGGCGCCCAGGAGTGACGGTAGATAGCGGCCAGCGTCCCTGACCATGCGGTCGGCTCTGCTCCACTTCTCGTAGGCCTGCAGTTTCTCGTAGGGGTCGATGCCTTGCTGGTCGCGCCAGTGCAGGTGCGGCGTATAACGCACATGGGAGAGCGTGCACAACCCACGTGACGGAAACGGCATCATCGAAAAAAACGGGCCGTCCATTACGGTCACACCCAGTCCCTGAAGCGAGGACGGCGGTCGGATCAGCGCCATCTCGGTGATTTCATGCTTGAGGTTGGTGCGGCTTTCCGCTTCGGCATCCACGAACTGGTTCAGTCCGCTGTAGGTGCAGTTGAAGGCGTAATGGCAGCTGGCCGCGTGCGCGGTGCCTGCCGACAGCATCGTCAAACGCAGCAGGTCTCCGTCTCGGTGCACACCGGTCGCGCGCGTGCCGAACGCCACCCGCACGCCGCATTGCGCAAGTTCTTCCTGGGCCCACTGTGCGAGTTGCAGGCTATTGAATGCATATTCCTGGACGGCAAACACATCCTCGATCAGGCGTGGTTCGAAGAGCTGTCGCAGGGGCCGTTCGACAGGCGCGAGGGAGGCGCCGATCTCCCTGCAGAACCGTTCGAACTGGCGCGCCGTCACTTTCGAGTTGCGTCGCGCAATCGCATACAGATGGGTGAAGTCCTGCTGGATCGCCTGTGGCCAATCGCGCACGAAGCGGGGAAAGTTGACCCGGCTCCGATAGGCCGTGGTGAAACTGCGCGGATAGTGGTAGCCGTTGTGCACGCGCGCCTGGTTGTGGTACGAGGCGCGGCCTAGCAGCTTCTCCCCGCGCTCCAGCAGCAGGATGCGCTTGAAGCCGCGCTCTCTTGCCAGGTAGATGGCAATGGCACACCCGTAGAAGCCGCCACCGATGACCAGCGCATCGAATGGTTCGTCAATCGGGGCCATCGTCACGTTGGATCGGTCTTGGAGGCGACATTGATTGCCGGCTTCGACAATGTCGTGTCTTCGATGTTCAGTTTGTTCCTGCGGTCCATGCGCGCACTTGTGAATTCCTGGCCCACGTAATAGGCCGGGCCTTCGTTCGCGAGGTTCACCATGTTGAGGATGTACTCGCCCAGTACCAACAGCACGAGCGAAATCAGGAAGAACATCCCCGATTGCTGCAGCGAAAGGCTGACCCAGCCAGGGGCGACGTCGGTCTTGAACAGGCCTATCACCACCACATAGACTGAATAGATCAGATTGGCGACCGCACCGAACAAGGACAACAGCGTGACCAGGCGCATAGGCGTCTGTGTCGTGGACACCAGCAGCCGCATGCCGCGGTCGATGCCCTCCATCAGCGACTTGGAGCCCGGCGTCCTGGGGGCGGCCCGGTAGTCCAGATTCACGCGTGCAAACCCACCCGTGGCGGGCAGGTGGCGGTAGGTGACCGAGGGCTGTGGATGTTGCAGAATGAAGTTGATCACCCGTTTGCTCAACACGCGGAATTGCGGTGCGTCGTGCGCCAGGTGCACACCATTGCTCCATTGGTAGAGCTTATTGAAGACCGAGTACGCCGCTTGGTAGAACACATGCTGCTGCTGTTCGAGGCGGTTGCGCGCGAACACCACGTCGACCCCGCGCACCGCTTCATTGAGCATGTCCTTCAGAAACGCCACGTCGTCACGTAGAGGATCGAGTACGGCGACGAAATCGCCCAAGGCATTCTCGAGACCGACCCAGGAGGCGGTGGCGGAATCGACCTCCTTGGTGAGGGCGTAGACCTGCAAGTTGGGCAGGCCATCCTCGGCCGTCAGGTTCTTGAGAGTGAGGACTGTTGTGTCGGTCGAACCGTTGTCGACAACCACGATCTCGTAGTCGCTGACCAAGGGGGCAATGACCGAAGCCGCCTGGGCCACCATGCCTGCGGTAGCGGCTGCCTGGTTCCGAATGACCAGAACGACGGACAGGAAGATCGGAAGATGTGTCATGAAGGGCTAGTGAGCAGGTTTACCTACCTGGGCTGGCATTCTGGCATCCCTGAACACGCGCTTCTTCAACTCGATGGCCGGCTTTTCGATTGCCAACCAAGAGAGGTAGCCCAGCGCCAGCGCCAGCGGAGCCGAAGCTGCCATCAGTAGGAAGGGTTTGCCATGAAACGCCGGATTTGTCGCGAACATCTGCTGCACCGGATAGGCATACAGGTACGTGCCGTACGAGATGTCGTTTCTTCGCACGAACGCGACGATATCGTTCTTGAATTGCAAGCCCAGCCACAAGCTCGTGTAGCTGATGGTCGAACAAAGTAAGTACAAATGTCTGGTGCTGTTCTTCGAGGAAACCGTGGCCATCCAGAGCAGGATCACGACCCACAACCTTAGCGGAATCTTGTCGCGGTTCATGTAGAGCACCGAGCCGGTCAGGAAACACCAACTGCAAAACAGGTAGTTGGCGGTCCATTCGGGCGGCATGAAGGTGGGGTCAGCCGGCTTCTTCAGACAGAGAAAAATGAAGACGATGGCCAGGGCATTGAATGCCGCTCGGCTGGTGAAGATGCTGGACACCATCAGAATCGCGAGCCCGGCGTAAAGCCTTGCCTCCAGTGCAAGGGTCCACAAGGATCCGTTCACGCTCAGCGCGGTGGGATTTGCCGTGAACACGCCTGGCAGTATGTATTGGGGGTGCAACGTTATGTTGTGGGTAATGTACTTTCTGGTCTCGGGCGCCGAGAAATAGTCGATCCATGGCAAGGTCGAGAAGAGGCTCGAGGCGACGACTGTGAGCAGCAAGCACACTACCAGACCTGGGGCGATACGAAGAAAGCGAGCGCCCACAAACTCGAATGTCGATCGCCTGCTTTCGGCGCTTTGGGTGACCAAATAGCCGCTGATCGCAAAGAAAACATAGACTGCCACAGCCCCCAGGGACGTGAGGCCTGTCCACCGTGACAGCGGATCGAGGGCCAAGCCAGTAAGCGGCCATGAATGCGATATCAACACCGATAGCGCAGCCATCAGGCGTATGCTGTTAAGGCAGTTGGGTTGTTGGTCGTGCATTGGTGGGTTGTGGCATCTGGAGAGCTGGACTAGCCCGCACTCTGCAGCGCCAACCCCGCATGCTCCCGCAGCGGATGGAAATGGATCTTCGGAAACCGCTCCTGTGCCAGCCGCACGTCGTAGGGCGACGTGCACAGGTAGGCCAGTGCATTGGCCGCGTCCAGCGCCATGCGGGCCGGGTAGGCGTCGGTGAAGCCGCGCAGCTCGGCCGGGGTGTCGGCTGTGATCCAGCGCGCGCCGGTGTACTGGCAGCCCTCAAGCCGGATGTCGGCGTCGTACTCGGCCTTGAGCCGGTGCTGCACCACCTCGAACTGCAGCTGCCCGACGGCGCCCAGCAGCATCGGGCCGCCGATCTCGGGGCGGAACACCTGGATCGCGCCTTCTTCGCCCAGTTGCGCCAGGCCCTGCTGCAGCTGCTTGGTGCGCAGCGGGTTCTTCAGGATCACGGTCATGAAGAGTTCGGGTGCGAAGAACGGCAGGCCGGTGAACTGTAGGCTGGCGCCGTCGGTGATGGTGTCTCCCAGCTGCACGCCGCCGTGCGTGGTGAAGCCGATGATGTCGCCCGCGTAGGCCTCTTCCACCGCCTCGCGCCGCTGGCTCATGAAGGTCACGACCGAGGTCGGACGCAGTTCCTTCGCGGTGCGCTGCACCTTGAGCTTCATGCCGGGCGTGTACTTGCCCGAGGCCATGCGCACGAAGGCGATGCGGTCGCGGTGCGACGGGTCCATGTTGGCCTGCACCTTGAACACCACGCCGGCGAAGGCGCCGTCTTCGGGCTTGATCTCCTTGGTGACCGGCTGGCGGTTGACCAGCGTGGTGCTGGTGCGTGGCTGCGGTGACGGCGCCAGGTCGACCAGCGCGTCCAGCACCTCCATCACGCCGAAGTTGTTGACGCCCGAGCCGAAGAACACGGGCGTCTGCTTGCCGGCGAGGAAGGCGGCATGGTCCCATGCGGGCGAGGCGCCGGTGGCCAGCTCCATGCTCTGTTCGGCGGTCTCGAACTCGTGGCCGAAGCGCCTGAGCAGTTCGTCGCGGTTGTCGAGCGCGATGGTCTCGAACTCCTGCGGCAGGCGCTCCTTGCCCGAGTCGAACACGGTCATCGTCTGCGTGCGCAGGTTCATGATGCCGCCGAAGGTCTTGCCCTGGCCCACGGGCCAGGTCATCGGCACGCAGGGCATGCCCAGCTCGCGTTCGATCTCGTCGAGGATGTCGAGCGGCTCGCGCACTTCGCGGTCCATCTTGTTGACGAAGGTGATGATCGGGGTGTCGCGCTGGCGGCAGACCTCGATCAGGCGGCGCGTCTGCGCTTCCACACCGTTGGCCGCATCGATCACCATCAAGGCCGAGTCGACGGCGGTCAGCACGCGGTAGGTGTCTTCGGAGAAGTCCTTGTGGCCGGGCGTGTCGAGCAGGTTGATCACGTGGTCGCGGTACAGCATCTGCATCACCGAGCTGGCGACCGAGATGCCGCGCTGCTTCTCGATTTCCATCCAGTCCGACGTCGCATGGCGCGAAGCCTTGCGCGCCTTCACCGAGCCGGCGATCTGGATCGCGCCCGAGAACAGCAGCAGCTTCTCGGTCAGCGTGGTCTTGCCGGCATCCGGGTGGGAGATGATGGCAAAGGTGCGGCGGCGCTGGGTTTCGGCGGCAAAGGGCGAGGACGACACGGTAGCGGCTCCGAGAAACAGGAAAGACGGCCGACACCTGCGTTCGGCCAGGGCATATTGTGCCGCCTGGAGGGCGCCTACCCGCTTGAGCGCGGGTTCAGGGAGCCGCGTCGATGCTCAGATATCCATCTTGTTGAACACGAAGCGCGGCAGGTGGCGGATGACCATCATGATCAGTGCCCATTTCGCTGGCGCATAGACGACCGGCCGGCCCTGGTCCATGCCCCGCACGATGGCCTGCGCCACCGAGGCCACGTCGGCCATCTGCGCGCCCTGGGCTTTCAGGTGGGCGGTCATTGGTGTGTCGGTCGGCCCGGGCTTGATCATCACCACCTTGACCGGGTTCCGGGCCAGCCGGTGCTGCAGGCCTTGCGCGTAGCGCGTGACCAGGCCTTTGGCGGCGCCGTAGACGTAGTTCGATTTGCGCCCGCGGTCGCCGGCGACCGAACCGATGATGCCCAGCGTGCCCCGGCCGGCGCGCTCCATGCGGCCTGCGAAGGCTTCGGCGAACAGCGCGGGCGAAATGGCATTGAGGTGCATCGCCGCGTGTGCCGATGCCAGATCGTCCTGGCAGGCCGGCTGGTCGGGCAGCGAGCCGTGGGCGATCAGCACGGTGTCGGCCGGGCCATGGGCTGCGGCGGCATCGACCAGCCGGCCGATCGATGTCGCATCGCTGAAGTCGCCCGTCAGCACATGGATTTCGGAGGCCGGGCTGCGCACGCGCAGATCCGCGGCGACCTGTTCGGCGCGCACGCCGTCACGCCCCAGCAGCCACAGTCGGCAAGGCCGCTGCTGCAGCCAGAGACGGGCGCAATGTTCGGCGATGGCGGACGTGGCGCCCACCACCACGATGTTCTTGTAGTCGCTTGCCACTGCTCAGTTCCCCATGGTCCGTTGTGAAAAAGCCGAGCGGATGCCCGGGTCGCGGTAACGCAGAAACTCCTGCAACCGCGGATAACCCGACTCGAACAGCGTGCGCGGCATGCGCGCGTCCTTGGCGGCGTAGATGCGCCCGCCCGCCTGCTGCACGATGGCGTCGAGGCGTTCGAACAGCCGGGCCGTCGAGTCGCCGTGGTTCGGGAAATCGAGTGCCAGTGTGACGCCTGGCTGCGGGAAGCTCAGCATGCCGGGTGCGGCGCGGTCGCCAAAGGTCTTCAGCACGCCGAGAAACGAGCCTTCACCGCTGGCGGCGATGGCCTGCAGCATTGTCTGCATGGCATCCTGCCCCGACTGCCGCGGCACCACGCACTGGTACTGGTAGAAGCCCTTGGGGCCGTACATGCGGTTCCATTCCAGCAGATTGTCCAGAGGGTAGAAGAACGGCTCGTAGTGCACACGCTGCAAGGCGGTGCGTCGGCGGTTCAGGTGGTAGTAGAGCGCGTTGAATGGCCGCAGGCTCAGCGCGTTCACCAGCGAGATCGGTGGGGTGAACGGCAATCTGCGTTGGCGCGGCGAGGGCAGTTGGCCATGGCTGTCGCTGGCCATGTTGGCTCGCATGAAGATGCCGCGCACGTGGGAGCCGGACATGCAGTCGATCCACGAGGCCGTGTGTTCCCAGCCGGCCTCGGAGGTGTCGCACAGCGCGAAGAACGCGTCGAGCCCGACGTAGGCAATGTTTTGCGCATCGAGCCATGGCCCCTCCACCCGCCGCAGACGCAACGTGGCATGGGTCACGACGCCGGTCAGGCCGAGGCCACCGACCGTGGCGGCAAACCAGTCCGGCCGTAGCGCCGGGCCACAGTGCAGGGTTTCGCCATCGGTGCGCAGCAGGCGCAGGTCGAGCACGTGGTCGCCGAAACTGCCGAATACATGGTGGTTCTTGCCGTGCACGTCGTTGGCGATCGCGCCGCCCACGGTAACCAGCTGGGTGCCGGGGGTGACCGGCAGCATCCAGCCGCGCGGCACGAGCAGGCGCTGGATGTCGCGCAGCAGCACGCCGGCCTCGCAGGTTAGCTGGCCGGTGCCGTCGTCGAACGCGACCAGGCGATCGAGTGCGCTGGTGGGCCATAACGTGCCGCCGGGGTTCAGGCACACGTCGCCGTAGCTGCGGCCCATGCCGTAGGCCAGGCCGAGGCTGCCAGGGCTGCGGGGAAGCGTGGGGACCCTGTGGTCCGTCAGGGGGCGCAGATCATGGTCGCAGGCGCCCAGGCGCCCCCATGAACCGACCTTCACCATGGGGAGGCCAGGCTCGCCTTGTCGCGGAACGCGAACACCAGCGGGTCGTCGTGCATCTCGTCGCGGAACGCGCGCAGCCAGATCCAGCTGATCCAGAACAGCATCACCGGCACGGCCGCCCATACCAGTTCGGGGGTGCGGTAGAGCCGCACGACGGCATCGCTGTTGAGGTACAGCGCCAGCACGACGACGGCGCTGTAGCCCGAGGTGATGCCGAGAAACCGCAATGGGCGGCGATCGCATGGGCGATGCGCTGATCAGATGCGGTGCACAGCACCAGTCGGCGGCCGTTCCGATGCTGTTCGCCGAGCCACTCCTGCAACGGCTGGTTGTAGGGGAGCGCCGCCACGTCGAATTGCGTCTGTTGGGCCAGCGCGTGTTTCAGCACAGCCTTGCCTCGCGTCAGCCACACCGGGATCTGCAACGTGTGCAATGGCGCGGTGCGAAACAGCTGCAACGCGGATTCGTGCAGCATGTCGGTGCGAATCAGCGTGCCGTCCAGATCCACCACGAGCGGCGGCAGTGCGTCATCACGGTGCGGTGACGCGGCGATGGCGGACGGATGCAAGTCGATTCCTGTGCGAAGGCCCGCGAAAGGCATACTTTGTGAAGATGCGCCGGCGGCCCGGAGGCGGGCCGTGGGTGGGGAGCGGCGAGCCGACATTGTAGGCAGCAAGCCAATGCGGTCGGTCGCTCATCTTTGCCCCGCTGCGCAGGCCGGACGAGGTGCGCACCTTTCCAATCCCGGGGCTGGGCACCAGACGCCACCCACGCTAGAATCCCGCATCCGAGGAGCGTTGCAGCGCCGCACGGCGCGAGGCTCGGATTTCTTCGCAACCACGCTCGCCCACGGTTCTGTGTGGTCGAGTTTCCCCAGAGCAGTGGCTTCTCACAACTGAGCTTTCAGGAGCAACCATGAACGCTGCCGCACGCCCGAACCAATTGTTGAACACCGACTGCGCCATCGCCGATCTCGGCCTGGCCGCCTGGGGCCGCAAGGAAATTGCGATCGCCGAGACCGAGATGCCCGGCCTGATGGCCATCCGCGAAGAGTTTGCCAAGACCCGTCCGCTGAAGGGCGCGCGCGTCACCGGCAGCCTGCACATGACGATCCAGACCGCGGTGCTGATCGAGACGCTGCAGGCACTCGGCGCCGACGTGCGCTGGGCTTCGTGCAACATCTTCTCGACGCAGGACCATGCCGCCGCGGCCATCGCCGCATCGGGCACGCCGGTGTTCGCGATCAAGGGCGAGACGCTGGAAGACTACTGGGACTACACCCACCGCATCTTCGAATTCGGCCCCAAGGGCTCGAAGACCGAAGGCCCGAACATGATCCTCGACGATGGCGGCGACGCCACGCTGCTGATGCACCTGGGCGCGCGCGCCGAGAAGGACATCAAGGCGCTGGGCAAGCCCGGCACCGAGGAAGAGAAGATCCTGCACGCCGCCATCAAGGCCAAGCTCAAGGTCGACCCGACCTGGTACAGCCGCCGCCTGAAGAACATCATCGGCGTGACCGAGGAAACGACAACCGGCGTGCACCGCCTGAACGAGATGTCGGCCAAGGGAACGCTGCACATGCGCGCGATCAACGTCAACGACTCGGTGACCAAGAGCAAGTTCGACAACCTGTACGGCTGCCGCGAATCGCTGGTCGATGGCATCAAGCGTGCGACCGACGTGATGATCGCCGGCAAGGTGGCGGTGGTGGCTGGCTACGGCGACGTGGGCAAGGGCTCGGCCCAGGCGCTGCGCGCGCTGTCGGCCCAGGTCTGGGTCACCGAGATCGACCCGATCAACGCGCTGCAGGCCTGCATGGAAGGCTACCGCGTCGTGACGATGGAGTATGCAGCCGACAAGGCCGACATCTTCGTCACCACGACCGGCAACAAGGACGTGATCCGTCACGAGCACATGGTCGCGATGAAGGACCAGGCCATCGTCTGCAACATCGGCCACTTCGACAACGAGATCGACGTCGCGTCGCTCGAGAAGTACCAGTGGGAAGAGATCAAGCCGCAGGTCGACCACGTGATCTTCCCGGCCAAGGGCAAGAAGCCGGCCAAGCGCATCATCCTGCTGGCCAAGGGGCGTCTGGTGAACCTGGGCTGCGGTACCGGCCACCCGAGCTACGTGATGTCGTCCAGCTTCGCGAACCAGACCATCGCCCAGATCGAGCTGTTCACCAAGCCCAAGGAATACAAGGTCGGCAAGGTCTATGTGCTGCCGAAGCACCTGGACGAGAAGGTCGCGCGCCTGCAGCTGTCCAAGCTGAACGCGCAGCTCAGCGTGCTGACGGACGCACAGGCCGACTACATCGGCGTGCCGAAGAACGGCCCGTACAAGCCCGACACCTACCGTTATTGATCGCACGCTCCGCCGCGAGGCTCCGTTCACACGGGACTTCGCGACCGGGCGATCGCCAGCTCCATGCGCGTCGACCAGCTGCTTGTTGAACAAGGCCTCGCGTCCTCCCGCGCGCAGGCCCAGCGCCTGATCGCGTCCGGCGTGTCGTGGCGCGTCGGCACCGCGGCGTGGAAGGCCGTGGCCAAGAACGGCGAGGTGTTGCCCGATGGCGCCGAACTGCAATTGCTCGACCTGGCCGAAGCCCGCTACGTCTCGCGCGGCGGCCTGAAACTCGAAGGCGCGCTGGGCACGAGCGGCGTCGAGGCGGCGGGCAAGATCTGCCTCGACGTCGGCCAGTCGACCGGCGGCTTCACCGACTGCCTGCTGGAGCACGGCGCCGCGCGGGTCGTCGGTGTCGACGTCGGCCATGGCCAGCTGCACCCGCACTTGCGTGACGATGCCCGCGTCTTCTGCATCGAGGGGCTCAATGCCCGCGCGATGACGGCGGGCGACCTGACCGACGACGATCTGCCCGAGCCCGCGTTTGCGCTGATCGTCGGCGACCTGTCGTTCATTTCACTGACGCTGGTGCTGCCGGCGCTGGTGCCGCTGCTGAAGGCCGACGGTGAACTGCTGATGCTGGTGAAACCCCAGTTCGAGCTGCAGCCTGGGCAGGTCGGCAAGGGTGGCATCGTGCGTGACGCCGCGCTCTACGACTTCGTGGAGCAGCGGCTGCGCACCTGCTGCGCAGCGTTGCACCTGGCGGTGCTGGGCTGGTTCGACAGCCCGATCAGCGGCGGCGATGGCAACCGCGAATTCTTCGTGCATGCCCGGGCGGCCGACGCAGCGCCTCCGCATGCCGCTTCATCGGGGAAGGCCACATGAGTCCATCCAACCAGCTTCCTGTCAGTTTCGAATTCTTTCCGCCCAAGACGCCGGAAGGCCAGGTCAAGCTGCGCGCCGTGCGCCAGGCCCTGTACGCGCGCAAGCCCGAGTTCTGCTCGGTGACCTACGGCGCCGGCGGCTCGACGCAGCAGGGCACCTTCGGCACCGTGGGCGAGATCCTGGCCGAAGGCGTGGCCGCCGCTTCGCACTTCTCGTGCATCGGTGCCACCAAGACTACCTTGCGCACGCAACTGGCCGAATTGAAGGCCATGGGCGTTGCCCGCCTGGTGGCATTGCGCGGGGACCTGCCCAGCGGGTATGGCGCCGGCGGCGAGTTCCACTACGCGAGTGATCTGGTGGCGTTCATCCGGTCGGAGACCGGCGACGATTTCCACATCGAGGTCGCGGCCTATCCCGAGGTGCACCCGCAGGCCCGGTCTCCGGAGGCCGATCTGCAGGCTTACGCGGCCAAGGTGCGCGCCGGGGCGGACGCGGCCATCACCCAGTACTTCTACAACAGCGACGCCTACTTCCGCTTTCTGGACGACAGCCGCCGGCTGGGCCTGGACGTGCCGGTGGTGCCCGGCATCATGCCGATCGCCAGCTCGAGCCAGCTGATGCGCTTCTCCGACGCCTGCGGCGCCGAGATCCCGCGCTGGATCCGCCTGCGGCTGCAGTCCTACGGCGACGACACGGCGTCGATCAAGGCGTTCGGGCTCGACGTGGTCACCGCCCTGTGCGAGAAGCTGCGTGCCGGCGGTGCGCCCGGCCTGCACTTCTACACGATGAACCAGAGCGCTGCCACGCTCGAGCTCTGCCACCGCCTCGGGCTCTGAGCGCCGGGGCCAGGCAGCAGCCGTCTCAGCGCTCGTCGAAGCTGACGCGCACGCGCGGTGTCAGCGGGTGTGCCTGGCAGGTCAGCACGAACCCCTTCTCGACCTCCCAGGGTTCCAGCGTGAAGTTGCGCTCCATCCGCACCTCGCCTTCCAGCACCCGCGCGCGGCAGGTGCAGCAGACGCCGCCCTTGCAGCTGTAGGGCAGGTCGAGCCCGGCCGCGAGCGCGGCGTCGAGCACGCGGTCCTGCGCGCCCATACCCAGCGCATGGGTCTTGCCGTCGAGCACGATTTCGAGCGCCACTTCGCTCTGGGCCGCATCACGCGCCGTCGAGGATTTGGCTTTCGGCGCCGCTGGGGGGGGCGACGTCGGCGCGTCGGGCGACACGAAGCGCTCGGTGTGGATGCGGTCCGGCGGCAGGCCGGCCTCGCGCAGGGCCGCCTCGGTGGCGTCGATCATGCACTCGGGGCCGCAGATGAACACTTCGTCGATGCCGGCTGCGGGCAGCGGCCCCGCCAGCAGCGCCTGCACCTTCTCGCGGTCGATGCGGCCGTTGAACAGCGCGATCTCGTGGGCCTGGCGCGACAGCAGGTGCAGCAGCGACAGGCGGGTCGGGTAACGGTCCTTCAGGTCCTGCAGGCGCTCGTGGAACATCACGCTGCTGGCCTGCTGGTTGCCGTAGACCAGCGTGAAGCGCGCGCTTGCATCGGCGGCCAGCGTGCTCTCGATGATCGACAGGATCGGCGTGATGCCGGAGCCGGCCGCAAAGCCGACCCGGTGCGGCGCGCGGGGCGCCACGCCGGCTCCGGCCTGCGGCGCCGCGCGCGGCGTGAACCGGCCGTCGGGCGGCATGACCTCGAGTACGTCGCCCGGCCGAAGTTCGCGCTGGGCCCAGTTGGAGAACAGGCCGCCATCGACCGCCTTGATGCCGATGTCGATCTCGTCGCGCTCGGCAAGCCGCTGCGTGCTGCTGCAGATCGAATAACTGCGGCGCAGCTCCCGGCCGCCGACCTGGGCGCGCAGCGTCAGGAACTGGCCGGGCGCGAAGCGGAAATGCTCGCGGCACTCGGGTGGAACGGCCAGCGTGACGACGACGGCCTGGTGGGTGTCCGGCGCCGTGCGGCGCACGCGCAGAGGGTGGAACCGGGGGCTGGTCATGGGAGGTGGCAGAGCCCTAGTAGGGCTTGAAATGGTCGAACGGTTCCAGGCAGGCCAGGCACTTATAGAGCGCCTTGCAGGCGGTCGAGCCGAAGTGCGAGGTTTCGGTGGTGTCGCCGCTGCCGCAGTGCGGGCAGTGCACCGGCGCTGCCGCCT
Source organism: Pseudorhodoferax sp. (assembly GCA_965279475.1). Classification (GTDB taxonomy): domain Bacteria; phylum Pseudomonadota; class Gammaproteobacteria; order Burkholderiales; family Burkholderiaceae_C; genus Pseudorhodoferax. Next base: position 121,695 of record CBDIIA010000001.1, read on the forward strand.
CCGGGCGCCGCGCCGCGAACTGCAGCACGTTGGTGCCTCCGGGGGGCGGCGAGGGCAGAGCGCCCGGCGGCGCGATGCCGTAGGCACGCAGACGGTCTTTCGCTTCAGCAGTGATCCAGTCGGTGGTCCAGGCCGGTGCCAGGCGGGTCCTCACCTCGGCCCGCAAGCCCGCCTGCGCCAGCGCGCGACGCACGTCGTCCGCGATCTGCCCGATCGCCGGGCAACCGCTGTAGGTGGGGGTCAGCACGACTTCGAGCCCGCCGTCGCACGGCTGCACGTCGCGCAGGATGCCCAGTTCGCGGATCGAGACGACCGGGATCTCCGGGTCGGGGATAGCCTCCAGCAGCGCCCACGCCCGCTGCACGTCGCTTGCCGCATCGACGGGCATGTCGATCACCAGGACGCGCCCGGATGCTGCCGCGCCAGGCCCTGCATTTCGCCGAGCAGGTACGTCAGGTGCTCGGAGTGCTGGCCGTACCGGCCGCGCGTGACGTAGCCACCGGCAGCCGGCCGCCGCAGCGTGGCTTCGGCCAGCGCATCGTCGACACAGGCGTCCCAGTCGGCCCGCAGCGCCTGTGTGTCGGCGTCGCTCCAGAACTCCTGGGTGTAGGGCATCACGTGGTCGAGCGCGGCCTGCATCCGGGTCTGCGACAACGCGGTGCCGTCGCCCAGGCGCACCAGCCAGTCGCGCGCGTGGCGCAGGTGGTAGCGGGTCTCCTTCAGCGATTTGGCGGCGATCGCGGCCAGCTGGGGATCGGCGTGCTGCTGCAGCGCGTCCCAGCGCAGCACCATCAACGCGCTGTAGAGAAAGTTGCGTGCGATCGTCACCGCATAGTCGCGGTCGGCCGCCGCGGTGCCGGCCAGCGGGCCGCGGTGCGGCAGTTCGAGCAGCGTGTAGTTGCGGAAAGCCGCGGCATCGCGGAAGTACGCCAGCGTGTCCTCGGTCGAACCGTCGTTCTTCAGGGCCGCGGCGTGCTGGTACAGCAGGCGCGACTGGCCGATCAGGTCGAGACTGATGTTGGCCTGGGCGATGTCCTCCTCGAGGATCGGCGCCTGGCCGCACCATTCGGCGTTGCGCTGGCCCAGCACCAGCGCGTTGTCGGCCAGGTGCAGCAGGTCGTCGATGGGGTCGGCGGTGCCCATCTACATGTGCCCCACTTCATCGGGGATGGCGTAGAAGGTTGGGTGCCGGTAGATCTTGTCGGCGGCGGGTTCGAAGAACTCGCCCTTGTCGTCCGGATCGCTGGCCGTGATCGCGGCCGAGGGCACGACCCACAGGCTCACGCCTTCCTGTCGGCGGGTGTAGACGTCGCGCGCCATCTGCAGCGCCTGCGTGGCGTCGGTGGCGTGCAGGCTGCCGCAGTGCTTGTGTTCCAGCCCCTGCTTGCTGCGCACGAACACCTCCCATAGAGGCCATTCCCGCTGGTCCTTGGTCATGCTGCCTCCTTGAGGGTGCGTTGGTGTTGTTTGCGGGCGTGGGCCAGGGCGGCATCGCGCACCCATTGGCCGTCGTCGTGCGCCTTCACGCGGGTGGCGAGGCGTTCGCGGTTGCAGGGTCCGTTGCCGTTGACGGTGGTCCAGAACTCGTTCCAGTCGATCGCGCCGTAGTCGTGCTGCTGCAACGCGTCGTTCCATCGCAGATCGGGGTCGGGCAGCGTCACTCCGAGGATGCGCGCCTGCGGCACCGTGGCGTCGACGAACTTCTGGCGCAGCGCGTCGTTGCTCAGGCGCTTGATGCCCCATCGCATGCTGAGCGCGCTGTTGGGGCTGTCGGCATCCGGTGGGCCGAACATCGCCAGCACCGGCCACCACCAGCGGTCCACCGCGTCCTGCACCATCGCGCGCTGGGCTTCCGTGCCCTGCATCTGCACCATCAGGCTCTCGTAGCCCTGGCGCTGGTGGAAGCTTTCTTCCTTGCAGATGCGGATCATCGCGCGGGCGTACGGGCCGTACGAGCAACGGCAGATCGGCACCTGGTTCATGATCGCTGCGCCGTCGACCAGCCAGCCGATCACGCCCACATCGGCCCAGCTCAGCGTGGGGTAGTTGAAGATCGAGCTGTATTTGGCGCGGCCGGTGTGCAGCGCGTCGAGCAGCTCGTCGCGGCTGACGCCCAGCGTCTCGGCGGCGCTGTACAGGTACAGGCCGTGGCCGCCTTCGTCCTGCACCTTGGCCAGCAGGATCGCCTTGCGTTGGAGCGACGGGGCGCGCGAGATCCAGTTGCCCTCGGGCTGCATGCCGATGATCTCGCTGTGCGCGTGCTGGCTGATCTGGCGCACCAGCGTCTTGCGGTAGGCGTCCGGCATCCAGTCCTGCGGCTCGATCTTGCGGTCGGCATCGAGCTTCGCGTCGAAGCGCTCCTGTTGCGGGCTGGCGCCCGCTTGCGGCGCCGCGGCGGGGGCGGGCGGCTGCGTGGCCGCGTCCGGAACATCGAGTGCCTGGGTGTACATGCGCATGTCTCCACTGCCGGCCCTCGTGACGTGGTCGCGTTGCCAGAGGGGCCGAGGGCAACGTCCATCGCCTCGCAGGAAGGCGTTCGGCAGCAGTATAGCGAATTAACCGACCGATCGGTCGGTTAATTCGTTTGGTGGCCGATCTGCACCGCGACCGGGCGCGGCGGCCGGTGGCCGCGTGCGTCTGTGCGCTGCCTGCGGCCAACATGGTGCACACGGAGGCCGCCCCGCAGGCTGGCCGTATATCCACGCAACTTGCACGGAAATAAGTCCCTGGCATGACGATTGCAACTGCATGTTTTTTTAGACCCTACGAGGATGGAAACATGAAGATGAAGAACATCGGAACCTGCGTGATCGCGGCCGCTGCTGCACTGGCCTGCGTACAGGCCAGCGCCGCCGACTGGAGCGATACGTCGATCGGCGTGCGCTACGGCACGAAGTTCGATGAGCCGTACAACGGCAAGGACATCACGAAGACCATCGTCAACCTGACGCACGCCAGCGGCTACAAGTACGGCAGCAACTACTTCAACGTCGACTTCCTCAAGTCGGACAACGTCGACAGCAATGCGCAGGAGATCTACGTCGTCTACCGCAACACGCTCGACCTGGGCAAGATCACCGGCAAGAACTTCGCGTTCGGCCCGGTGCGCGGCGCAGGCCTCACGCTCGGCTTCGACGTGAACACCAAGAACGATCCTGGTTATGCATCGAAGAAGCGCATGCTGGTCGCCGGCCCGACGCTGATGGTCGACGTGCCCGGCTTCCTGAACGTCAGCCTGCTGCTGCTGAAGGAAAGCAATCGCCCGAACGGCGTCAAGGAGCGCTACAGCTACGACGTGCACCCGATGCTGAATCTGGCCTGGGGCATTCCCGTCGGCAGCACCGGCCTGTCGTTCGAAGGTTTCACCAACTACATCGCGTCCAAGGGCACGAACGAGTTCGGCGGCGGGACCGCACCGGAACTCAACATCGATGCACAGCTGATGTACGACGTGAGCCCGTTCGTCGGCGCCAGCAAGAACTCGTTCCGCGTCGGTGTCGCCTACCAGTACTGGCGCAACAAGTTCGGCAATCCGCACAGCGTGCCGGGCTCGCTGGCCAAGACGCCGATGATCCGCGCCGACTACCACTTCTGATCGGGCTTCGGCGCCGATCCTCAAGGGGCGTCATGCTGCAAGCATTGCGGCATGGCGCCCTGTGTCGTTCCAGGGCGCGCCTTTTCAGTGCGAGCCTTCTTCCAGCGTGAACGCCGCGTGGCGGTCCTGACCGAGGCGTTCCACCAGTTGGGGCAGCGCTGGCGCCAGCGCCGCCTTCAACGTGTGCGGCGGGTTCACCACGAACATGCCGCTGGCCGGCAACCCGGGCCGGCGTGTCGTGTCGATGGCGGCCACCACCTGTTTGGCCGCCTTTACGGTCAGGGTGGCATGCAGCCATCCCTTGCCTGCGCGCGTGGCAAGCGTCTTGAGCTTGCGCGGCAGGATGTGCGCCTCGTTGCGCGCGATGATCGGGTACCAGACGACATACGTGCCGGTGGCGAAGCGCTGCAGGCATTCACCGACCATGTCGGCCACGCGCCCGTAGTCGCTCTTGATCTCGTAGCTGGGGTCGCACAGCAACAGGGCGCGGCGCGACGGGGGCGGCAGGAACTTGCGCACGCCTTCGAAACCATCCTCGCGGAAGATCGCCACCTGGCGGCCGGCTTCGAGCTGCGCGATGTTCGCGTTCAGCGTCTTGCTGTCGGTCGGATGCATCTCGAACAGCTTCAGCCGGTCGTGCGCGCGCATCAGCCGCTGCAGGATGAACGGTGATCCGGGGTACACCTTGTGGCTGCCTGCGTGGTTGAAGCTCGCGACGAGGTCCAGGTAGTCCTGCAGCGCAGGCGCGAGCGGCGCCGGGGCCGGTGTGCCGGGCGCCGGGCGCGCCACCAGCCGCAGCAGGCCCTCGGCGGCCTCGCCGCTGGTGCTGGCGTAGTCGCCGTCGAGCCGGTAGAGGCCGGCGCCGGCGTGCGAATCCAGCACGGCCAGCGCGGCGTCCTTCTCGATCAGGTGCTTGAGAATCGCCACCAGCACCGTGTGCTTGAGGACGTCGGCGTGGTTGCCGGCATGGAACGCGTGGCGGTAGCTGTACATCGTCCGATGGTAACGGTCTGGTCTGCGGCCTGTACAGATGCGAGCGCAGATGCGGGCCGGCCTCGTCGGCCGTGTGGACGGTTGGCAGCGTACACGGGCAGGTCCTACACTATGCCTTTGTCCCGCATTCCGGTCCGGTTTTCCATGGTCCTTCCCCGCATCGTGCGCATGCAGCTTGCCGTGGCCCTGCGCCGCCCCTCCGCCGCGCATTGATTCCGCGACATGTCTGCGACCCACGTTCCCCTGCCCGAACCCCCGATCCTGCACATGGACGCGCTGCCGCCCGGCACGCGTCTGTCCGAGTTCGAGTTGCTCGGTCTGCTGGGCGTCGGCGGTTTCGGCATGGTCTACCGGGCCTACGACCACTCGCTGCAGCGGCCGGTCGCCATCAAGGAATACATGCCGTCCGCGCTGGCCGGGCGTGCGGCCGGCATGTCGGTGTCGATGCGCTCCTCGGTCGACCAGCAGACCTTCGTGGCGGGGCTGCGGTCGTTCATGGCCGAGGCGCGGCTGCTCGCGCAGTTCGATCACCCGTCGCTGGTCAAGGTGTTCCGCGTCTGGGAGGCCAACAACACCGCCTACATGGTGATGCCGTTCTACAACGGCGTCACGTTGAAGGAGGCGCGCAGCCAGATGCGCAGCCCGCCGCCCGAGGCGTGGATGCGCAAGCTGCTGTGGTCGGTGCTCGAGGCGCTGAAGGTGCTGCACGCCCACGACACGGTGCACCGCGACGTGTCGCCCGACAACATCTTCCTGCAGGATGTCGGCCCACCGGTGCTGCTGGACCTGGGCGCGGCCCGGCGCGCGATCGGCGGCAAGACGCAGCACCACACCGCGATCCTGAAGGTCAACTACGCCCCCATCGAGCAGTACGCCGATGCGGAGGACATGCGCCAGGGCCCGTGGACCGACCTGTATTCGCTGGGCGCCGTGGTGCACGGCTGCCTGTGCAACGACGCGCCGATCCCGGCCACGTTCCGTGTGCTGCGCGACCGCATGCCGTCCATGGAGAGCGTGGCCCGGACGGTGCACGAGCAGTTCGGCATCGACTACTCGCCGGCGTTCGTCCAGGCCGTCTCGCAGGCGCTGGCGATCCGGCCGAACGAGCGGCCGCAGAGCGTGGCGGCGTTTGCGGCGCTGCTCGACCTGGCGCCGCCCGTCGGCATGCAGGGTTTCGACTGGCGCGCCGAACTCGGCGACATCTGGGTGCCACCCGGCAGCGTGATGCCGACCGAAGCCGCGCTCGGCGAGCCCACCCATTCTCCGCTTGCGCCGCAGGACCGCACCCAATGGACGGGCCCGGCGCCCACCCTTGCCGCACAGCTGTCGGGCCAGCCCGAGGTGCCGGCGGTTGCAGCCGCCGTCGAGCCGCCCGGCCCGGCGATGATCGAAGTTGCCCCGCCCCCCGAACCCGCCACGCAACCCGCGCCGCTGGCGCGCAAGACGAAGCCGCTGGTGTGGGGGATGGCGGCCGTGGTCGTGGTGCTGCTCGGAGTTGCCGCGGCGATCGGCTTGCGCGAGCCGGCACCGCAGGCCGAACCGGCCGCCGTGGTGACGGCTCCCGCCTCGGCGCCCGCGTCTGCGGCATCCGAACCCGTGCCGGCCCCGGTGGCGCCGCCCGTGGCGGTCGTGACAGAGCCGCCGGCGCCGGTATCGGCTGCTGCGAGCGCAGCGTTGCCGCGTCCGTCCGAGCCCGACCCGCGTCTGCCCGCCGTCAAGGCCTCGGCGCCCGCCAAGGCCGTTGCCAAGGCACCCGTGGCCCCGGCCTCCACCGCCAGCGCACCTGCGCCGGCAGCGTCGCGTCCCAGTGTGCTGCCGCCGCGGCCGGAGACCCGGCCCGAGCCGGCGCCGGCTCCACCGGTGGCCCATGCCCGGCCCGAACCCGCGCGTGCACCGGCGCTGGGCGCGGCCGACCTGTGCCCGGACAGCAACTTCCTGAGCCGCCCCATGTGCCTGTACCGGGAATGCCAGAAGCCGCAGTTTGCCGGCATGCCCGTCTGCATCGAGAACAACACCCGGCTGCAGAACAACAACCGCCAGCAGTTCCAGCAGTAGGCAAAGTTCGCCGATTGGCTATAATGCGCGGTTCCGCAGCGAACGGCTGGTCCCGCGGCGGAAACGTGAAACCTGCTCACGCGGGGATCCATCACCACCACCTAAGAGGTTTCCTTCAGAGAAACACCGACCGTGGAAAAGGGCTGCCCAAACCATCTCAACGAGAAACTTGATGACTACTACCTTCAGCGCAAAACCCGCTGACGTGGTGCACGAGTGGTTTGTGATTGACGCGACCGACAAGGTCCTCGGACGAGTAGCCAGCGAAGTTGCTCTCCGTTTGCGCGGCAAACACAAGGCCATTTACACGCCTCACGTCGATACCGGTGACTTCATCGTCATCATCAATGCAGCCCAGCTGCGCGTCACCGGCGCCAAGTCGATTGACAAGGTCTACTACCGCCACTCGGGCTACCCGGGCGGCATCAGTGCCACCAACTTCCGCGACATGCAGGCCAAGCATCCCGGCCGCGCGCTCGAGAAGGCCGTCAAGGGCATGCTGCCCAAGGGCCCGCTCGGTTACGCCATGATCAAGAAGCTCAAGGTGTATGGCGGTGCAGAGCACCCCCACACGGCCCAGCAGCCCAAAGTGTTGGACATCTAAGGAGCTCCCATGATTGGTGAATGGAACAATGGCACCGGCCGTCGCAAATCCAGCGTCGCCCGTGTGTTTCTGAAAAAGGGCACCGGCAAGATCACGGTGAACGACAAGGACATCGCCGAGTACTTCGGCCGTGAAACGTCGATCATGATCGCCAAGCAGCCCCTGGTGCTGACCAACCATGTCGAGACCTTCGACATCCAGGTCAACGTGCACGGCGGCGGCGAATCCGGCCAGGCCGGCGCCACCCGCCACGGCATCACCCGCGCGCTGCTCGACTACGACGCAACGCTCAAGCCCGAGCTGAGCAAGGCTGGTTTCGTGACGCGCGATGCGCGCGAAGTGGAACGCAAGAAGGTCGGTTTGCACTCTGCCCGCCGCCGCAAGCAATTCTCGAAGCGCTGAGCTTCGCTACTGCGGGACCGCCATGCGGCGTTGCAAATCCTCGCAAGGCAGAAGCCTTGCTGTGGTTTGCGCCTTGCCTGGCAGCCCCTCGCGACGCGAATCTCAACACTTCGACTGCTGTCACAAAAAACCGTCCAGGTGCAAGTCTGGGCGGTTTTTGCTTTCTGGGCTGGCCTGAGCGGCCCCACAGCGACCCATGCGATTTCGCCTGCTGCACCGCCGTCTGACGATCAGCGCGCCGCGCATGGCGGTGCGCAGTGCGCTGCCCTGGCCGCTGCGCTGGGTGATGGTGGCCATCGTGCTCGGCTTTTGTGGCGCGATCGGCTTGTGGGCGTTCGAGTTCGGCCGCGAGATCGCAGGCCTCGACTCCGGGGCCAGGCAGGAGCTGCAGGCCTTGCGCGCCGAGGTGCAGAAGCTGCGTGAGGAGCGTGAACGTGTCCAGTCGACCATCAACACGGCCGACAGCCTGCTGGCGGCCGAGCGGGCCGCCAAGGCACAGCTGACGGCGCAGATCCGTGCGCTCGAGGCGGATGTGCGCAGCGCGCGCGACGATCTTGGTTTCTTCGAGAACCTGATGCCCGCCAACGGCGGCGAGGGTGTCGCGATCCGGGGCCTGCAGGCCGAACTGCTGGGGCAGCCGCAGACCGGCGCGCAGGTCAAGTGGCAGGTGCTGGTGATCCAGGCAGCCAAGAACGCGCCCGAGTTCAGCGGCACGCTGGAACTGGTGGTGCAGGGCAGCCTGCATGGCAAACCCTGGTCCGCGCCGCTGCCCGAAGGCCCGGTGGGCCTGAAGTTCCGGCAGTACCGGCGGGTCGAGGGCATGCTGGATCTGCCGCCTGATGCCGTGGTAAAAGAGGTGACGGCGCGGGTGCTGTCCGGCACGGCGACACGCGCGCTGCAGACCGTGAAGCTGTGAACCCGTGACGTAGGCCCTGGCCGCCACCCATTCCCTCGACCGCGAAGGATCCCGATGTTCGCTCGAAAGAAACAACCGCCCATCAAGAGCCTGCTGGCCCAGGGCAGCCAGATTCGCGGCGACATCACGTTCGTCGACGGCCTGCGCATCGACGGCGAAGTCGCCGGCAACATCCGCGCCAACGAAGACAGCCCCAGCATCCTGGTGATCTCCGAAAGCGCCCGCGTGGTGGGCGAGGTGCGCGCCGACCACGTGATCGTCAACGGCCGGGTCGACGGCCCGGTCCATGCGGCCGTGCTGCTCGAACTGCAGCCCAAGGCCCGCATCGAAGGCAGCGTGCACTACAAGGCGCTGGAGATGCACCAGGGTGCGGTGATCACCGGCCCGTTGCGCCCCATGGTGCCGGGCGAGGAAAAGACCGCACTCAAATTGGCGTCAAACAACGGCTGAGCCAGCCATTCGGGCGATTTGCAGTAGCATCGCCCCACTACCCACGGAGTTCCCCATGAGCGCAGTTGCCGAAAACATCCAGACGGAAATGCCAGCCCCCATCGTCTTCACCGACAGTGCGGCCGCCAAGGTCGCGGACCTGATCGCCGAAGAAGGCAACCCCGATCTGAAGCTGCGCGTGTTCGTGCAGGGCGGCGGCTGCTCGGGCTTCCAGTACGGGTTCACGTTCGACGAGATCACGAACGAAGACGACACGACGATGACCAAGAACGGCGTCTCGCTGCTGATCGACGCGATGAGCTACCAGTACCTGGTCGGTGCCGAGATCGACTACAAGGAAGACTTGCAGGGCGCGCAGTTCGTCATCAAGAATCCCAACGCCACCAGCACCTGCGGCTGCGGCTCCAGCTTCTCGGCCTGATCCCCCGGCGCTACGGCGTGCGCCGTACGCCCAGCAGTGTCACGTCGTCGAAAGCCTTGCCGCCACCCGTGTAGACGGCCAGGGCCTGCGTGAGCCGGTCCAGCAGTTCGCGGGCACTGCCCGCCGCGCCCAGCAGCGCATCGAGTCTCGCCTCCCCCCAGTTGTCCCCATCTTCGGCCCGTCGGGCGTCCGTCAGGCCGTCGGTGTAGGCCAGCAGCACTTCGCCTGGCGCGAGTTCGGCAAAGGCAATGCCGAACTCGGATTCCGGCAGCAAGCCGAGCGCGGGGCCGGTGGGCGTGAGGCGCACACGCGGGCCCTGCGGGCCTGCGATCACCGGCGCATCGTGGCCGCCATTGATGTACAGCAGCGCCCCGTTCGCCGGGTCCAGGATGCCGAAGAACACGGTGGCGAACATGTTCGAGGTGCCGTGCGTCTCGGCGATGTAGTGGTTGGTGTGGGCCACCACGTCGGCCAGCAGAGCCGCATCGTCGCGCGCGGCCATCGAGGCCTGGATCGAGGTGGCCCGCAACAGCGTGCGAAACAGCGCCATGTACAGGGCGGCACCGACGCCCTTGTCGCAGACGTCGGCCACGATCAGCGCGATGTGCCCGTTGTGCAGTTCGAACACGTCGAAGAAGTCGCCGCCGACGCTCATCGCCGGCTCGAAATGCGCCGCGATGCTCCAGCCCTCCGGCTGCGGGATGTCCTGCGGCAGGAACCCGGCCTGGATCTGCCGGCCGATGTCGAGTTCGCGCGTCAGGCTCTGCGCATGCACCTGTTCGCGGTCGCGCAGCCATTTGCGCGACAACGACGAGGTCACTCGCGCCTTCAGCACCAGCGGATTGAACGGCTTGGTCAGGTAGTCGTCGGCGCCGAGCTCGATGCAGCGGACCACGCTCTCGGTCTCGCCCAGGGCCGACACCATCACCACCGGCAAGTGCTGCAGCCGCGCGTCGCTCTTGATGCGGCGCAGCACCTCGTAGCCGTCCATCTGCGGCATCATGATGTCGAGCAGCACCAGGTCGAAGGCGCTGGCCTCCAGCTTGGCCAGGGCCTCGGCGCCGCTCTCGGCCATCTCGACCGTGTAGCCCTGTCCCTTCAGGCGCCGCCCCAGCAGGTCGCGGTTCAGTTCGACATCGTCGACGACCAGCAGGCGCGCGGACACGTCAGGCCACCGCGAGCGAGGCCGCTGCCGGCTCGGCGAGCATCTGCCGCAGCTGCGGCATGATGGCTTCGGTGGCGCGTTCGCCTTCCTCGATGATGTAGGGGATCTTGGCGGTGTCGAACAGGCGCACGCGCTGCTGGAACTCCGGCACGATCGCGATCACCTCGCCGTGGTGGGCAGCGTTGTGGAACGCAAAACGTGCGCGCTGCAGGTTGTTGTTCATGATCGAACTCAGCTGGAACGCGAACCGCGCCGGCGAGTTGATGTGCTCCTGCATCGGGCTGTCGAATCCCATCGCGATGATGATGTCGGCGCCCTCGCGCACGGCCGGCCCCACCGGCAGCGGGTCCGACATGAAGCCGTCGATGTAGGTGCGGCCATCCACCGTCCAGGGCTTGAAGATGAACGGGATCGAGATGCTCGCACGGATCGCGTCGACCAGCCTGCCCTTGGAGAACACCGCCTGCTCGCCAGTGTGGAAATCGGTGGCGGTGATCAGCAGCGGGGTCTTGGTGTCCTCGATGCGCGACTCGGCGAACACGCCCTGCAGTTTCTGCAGCACGCGTACGTCGGACTTCATGCCGAACTTCTCGCTGAAGCCGAACACCTTGGGCAGCAGCGCGCCCAGCAGCGCGCGGGTGTCGCGCTGCGAGGTGATATCGCGCGTCCACAGCTTCGACACCAGGGCCGCGGCTTCGTCGCTTGGCAGGCCCTGGGCCATCACCGCGGCGAACATGCTGCCGCCGCTGGTGCCCACCAGCAGATCGATCGGCACGCCCTCGCGCGCCAGCACCTTGGCCAGACCGATGCCCGCGGCGCACTTGACGCTGCCCGCGCCGATCACGACGGCAACGCGTTTTCTACTTGGCATGGGGCATCATGCGCCGAAGCTCTGGGTGGCCAGCTGCGCATCCGGATAGATCTTCAGGATGCTGTCGAAGCCGGACAGGCTCAGCACCTTGTGCACGCCGGGCTGCACGCCGCCGAGCCGCAGGTCGCCGCCCATGCGGCGCGAGTCCTTCATGCCGCCGAGCAGCACGCGCAGCCCGGCGCTGCTGGTGTAGCTCAGGTCGGCGCAATCGATGACCATGTTCTTGCGGTCCGGGCCGAGCAGTTGGCCCAGCGCATCCTGCAACTCCTGCGAGGTCGTTCCATCGATGCTGCCGGTGACCTTGACGATGCAGACGGTGCCGTCGTGCTTCACATCGAATTTCATGGGGTTTCCTTCCTGGGTTCAGATCTTGGGTGTCGGGCCGGCCGCGGCGTCGGTGGCCGCCGGGCCCAGACGCTTGACCAGCGTCAGATGGTGTTCGCCGTCGGGCGCGGTCTCGTAGTCGATGCTGTCCATCACCTCGCGCGTCAGGTACCAGCCCAGCCCGCCGATCGGCCGCTGCTCCCACGGCAGGTCCAGGTCGGGCTCCGGCACGGCGTCAGGCGGGCAGGCGCGGCCACGGTCCGACAGGCGCACGACCAGGCGTTCCGGCTCGCGGCGCAGCCGCAGCGACATCGCACCGGGCGGCATGCCCTGGTAGCCGTGGCGGATCAGGTTCGTGCACATCTCGTCGACGGCCAGCCGCACGTCGTAGGCGTCTTCGGGCGTCAGGCCGAACTGCCCTGACGCACTGTCGACCAGCGCCAGCATGTGGGGCAGGTTGGCCAGTTCCGCGGGCAGCGACAGGTGCAGATCTTCTGCTGCCGGGCTCATGGAACGCGGCCTTCGAAGCGGGGTGGCGCCGTGGTGCGGGCTGCGGCCAGGCGTTCCATCGTGTCGACCAGCCGGCCGAACTCGATCGGCTTGGTCTCGAAGGCGTCGCAGCCGGCCTCCATCGCCTGGTCGGCGTCGCCTGCCATCGCGTGCGCGGTCAGCGCGATCACCGGGATGCCGCGCGTGCCGGCATCGGCCTTGATGCGGCGGGTGGCTTCCCAGCCGTCCATCACCGGCAGGTTCATGTCCATCAGGATCACGTGGGGCGACTCGGTTTTGGCCATCGCCACCGCGTCGGCCCCGTCCACCGCGAACAGCACATCGAAGCCGCGCCGCATCAGGCGGCGCGACAGCATGTCGCGGTTCATCTCGTTGTCCTCGACCAGCAAAACCTTGAAAACGGCATCAGCCATGTTTGATTTCCTTCGGACCCAGCACCGGCAGACGCACGGTGAACACCGATCCCTTGCCGAACACGGTGGTCACCGTCACGTCGCCACCCATCATCTGGCACAGCCTGCGGCTGATCGCCAGGCCGAGGCCGGTGCCGCCGTACTCGGCGCTGATGTTCGCATCGGCCTGGCTGAACGCCTGGAACAGCCGCCCGCTCTGCTCCGGGGTCATGCCGATGCCCGTGTCGGCAACGTCGAAAAACAGACATTCTTGCGCATGTACGCCGATGCCGTACGGCTGGCTGTACACGCGCAGCGTGATGTCGCCGTGCTTGGTGAACTTGGCCGCATTCGAGATCAGGTTCAGCAGCACCTGCTTGAGCTTCACGCGGTCGCAGCGCAGCAGGCCGAGCGTCGCGTTCTGCCACTGCAGCGTGAAGGTGTTGTCGCCCTTGTAGGCCAGCATCTTCGCGGTGGAGCCGACGTCCTCGACGAGCTTGCGCGCATCGACGTTGGACAGCACCAGCTCCATGCGGCCGGCCTCGATCTTCGACAGGTCGAGCACGCTGTTGATCAGTTCCAGCAGATGCCGGCCCGAAGAGCGGATGCGCTGCAGGTCGGGAATGATCGCGTCGTTGCCCTGGTCGTCGGCGTCGTCCTGCAGCATCTCCGCGTAGCCGATGATCGCGTTCAGCGGCGTGCGCAGCTCGTGGCTCATCACCGCGAGGAACTTGCTCTTCGCCTGGTTGGCCAGGTCGGCCGCCTGGCGAGCCTCTTCGGCGGCGGCGCGCTCGGCCTCGACCTGGCGGCTGTGTTCCTCGACCTTGCGGTTCTGCGTTTCGCTCAGGCTCTGCTGGGTCACCAGCGCGCGCCGCGCCGCCGCGTGGGCGCGCGTCAGCCGCAGCGAGTGCATGCCCAGTGCACTGGTGAACAGGAGCAGCCCGATGAACGACAGCGCCGTCGTCGCATTGCTCGCCGGGATCTGCAGTGACTGCCCCGACCCCCACAGGCCGGCCAGGAAGAACACCGCGAAGCAGCCCAGCCCCTTGATCGCGGTCGACAGGCCGCCGGCGCTCAGCATGGCCGCGTTGAAGCCGATCACCACGGCGGCGGTCGGCCACACGCCCATGTTGCCCAGCCCGGACAGCGCGCCCACCAGGCACATGTCGATCAGCAGGTTGCGCAGTTCGGCGCGCCTGCTGTCGCGGAAGCGGCTGGCCAGCCAGTAGGCCACGTGCGGCCACAGCAGTGTGCTGAACAGCAGCAGCGCGATCTGGGTCCAGTGCGGGTCGCGCTCGGCCATCACCGAGCCGATCACCGGCAGCAGCACCAGGTGCGCCAGCCGGATCGGGTAGTTGAGCCGCACGCTGCGGTGTACCGGGTCCTTGCGCGCGAGCACGCCGATGCGCCGGATGCGCGCCTGCTCGAACGCCTCGCTGAAATGGCTCGAAGCCGCGAAATCCTGCGAGTGACCGCGTGTGGCTGCCATCATCGAACTCACACTGCCGTGCCGCGTGGCGCGGCGTCGGCCTTGTTCGGCAACGTGACGATGAAGGTGCTGCCCTTGCCCGGCTCGGTCTCGACCGTGATCGTGCCTTCGAGCAGGCGCGCCAGGCGGCTCGACAGCGCCAGCCCCAGGCCGGTGCCGCTGAACTGCCGCGTGCTCGACGCGTCGCCCTGTACGAACGGATCGAACAGCGTGGCCAGCTGCTCGGGCGTGATGCCGATGCCGGTGTCGCTGACGCGGAACTCCACGCGCTCGCCCGCGCTCTCGGGCCGGCGCACCTCGAGCGTCACCTGGCCGTTGCGGCTGAACTTGTTCGCGTTCGACAGCAGGCTCATCAGGATCTTGCGCACCTTGTCAACGTCGGTGTGCAGCGTGCCGGCCTGCTCTGCGCCGGCCACGGTCAGCGTGTTGGCATTGGCGTCGGGCAGCGCGCTGAACTGGCTCTCGACCTCGTAGAACAGCGTGGCGATCTCGAAGTCGGCGATCACCACTTCCATGCGTCCGGCCTCGATGCGCGCGATCTCGAGGATGTTGTTGATCAGCGCCAGCAGGTGCCGGCCCGATTGGTGGATCTTCGCCAGGTCGGCGGCGATCTCGGCGGCGCCGTTGCTGCCGATCTCGTCGATCAGCATCTCGCTGTAGCCGATGATGGCGTTCAGCGGCGTGCGCAGCTCGTGGCTCATGTTCGACAGGAACTGGCTCTTCGCGCGGCTCGCCTTCTCGGCCGCCACCGCGGACTCGAGCAATTCGGCTTGCATGCGCTTGCGCTGGCTGATGTTGCGGAACGACAGCACCGCGCCGTCGACCCCGGCGCCGGCCTCACCGGCCTTGGCTGGCACGATGCTGAACTCGACCGGAAACGCGTGGCCTGCGGGATCGACGAACGAGGCCTCCTCGCCGAACACGCCGATGCCGCTCTCGAACACGCCGAGCAGCACGCAGTCGGTGCCGTCGCACAGGCTGCCGTCGGCGCGCGTGTGGCGCGCCACCTCATGCGCGTCGGCGCCCACCATCTCGGCCACCGTCTTGCCGATCGACTGGGCGGCGAACTGGTTGGCGAACGTGATCAGGCCGCGACGGTCGACGCCGACGATGCCTTCGGCCACCGTCTGCAGGATCAGCGCATTGCGGCGCGTGAGGTTCTCGAGCTCGACGGCGGTCGGGTCGGGTGGCGAACCGGTGGTGTGGGTCATGGCTGGAGGCAAGCGTGGATTCGAGGCAGGCGCCTCGCCTGGATATGTCGGGCGTGGCCGCGACGCCTGCACCCGGTGCCCTGCGCACGTCGGCGCGTTCGTTCGGCGTGGCCTGCCTGGAATTCTGGCTGCAGGCAGGTCCGTCGTCCACCACTATTCGTAGCGACGAACGTACGTATTTCGGCGTAGATCTGTACTTGAAAGCGCACTGTTGGATCCTCCCCTCCACCGCGCGACCGCAAGCTGGATCGGCGTTCTGCACCCCATCTTGTGTCCAAGAAAGAATGCATCTTACAGCGAAAACTTGCGTGAAGTTGACGGCATCGGGCCTTGGGCGCCTTCTGGGAGCCCTCTGAACAGGGCCTCGGATGGCCCCGCTGGATTGCAGCATCCTTTTGCATGAAGTCAATGCCGAATCTGGGCGAACGGGGCCGTCGCGTGTCGCTATTTGTAGTGACACGCGCCCGGATTGCGGCCACTGCGCTGAACATCGCATGCAACAATGGTCCGCGCCGCTGCGCACCCCCATGCCCCAGTCCTTCGCCTCCGCCACCATCCAGGTCGCCCTCGTCGAAGACGACGTGTTCTTCATGCGTGCCTTCAGTGCCGCGATCGAGGGCGCTGCCGACATGCGGCTGCAGGGCGTGGCCGCCAACTGCCAGCAGGCTTACAAGCTGCTGCAGCAGACGCCCGCCCATGTGCTGCTGGTCGACCTGGGCCTGCCCGACGGACCGGGCATCGACATCATCCGCGCCGCACAGACCCGCTGGCCCGGCTGCCACGTGATGGTCAGCACCGTGTTCGGCGACGAGGCCCATGTGATCCAGAGCCTGGAGGCGGGCGCCGCCGGTTACCTGCTGAAGGACAGTTCGCCGGAACGCGTGACCGAGGAAATCCGCAACGTGCAGGCCGGCGGCAGCCCGATCAGCCCGCTGATCGCACGCCAGCTGCTGACCCGGTTCCGCAACGCGCTGGCCACCGAGTCCGTGCCCGCGCCGCTGCAGTCGCCTTCGCGTGGGTCGATGCCTGCCGAGCAGGCCCATCTGTCGCCGCGCGAGCGCCAGGTACTCGAGTACATCACCAAGGGCTTCAGCTACGAGGAGATCGGCAGCCTGATGGCGGTTTCGCGCAACACCGTGCTGAGCTTCGTGCGGCGCATCTACGCCAAGCTCAAGGTGCGTTCCCAGCTCGAAGCCATCCATGAAGCGCGCAGCCAGGGTCTGCTGGCGCCTTAGCCTGGCCGGTCTGCTTGCCTGCGCCCTGGTGTTCGGGCCGGCGGGCGCGCAGGACGACCCGACTGCGCCTGCCGGCCGTCAACGGCAGTTGACGCAGGCCGATGTGCTGGTGCAGGGCGCCAGCGCCTTCAGCCCGGCACCGCGCGCGCTCGATGCGGCAGCGCAGGCCGCTCTGGAGGCCGAGATCTGGCAGCCGCAGGCCCTGCCGATCGTCTGGCCGCGCGCCGTGATTCCCCAGGGCACGGGCGCGGCGGCCCCGGTGCGCACCATCTGGCTGCGTGCCGATCTGTCGGCCGAGCGTCCGGCGCCCGGCGGCACCTGGCTGTACCTGCCGCGCTGGCAGACCATCGGCCAGATCGCGGTCTACGGCGACGAGCGCCTGCTGTACCGCTCGCATGCCGACCTGGTGTGGAACGGCTTCAACCATCCGCTGTGGATCGCGCTCGACGACGAGGGCGCCCGGCCGCTGCCCCGCACGCTGCGGGTGCGCATCGACAGCCAGACCACGGCCGGCGGCGCCGTCTCGTCGCTGTGGATCGGCTCGGCCGCCGCACTCCAGCCGGCCTACGAACTGCGGCGCCAGCTGCAGGTGCGGCTGCCCGAGCTCAGCGGTGTGGCCGTGCTCGGCCTGGGTGCCTTCGCGCTGGCGGTGTGGCTGCTGCGCCGCCGCGAGAGCGCCTACCTGTTGTTCGCGGTGTTCACCGTGCTCGCGGTGCTGCGCGGGCTGCACTTCCACATGGGGCTGGCGCCGCTGCCGATTCCGTCGGCGTGGTTCGGCTGGATGACGGTGAATGCCGTCACCGCGATGCTGGTGGCCTGGTACTTCTTCGTCGCCTCGCTGGTGCGCATGCCGGCACGCTGGATCGGCCATGCGCTGCTGGCCTTGCTGGCGCTGTCGGCACTGGCCACGCTGCCGCCGCTGGCCGTGTTGCCGGGCATGGACACGCTGGCGCCGCTGCTCTACCTGATCACCATCCTGGCCGGCGTGCCGACGATCCTGCTGATGGTCTGGGTGGCGTGGCGCCGCGGCGGGCCGGAGGCGATGCTGGCGTCGATCATCGGCCTGACCGATGCGGTCATGGCCGTGCACGACTGGTTGATGCAGAACTACTTCATCGGCCCGGAGGATTTCTACTACGGTCCGGCGCTGACGGTGGTGCGGCTGCTGATGTTCATCTACGTGATCCTGATCCGCTACGTGGGTGCCGTCGACGACGCCGAGCAGGCCAACGCGCGGCTGGCCCGCCGGCTGCAGGAGCGCGAGGCCGAGCTGGCCGCGAGCTACGAGCAACTGCGCGGCGTGCAGCAGCGCCAGCTGCTCAGCCGCGAGCGCCAGCGGCTGATGCAGGACATCCACGACGGCATGGGCTCGCAGCTGATGAGCGCGCTGCGCGTGGCCGAGGCCGGCGAGCTGAGCGAGACACAGATGACCACGGTGCTGCGCGAGTGCATCGACGACCTGAAGCTGACGGTCGATTCGCTGGAGCCGGTGGAGGCCGACCTGCTGCTGCTGCTCGCCACGCTGCGCTACCGCCTCACGCCGCGCCTGCAGGCCTCGGGCATGCGGCTGCACTGGGAAGTGGCCGACCTGCCCGCGCTCGACTGGCTCGATCCGCGCAGCGCGCTGCACGTGCTGCGCATCCTGCAGGAGGGCATCTCCAACATCATCCAGCATGCCGGTGCCAGCGAACTGCGGGTCGCGACCGGCCAGGCCGACGGCGGCCTCTACGTGACGCTGGACGACAACGGCCGCGGCTTCGATACGGCGCAGCCCCGCGACCCGCAGGTCGGCGCCGGCAAGGGCTTGCCGAACATGGTGCGGCGCGCCGCGGCGATCGGTGGCACGGTGCGCTGGGAGCGTATCGCCGGCGGCACCCGCCTGCGGCTGTGGCTGCCGCTGCGCAAGCACACCGAGGCTGCCGCGGCGCAGCCGCCTGCATGAGGCGCCCGGGCCGTGGCTTTGCCTCGCTCGCCGCCGCACTGCTGGTGCTGACGCTGCTGGCCTGGTGGACGGCTGCTGCGTTCGATGGTCCGCCGGCGGACGCGGCCACGCGCCACGTGCGCCACGCCGCGCTGCTGACCGGCGGCGCAGGCTCGTTCGCGCCGCCGCCCCGCACGCTGGAGGCCGGGCAGCCGGCAGGCGAGTGGACATCGGTCGCGTTGCCCCATGTCTGGCCGCGTGGTGCGGCGCCGGGCGGGCCGGTGCCGCGCGTCACCTGGCTGCAGGTCGATCTGCACGACCTGCCGCACGCGCCCGGCGGCCTCTACCTGTACCTGCCGCGCTGGCAGACGGCCGGGCGCATCGCCGTCTACGCCGACCAGCACCTGCTCTACCGCTCGCAGGGCGACGTGGTCTGGAACAGCTTCAACTACCCGCTGTGGGTGGCGCTCGACGCCGATGGCACGGCGCCTGCGCCACGGGTGCTGCGGCTGCGCATCGACAGCGCGGCCGGGGCGGGCGGTGCCGTGTCCACGCTGTGGGTCGGCACCACGCAGGACCTGTGGCCGCGCTTCCAGGCGCGCAGCATGCTGCAGAGCGGCGCGGCCGACGTGCTGGGCATGACCGCGCTGGGCCTGGGCGCGTTCGCGCTCGCGGTGTGGCTGTTGCGCCGCCGCGAGCGCACCTACCTGCTGTTCGCGCTGTTCACCGTGCTGTGGGTGCTGCGCGGGCTGCGTTACCACGTGGGCCTGGAGCCGCTGCCGATCCCGCCGGCCTGGTTCGGCTGGATCAGCATCAACTCGGGCAACGCGCTGCTGGTCACCTGGTACGTGTTCGTTTCCACGCTGGTGCCGACCGCGCCGCGCTGGCCCACGCGGGTGCTGCTGGTGCTGCTGCTCGTGTCGAGCGTGGTCACGCTGCCGGTGCTGGACGGCAACCCCGGCGCCGCCGCGCTGGCGCCGCTCACCTACTGGGTCACCATCCTGGCCGGCGTACCGTCCAACCTGCTGATGGCCTGGTACGCCTGGCGCCACCGCGGCCGCGAGGGGCTGGTCGCGGCCTCCATCGGCCTGCTGCACATCCCGGTGGCGCTGCACGACGCGATGCTGCAGAACTTCATGCTGAACCCGGAGGAGGTCTACGCCTGGCCGCTGTCGACGGTGGCGCGGCTGCTGATGTTCATCTACGTCATCCTGAGCCGCTACACCGGCGCCGTCGACGCGGCCGAGCGGGCCAACGCGCTGCTGGCGCGCCGTCTGCGCGAGCGCGAGATCGAGCTGGCCGAGAGCTACGAGCGGCTGCGCGAGGTGCAGCAGCGCCAGTTGCTCACGCGCGAGCGCCAGCGGCTGATGCAGGACATCCACGACGGCATGGGCTCGCAGCTGATCAGCGCGCTGCGGGTGGCGGAGGCGGGCCACATGCGCGACGCGCAGATGGCCGCCGTGCTGCGTGCGTGCATCGACGACCTGAAGCTCACGGTCGACTCGCTGGAGCCGGTGGAGGCCGACCTGCTGCTGTTGCTCGCCACGCTGCGCTACCGGCTGGCGCCACGCCTGCAGGCCGCGGGCATCACGCTGCGCTGGGAGGTGAGCGACCTGCCGGCGCTGGACTGGCTGGACCCGCGCAGTGCGCTGCACGTGCTGCGCATCCTGCAGGAAGCTATCGCCGGCGTCATCCAGCGTGCCGGGGCGACCGAGCTGCGCGTGGCGACCGCCGAGGCCGATGGTGGCGTGGTGGTGGTGCTGCTGAGCGACAACGGCAAGGGCCTCCAACAGGTCGACGAAGCTGCTGGCGACAAGGGCTTGTCGAACATGCAGCGCCGTGCCCAGGCTGTGGGCGGTCACGTCCGCTGGGCGTCGCTGGCCGGCGGCGCGCGGTTCACGCTGTGGCTGCCGCTGCACCGGGCGCGGGACGATGCCCCGGCGGCCCTGGTGAGTGACGCCGATGGCAGCTCAGACTGACAGCTGCGGCAGGCTCGGGCCCGCGCTGTTCGCCGGCGCTGCTGCCACTGCGGCCGGATGGCGCGATGCTTCACGCCGCAGGTCCTCGGTCGTCTCACCCAGACCATCCGGGCGCCAGCCCGGCGGCCTGAGCAGGTAGCCGACGACTTCGCCGGCCGACCTGGCCGTGCGCAGATCGCGCCACAACGTGCGCCACTGGTGGAACTCGATGGTCAGCAGGTTGTAGCCTGTCATCGGCTGCACCAGGCCGAAGCGGCATGGCACGTCGGTGCGCTCGGCGATGTAGGTGCCGAACAGGCGGTCGAACACGATCAGCACACCGCCGTAGTTGCCGTCCAGGTATTCGAGGTTCGCCGCGTGGTGCACGCGGTGGGCCGACGGTGTGTTGAAGATCCACTCCAGCGGCCCCAGCCGCGGGATCCAGGTCGCGTGGATCCAGAACTGGTAGAGCAGGTTGAGCGACAGCAGCATCAGCACGGTGCGCGGCGGCATGCCCAGCAGCGGCGCCAGCATGAAGAACGCGAGCGTGCCGGTCAGCTTGCCGGTCCAGCCGAAGCGGTAGGCGGCCGACAGGTTCAGCTGGTTCGGCGAATGGTGGATCGCATGCGTGCACCAGAACCAGCGTACCCGGTGCGCCGCCCGGTGGTACCAGTAATAGCAGAACTCCTGGCCGATGAAGCAGGCCACCCAGCCGCTCCAGTGGTCCATCGGCAGCGTCCACAGCCGGTGCTGCCAGAACCAGCCCATCGCATCGGTCCAGAACGCCAGCGGCAGCACCAGCCGCAACGGGTACTCGCGCACGAGGAAGTCGACCACCGAGATGCCGGCGGCCTTCCAGTCGTAGTTGCCGAAGCCGTTGCGGGCCGACAGCAGCAGCGCCTCCAGCAGCGACGACGCCAGCACCACGACGACGGCGACCTTGAGAATCGAGAACAGCAGATCCATGGTGGTTGGGGCCGGGCGCGCCGGCCTTCGGGTTCGGAAGACTGGCAGCGTAGGCACGGCGGCTGCCCGCCGCAAGCGGCCTGGGACGAACCGCGTGCGGCGCGGGGCGAACCGCGGTTCAGGCTGCCGGCGGCTCCGCCGAACGCTCCTGCAGCCGCAACATCAGTGCCGCGCGGTGCTGGCGGCTGCACGGCACTTCCGTACCGTCCTGCAGCAGCACGGTGGCGTCGCCATTGCCGCGTGGCCGCACGGCCTGCACACAGGCCAGTGCCACCGCGGCGCTGCGGTGCGTGCGCACGAACGCGGGCGCCAGGTCCGTCAGCAAGGATTCCAGCGTGCGGCGCATCAGCAGCGTCTGGCCCCGCAGATGCACGTGGACGTAGTTGTCGGCCGACTGCAGCCACGCGATGTCGGCGCAGCGCACGACATGCGTTGCGCCGCGGTCGACGATCAGCAACTGCGTGGGCGGCGCCGCGGTGACCGGGCGCGCCGGCGTTGCGGAGGGCGTGGCCCGCAACGCAGCGCGCAGGCGCCCGACCGTCCGTTCCAGGCGCGCGGGCTCGACGGGCTTCAACAGGTAGTCGGCCGCATGCGCGTCGAAGGCCTGCAAGGCATAGCGGTCGAACGCGGTCACGAACACGATCGCTGGCCCGTCGTCCGGCAGCGAGGCCGCCACCGCGAAGCCGTCGGCCTCGGGCATCTGCACGTCGAGGAACAATACGTCCGGACGCAGCTCGGCGGCCAGGGCCATGGCGGATGCGCCATCGGCGGCCTCACCCACCACGTCCACATCGTCGAACGCGCCCAGCATGCGCCGCAGCTTGCTGCGCGCGGGCGCTTCGTCGTCCACGATCACGACGCGCATGGCAGCTCCACCCGTGCGATCAGCCCGCCGCCCGGCCGCAGCGCCAGCGTGAGGCCGGCCCTGGTGCCATGCAGCGATTGCAGCCGGCGCTCCAGGTTGCCCAGGCCCACGCCGCGCCGCTGCGGCACGGCCTGCAGGTCGCCATCGTCCTCGACCTCGATGCGCAGCACGCCGCCATGACGTGCCGCACGCACCACGATGTGCGTGCGTGCGCTGCGCCGCTCGACCACGTGGCAGAAGCAGTTCTCCAGCAGCGGCTGCAGGCCGAGGGTGGGCACCTGGCAGTGGCCCAGCTCGGCATCGATCTGCCAGGTGATCCGCACCCGCTCGGTAAAGCGCTGCGCCATGATGTCCGCGTAGCCTTGCAGCAGCGCCAGTTCATCGGCCAGCGGCTGTTCCGGCCGCTGGCTGGCGTCGGTGGCGGCGCGCAGCAACGTGGCCAGGTGCGTGAGCAGTGTGTCGGCCATGTCGGGGTCGGTGTGGATCAGCGAAGACACCGTGTTCAGCGCGTTGAACAGGAAATGCGGTTGCAGCTGCTGCGTGAGCTGAGCCAGTTGCGCCTGCTGCGCCAGCCGCGCCTGCTGCTCGGTGCGCAACCGCTCGGTGACCCAGGCGCGGTACGAGTGCACCCCGAACTGGATGCCGCCCAGCAGCACGTAGAACAGCGTGAACTTGGCCGCCTCGTACACCAGCGAGTCGACGCGCGGCGCGGGGCGTGGCGGCACACCGGCCAGCGTCAGGAACACGTAGCGCAGCCCGTACATCGCCGCGATGAACACCACCAGTTGCACCGGCATCCAGGCCCACACCCGCAGGAACCAGCGCGCCGGTTGGCCGAGCAGGTGGTCGACGCGCAACGCGCGCCGGATCTGGATCGCCGCCAGCACCGTCGACAGCAGGGCTGCGGTGGCGTAGTCGATCACGGGCCGCCACAGCTGGTGCCCGCCGGCCCACAGGTATTCCTGCGTGCCGATCAGGAACTGGAGCAGCCAGAACGCGGCCCAGATCCAGAGCAGGCGTCGCCGCAGGCTCGTGGGTCGCGTGTGGGCGGTCAGGCTGCTGGTGTCCATGCAGCCGCGATGATGCACCAGGCGTGTTCTGGCCTGCGGCTGTCCTGGCGTGGGTGCCGGTGTGCGAGTGGGCCGCGCAGGTCTGTCTCAGAGTGCGGCCAGCGGAACGGCCCACAGGCCGTCGCCGAAAGGTAGCGCCTGCGTGCCGTCGTACAGCAACAGGCCGGTGACGAAGGCATCGCCGGCAAGGGCCTTGAGCCGCTTCAGGCCCTTGAAGTCGCTGGCGTTCACCGTGGCCGATGCCTTGACTTCGATGCCGATGAGTTGCCGCAGCGAAGACTCCAGCACGAAGTCGACCTCGACCTGGTCCTTGTCCCGGTAGTGCGAGAGGAACCAGCCTTCGTCGGGATGCAGACTGAGTGTCTTGCGCAGCTCGGCGTGGACCCAGGTTTCCAACGTGGCGCCCCAGCGCTGGCGCTGTGCGAACACCAGCTCCGGGCTGAGCCTGGTCAGCGTGGCTTGCAGACCGGCGTCCAGAAAATGGAGCTTGGGCGTCTTGACGAGGCGGTTGAGTTCGTTGCGGCTCCAGGCGGGGAGGCGTTGCACCAGAAAGAGTTTTTCGAGAATGCCGAGGTATTTTTCTGCGGTCTTGTTGTTGAAGCCGAGTTGCCCCCCGATCTGCGTGACATTGAGCAATTGCCCGGTATGTTCCGCCGCCGCCGCCAGCAGGTGTGGAAGCTGGCTCAAGTGCTCTACGTGCGCCACATCCCGCACGTCGCGCTCGACCAGCGCCTGGATGTACGAACGTGCCCAGGCTTGTTTGCGGGCGGTCGTGGCGCGGTGCCGCATTTCGGGATAACCGCCGGCCAGCACATGCGCCACGGTTTCCGTTGGCGAGTGGGTCCACGCGGCATGCGTGATCGGCCAATCCTGGTTCTGGGCCCGCTGCAGAAAATCGGCCGGACGGCCCTGAAGTTCGGCCTGTGACAGCGGCAGCAAGGTGTGGATCGCCATGCGGCCCGCCAGGCTGTCGGCGATCTGCGGAAGCGCCATCAGGTTGGCCGAACCGGTGAGAAGGAAGCGCCCAGGCCGGCGGTCCTGGTCGATGACGAGCTTGAGCGCCAGCAGCAATTGAGGGGCCCGCTGTACCTCGTCGATGATGGCGCGGTCCAGCTGCCGGGCGAACCCCAGCGGATCGTGCTGCACGGCCGCGAGCAGATTGGGATCGTCCAGCGTGAAGTACGCGATCTCTCCCGCGAATTGCTGCACGAGCGTGGTCTTGCCGCACTGGCGTGGCCCGTTGACGAGCACTGCCGGCGTGTCCTGGAGCGAGATTTTCAGCAGAGGCGCCAGGTGGCGCGGGATCAGACTGGGAGATGCCCCGGTTCCCGCGACATGTTCAGTGGCCATGGTCCCATCCAATTGGAAATAAATTTCCGTCCATTATGAAACAATATACCGTCCAATTGGAAATAAAGTGTCGTCTAAATGGAATCAATACAGGCGGGGAAGCTTCCTGTCTGCGCGCCAGCAAGGTCGACCCGTCCAGCAGCCGCCCCATGGACCCCAGGTCCGGCGAGGCACAAAATAGGCGCCGGGTCTGTCGAAATCAACGTCTGCGCCGCGTCAATGTGTCGACGGCGCATGTCGCACCGTCGTCAACCTCGAAAGGAAGTCCGATGAAGTACCTGTTGTTGATCGCCGCCGATGAGACCGCCTATGCCGCGGTGTCCGATGCCGAGAAGGCCGAACGCACCGCCGCCTACGGCGCCTATGCCGCAGCCATGGCCAAGGCCGGCGTGCTGCTGGGCGGCGAGCGGCTGAAGCCCGTGAGCACTGCCACCAGCGTGCGCGTGCGCAATGGCAAGACCGAAGTGCTGAACGGTCCCTATGCAGAGACGCGCGAACAGCTTGGCGGCTACTTCGTGATCGAGGCGAGCGACCTGGATGCCGCGCTGTCGTGGGCCGCGCGTTGCCCCGGTGCCAGCCACGGGACGATGGAAGTGCGGCCGATCTGGCAGATGTGATGGACGCCAGCCGCCTGGCCGCCGAGGCGGCCGCCAGGCGCAGCTACGGCAAGCTGGTGGCCTACCTGAGCGCCCGCACGCACGACGTAGCCGGCGCCGAGGACGCACTGGCCGATGCGTTCGAGGCCGCGCTCACGCACTGGCCTGAGACGGGCGTGCCGGCCACGCCCGAGGCCTGGCTGCTGACCGTCGCGCGCCGCAAGCGGGTGGACGGCTGGCGCCGCGCCCGCCACGATGGCGACATTGCCGACACGCTGGCCATCGTCGGCGATCTGGCCGACCCCGGGCACGACCCGGCGGCGATCCCCGACGAGCGGCTGCGCCTGATGTTCACCTGCGCCCATCCGGCGATCGACACGGCCGTGCGTGCGCCGCTGATGCTGCAG
Organism: Pseudorhodoferax sp.; assembly: GCA_965279475.1. Classification (GTDB taxonomy): domain Bacteria; phylum Pseudomonadota; class Gammaproteobacteria; order Burkholderiales; family Burkholderiaceae_C; genus Pseudorhodoferax. The sequence continues at coordinate 147,461 of CBDIIA010000001.1, forward strand.
ACCATCCTGGGGTTCGATGCGGCCACGATCGCATCGGCCTTTCTGGTGGCGCCCGCCGCGATGTCTCAGCGGCTGGTGCGTGCCAAGCACAAGATCCGGCAGGCGGGCATTCCGTTCGTGGTCCCTGACCGCGATGCGATGACCGAGCGCATCGAGAACGTGCTGGATGCGGTCTACGCGGCGTTCACCGAAGGGTGGTCCGACCCGGTGGGCACCGAGCCGCATCGGCGCAATCTGGCCGAGGAGGGCATCTGGCTGGGCCGGCTGCTGGCGGGGCTGCTGCCGCAGCAGCCCGAGGTGCTCGGCCTGCTGGCGCTGATGCTGTATGCCGAGGCGCGCCGCCGCGCGCGCCGCGATGCGGATGGCGGTTATGTGCCGCTGGCCGAACAGGACATGGCGCGGTGGGACACGGTGTTGATCGACGAAGCCGAAGCCTTGCTGCAACAGGCGAATGCGATGGAGGGCCTGGGCCGCTACCAGCTGGAGGCCGCCGTGCAGTCGGCCCACGTGGTCCGGCGCCACACCGGGCGTGCCGATGCGTCCGCAATCGTGCGGCTGTACGACGCGCTGTTCGTGCTGACCGCTTCGCCCGTGGTTGCGCTCAACCGCGCCGTGGCGCTGGGCGAGGCTGAAGGCGCAGCGGCGGGCCTGGCCGCGCTGGCGGCCGTGGCGCAGGACGCACGGCTGGCGCTGTACCAGCCTTACTGGGCAGCGCTGGCGCAACTGTCGGCGCAGGCGGGCTTGGCCGATGCCGCCGACGCGGCCTACGCCCAGGCCATCGGCCTGGAGACCGATCCGGTGGTGCGCGTCTTCTTGCAGCGGCGGCGGGCAGCGCTTCGCACCGCGGGCTGATACCGGCGCGTTCGCAGGTCCGGAAGCGGCCAGACCGCTCCGGTCCCAGGCGGCAGAATCGACCCTTTGCCACCAGGAGCCGCATGGCACCCCCGCTTCCCCGTGCCTTCGTCCGGCTGGCCTGGGCCAATCTCGCCGCGCAGTCCGCTGAACAGCTGAGCCTGGCGGCCGCACCCATCGTGGCCGTGCTGGCGCTTCAGGCCGGCGCCGGCGAGATCGGTCTGCTGACGGCGGCGCAGACGCTGCCGTTCCTGCTGCTGTCGATCCCGCTGGGGCTGTGGGCCGACCGGCGCTCGCGGCAGCGGCTGATGGTGGCGGCCGAGGTACTGCGCACCCTGTCGCTGCTAGGGCTGCTGGCCGCGGTGCTGCTGGGCCGACTGTCGATCCCGCTGCTGGCAGTGCTGGGGTTCATGGGCGCGGTCGGTACCGTGGCGTTCAGTGTCGCGGCGCCCGCGCTGGTGCCGGCCCTGGTGCCGCAGGCCTTGCTGGCGCGGGCCAACGGGCGGATCGAGCTGGCGCGCAGCGCGGCCTTCTCGGCCGGGCCGGCGCTGGCCGGTGCACTGGTGTCCTGGGCCGGCGCGGCGAGCGCCTTCGTCTGGGCGGCCGTGCTGTCGACGGCGGCGGCCGCGTTGCTCTGGCGGCTGGCCGAGCCGGCCCGCGCGCCGGCCGCACCGCGCCACCCCTGGCTGGAGCTGCGCGACGGCGCCCAGTTCGTCTGGCACCACGCCTTGCTGTGGCCGATCCTGACGACCGGCGTGGTGTGGAACCTTGCCTGGTTCGTGCTGCAGACGGCCTATGTGCCCTACGCCGTGCGGCTGCTCGGCCTGAGCGCGGAGGCGGTCGGCGCCACGCTGGCGGCCTACGGCGTCGGCATGGTGGTCGGCGCCTTGCTGGTGCCGCGTGTGATGGCGGCGATGCCGCTCGGGCGCGCGATCCAGTTCGGCCCGGCGATGTCGGTGCTGGCCGCGATGACGATGGCGGCCTCGCTCCTCTGGCCCGGGCCCGCGTTGCCGACGCTGGCCTTCTTCCTGTTCGGTGCCGGGCCGATGGTCTGGACCGTCACCTCGGTCACGCTGCGCCAGACCGTCACACCACGGGCGATGCTGGGCCGCGTGTCGGCGCTCTACCTCGCGGCCAGCGCCGGGGCCAGGCCCGTCGGCGCGGCGATCGGCGGCGTGGTCGGCAGCACCTGGGGCGAGCCGGCGTGCATCGTGCTGGCGATGGTGGGGTTCTGCGTGCAGGCCGCCGTGATCCTGTTCTCGCGCGTGCGCCATCTGCAGCAACTGCCGGCGGCGGCAGCTTGAGCACGTGCGCGAAGGCGGCCCCCGATGTGTTTGACACCAAAGCAACACTCCAGGGTGTTCGCTCTCCGAATGTTTGTCTCCATTTGTTACTATGGAATTGCATCCGCATTCAAATTCCACAGGAGGCCTCATGGCGAAGACAGGACATCTGAAGAAAGCCGCGGCGGCGGCGCTGGCGCTGGTGGTCGGCGCGCCGGCATTCGCCGTGGGCGAAGCCGGCAGCGTGAGTTATGTGCCGGTCGATGGCGTCTCGGTGCCGACGTTGTCGGAATGGGCGCTGGCGGCGCTGGCCCTGTGCATGGCGGCCTGGGCCTACCGTGCGCTGCGCGACCGCGCGGGCGGCAAGCCGCTGGCCGCGCTGCTGCTGGTGGGCGCGCTGGCGGCGGCGGGTGGCTCGGGTCAGCTCGCGCGGCTGGCCTATGCCGTGCCGGCGGTGCTGCTGGACCAGCCGAACGGCGGGACGGTGCTGGTGGGGCCGCCAGGCGAATCGCAGGTCACCAACACCAGCGGTCGGGCGCAGCGCATCACGGCGGTCTCGCCGCTGCTGTTCACGGTGGGCGTGCCGGTCGCGACGCCGGCTTGCACGGTCGGCCTGGTGGTGGCGGCCGGCGCGTCGTGCTACGTCAACTTCCAGTAGCCGGCAGCGCGGGCCTCGGCCCCTCGTCATCGGCCTGACACGCCGCCCGCCTACTCTGAGCGGTCCCGCTGCACAGCGGGAACCCACAACAACGCTCAGGGAGGTCCCCCATGTTCTCGTTCCGTTTTCGCCCCGCCGTCCTGCTGGCGGCCGCCTTGCTCGCGGCACCGGCCCTGCCGGTCATCGCCGCCCCGGTCTGGCAGCTGACCGAGGTCGAACAGTTCCTGGCCAACGACCCGGCCAAGTCGGGCATCTACCGCTCTCAGGGCATCGCGACGGACGGACAGCAGTGGTTCTTCTCATGGCAGTACGGGCTGGAGCGTGCCGGTAACGACTTCGTGTCGCTGCAGCGCAATTCGTCGTACCCCACGACGCCGGGCATCCCGAACGCGCTGCTGGCGCAGGGCCTCGACCACATCGGCGACATCGACTACTACAACGGCGTGCTCTACGTGTCGCTCGACACGACCAAGGGCTATACCAACCCGTACATCGCGATGTACAACGCGGCAGATCTGAGTTTCATCAGCGCCCAGAAGGTCACCGGCGCGCCGTCGAACCCGAGCAAGGACGTGGCCAGCTGGTTCGCCGTCGACGCGGTGCGCGGCCTGGGCTACGGCAAGGAATACCAGGACGGCAACACCATCAACGTCTACAACCTGGCCGACTGGAGCTTCAGCCACACCATCACGCTCGACACCAGCACGCGCAGCATCCAGGGCGCCAAGGTCTTCGGCGACTGGCTGTACATGTCGTCGGACAACGCCGAGCAATCGGTCTACCGCGCCAACCTGCTGACGGGCGAGGTCGAAGAGTTGTTCCGGCTGCCGACACCCGATGGCGACCGTGAGGTCGAGGGCATCGCACTGCGCGACAACGGCATGGGCGGGGTGGACATCTACGTCGAGATGATCGTCGACCCCTCGCGTTCGGGCCAGAACCCGGCCGATCCCGCCCTGCGTGTGGACCTGTACAAGTACGAGATCGCCAATGCGGTGCCGGAGCCTGCGAGCCTGGCGCTGGTGCTGTCGGGACTTGGGTTGATGGGCGGTGGGGCCGCCTACCGCCGCCGTCGGCGCTGAGTGCGCCACGCCGGCTGCGCAAGGCCGTAGCGCCCAGGGGGCAAGCGATCGCTCGGGTACAGTGGCTGCACCGAGGTGGCCGGTTGACAGGTACGGATGGCGCGCGCCTCGTGGAGGCAAGCCCGCATGAGAGTTGACGGATCCGGTACAGGCACAGGCACGGCGATGCTGCTGGCGATGGGCACGCTGCGCCCGATCGCCGAAGCACTCGACAGTCTTGGCATCGCGATGTGCGTATTCGACGTCGCCGACACGACGCTGCTCTGGAACCGGACGTTTCTGAAGTTCTTTCCGGAGCACGCGGCGGGCATCCATGTGGGCGAGCCTTACCAGGAGAACCTGCGTCGGTTCTACAGCGGCCGGCTCGACGCAGACGAGATGCCTTCGATCGAGCGCTACATCGAAGAAGGTGTGCAGCGACACCGTGCGCAGCAACGGCCGTATGTGTTCGACCACCGTGGCCTGCGGTTGTCGGTCGCGTCGCTGCCCTTGCCCGGAATTGGCCGTGTCCGCATCTGGCGTGCGCGCGAAGCGGATGTGGCGCAAGCCGAAGCAGGCAGCCCGAAGACCCCGGATGCGCAGTCCCCGGCTGGCCTGGCGGAAGCAGCCTCCTTCGACCACGTGGCCGACGGTGTGATGGTGACCGGCGCCGATGACCGCATCACCTGGGTCAACGAAGCCTTCGTCGTGATGTACGGCGTGGCCGATCGCGCGGCCGCACTGGGCGCGCCGTTCGCGGAGGTCTACCGGAGCGTATGGCGCGCTGCGCAGGCGCACGACAGCAGCCTGTACGACCAGGGACTGTCGATCCTGACCGAGCACATGCGCTTTGCCGGCGCCCCCTTCGAGCTGCCCTTGCCTGGTGACCGCTGGAGCCGGGTCGTGGCCCAGCGCAGCCCGGACGGCAAGAGTTTCTTCGCGCACGTCGACATCACGGTGCTGAAGCGCCAGCAGCGGCAGTTGCTGGCCGCCGAGCGCAGGGCGCGGCAGAGCGAGATGGTGCTGCAGGAGAAGTCTGCCCTGCTCGAAGCCACGCTGCAGCGCATGGAGCAAGGCGTGATGATGGTGACCGCCGAGCAGGTGGTCGAGGTGTGCAACCGCAGAGCGCGCGAATTGCTGGATCTGCCGCCGGACCTGATGGACCACCGGCCGACCTTCGCGCAGGTGCTGGCCTACCAATGGTCGATCGGCGAATTCGATGCTGCGTCGCCCGACCTGCAGGCCATGGTGCGCGCCGGCGCCCTTCCGACGCAACCGCTCAGCTACGACCGCGAGCGTCCGAACGGCCGCGTGCTCGCCATCCACAGTGTGCCGGTCGACAACGGCGGCGTGCTGATGACCTATACGGACATCACCGAGCGCAAACGCGCCGAGGAGCGCATCCGCCACGTTGCACGGCACGACGGGTTGACTTCGCTGCTCAACCGCGAAGTCTTTCTCGAACACCTTGCAGGCGCTGCCCACAAGGCGCAAGGGAGGGCCGGAGGCTTTGCCGTGCACTACATCGACATGGACCGCTTCAAGGCGATCAACGACGGTCATGGCCACGCCGTGGGCGACAAGGTGCTGGCCCTGCTGGCCCGGCGCCTGCACGAGGTCGTCCGTGAGGACGACGTGGTGGCGCGCATGGGGGGTGACGAATTTGCCGTGCTGCAGTACGGTGTGGAGCAGGCAGAGACCGCGACCGGGCTCGCAGACCGCCTGGTGCGCGCGCTCGAGCAGCCGATGGAGCTCGAATCGCACATGCTGCAGGTGGGCGCCTCGATCGGCATCGAGCTGTCGTCGGCCGGAGATGGCGATCCCGATACGCTGCTGCGCAACGCCGATACCGCGATGTACGCCGCCAAGGCTGCCGGGGGCGGCGTGCTGATGTTCGGCGCCGATCCGGCGGAGCGCGCGTAGCGGGCGCATACTGGCCGACCCAACCTGCCACGCAGCCCTTGAACCGGCTTCGCTCCGTCGATGCCCGGCTACCTGACCAAACACGAGCACATTGCCATCGTCGGCGTGGCCGATCTGGCGATCCGATCGCTGCTCGATCGCCAGCAGTTCTTCGATCCCGCCGGCGAGGCGATGCGGCTGGGCATCTCGTCGGCGTCGTGGCCGATGTTCGGCCTGGCGTGGCCATCGGGTGCGCACCTGGCGGCGCGGCTGGCGCTGCGGCCGCTGCGCGGCGGTGAACGCATTCTCGAGATCGGCTGCGGCCTGGCCTTGGCCAGCATCGTCGGCCACCGCCGTGGGGCCGACGTCACGGCCAGCGACTGCCATCCGCTGGCCGCCGGCTTCCTGCGCGAGAACCTGCGCCTGAACGCACTGGGCCCGATGAAATACCGGCATGGACAGTGGGGCACCGTGCCCGCCACGCGCGACGAAGGCAGCCAGCACAAGCTCGACCGCGTGCAGGGCCGGTACGACCTGATCATCGGCAGCGACCTGCTGTACGAACGCGACGTGCAGGGCATGCTGGCCGACTTCATCGGCCGCCACGCGGGCCCGCAGGCCGAGGTGTGGATCATCGATCCCGACCGGGACAACCGCCCCGCGTTCCATCGGCAGATGGCAGCGCTCGGCTTCGGCATGCACGAGCAGCGCCTGCGATGTCCCGCATCCGCAGGGCACGTGGCCTACAAGGGCCGCATGCTGACCTACACCCGGCACTGAACCGGCCCCGCGGGGCGCGTGCGCTGACGCGGTCTCGACCCGCCGCGGCCTGCGCTCTATCATCTTCTCCATGACCATCCCGTCGTGCCCTCCCGTGCAGGCCCATGCGTCGTTGCGCCGCTACCGTGGCGACTACCGCGCGCACAGCCACGGCTTCGCGCAAGTGCTGGTCGGCCTGGCCGGACGCCTGGAGCTGGAGGTCGATGGCCGTGCGGCGGTGGTCGATGCCTCCAGCGGGCTGGTCATTCCGGCCGGAGCGCAGCACGCCTTCATGGCCGCACAGGAGGCTAGCGTATGGGTGGTCGATGCGCCGGTGCAACCCGGGCTCGACCGTTGGCGCCGGTTTGCGGCGCCGCATGCCTGGCAGCGGTCGGTGGGGGTGGGCCGCGCTGGCGACGCCATGGCGGCGAAGGCGTTGATCGACGCACTGCGGCAGGCGCCGCAGGTGCAAGTGCGCCGCGCGGTGGAACTGGCCCTCCTGGAGCCTGCCCTGGCCGCTTCGCTGCACGGGACCTGGCCGACGGCGCGCATGGCTGCGTTGTTCGGCCTGAGCCCGCAACGGTTCCACGCCCGCCTGCTGGCGCTGACCGGTGAGACGCCGCAAGGCCTGCTGCGCCGCCTGCGGCTCGACCGCGCCACGGACCTGCTGCGTGCCGGTCATGGACTCGACACCGTGGCGCTGCAGGTCGGCTACCGCACGGCGAGCGCGCTGGCCTTCGCGCTGCGGCGCGACCGCGGTGCCGGTGCCCGCGGTCTGCGGCGCTGCTGATCTTGACTCCCTTCACTGGCTCTTCACTGCCGCCCGGAGACGCACCATGGACCATAGCTACGACGCGATCATCATCGGTGCGGGCCAGGCCGGCCCGTCGCTGGCCGGCCGCCTGACCGGCGCCGGCATGCGCGTGGCGCTGGTCGAACGCCAACGGTTCGGCGGCACCTGCGTCAACACCGGCTGCATGCCGACCAAGACCTTGATCGCCAGCGCGCGTGCCGCCCATGTGGCACGGCAGGCGGCCCGCTACGGCGTTCAGATCGCAGGCGACATCGGCATCGACATGCAGGTCGTCAAGGCACGCAAGGACACGGTGGTGCGCAACGCGAGCCAGGGCGTCGAATCCTGGCTCAAGGGCATGCAGGGCTGTACGGTCTACGAGGGCCATGCGCGTTTCGAATCGGCGCACACGGTGCGTGTGGGCGACGCGCTGCTCGGCGCCGAGCACATCTTCGTCAACGTCGGCGGCCGCGCTGCGGTACCCGACATGCCGGGCATCGGCGAGGTGCGCTGGCTCACCAACACCTCGATGCTCGATCTGGCCGAGCTGCCCAGGCATCTGGTGATCGTTGGCGGGAGCTACATCGGCCTGGAGTTCGCGCAGATGTTCCGCCGCTTCGGCGCCCAGGTCACCGTGGTCGAGAAGGGGCCGAGGCTGATCGCGCGCGAGGACGAAGAGGTATCGCAGGCGGTGCACGACATCCTGGCGAAAGAAGGTGTGGCATTCCGGCTCGATGCCGAATGCATCCACTTCAAGCCGCAGGGCGACGACATCGCGGTCGGCGTCGATTGCGCGTCCGGTGACCGCGAGGTGGTCGGTTCGCACGTGCTGCTGGCCGTGGGCCGGCGCCCGAACACCGACGACCTGGGGCTCGACCAGGCCGGCATCGCCCGCGATGCACGCGGCTACATCACCGTGGACGACCAACTGCGCACCAACGTGCCGGGCATCTGGGCGCTGGGCGACTGCAACGGCCGCGGCGCCTTCACGCACACCGCGTACAACGACTTCGAGATCGTCGCGGCGAACCTGCTCGATGGCGATGCGCGCCGCGTCAGCGACCGCATCGACTGCTACGCGCTGTTCATCGACCCGCCGCTGGCGCGGGTGGGCCTGAGCCCGGCGCAGGCGCGCAAGGCCGGGCACGACATCCGCATCGGCATGCGCCCGATGACGCGCGTGGGCCGCGCGGTCGAGAAGGGCGAGACCGACGGGTTCATGCAGGTCGTCGTCGACGCGAAGACGCAGGCGATCCTGGGCGCGACCCTGCTCGGCGTGGAAGCCGACGAGGCGATCCACGGCATCCTCGACACGATGTCGGCCAAGGTGCCGTACACGGCGCTGCAGCGCACGGTGCACATCCATCCCACCGTGGCCGAACTGATCCCCACGCTCCTGGGCGAATTGAAGCCCTGAGCCCATCCACCAGCGTCAGCGAGAAAATCCATGCAACTCGAAGGTTCCTGCCACTGCGGCAGCGTCAAGTTCTCGGTCGCGTCGAAGGAGGCGATGCCCTTCATGCGCTGCTACTGCTCGATCTGCCGCAAGACGGCCGGCGGTGGCGGCTATGCGATCAACCTCGGCGCCGACTTCCACACGCTGAAGGTGACCGGCAGGCGTTACCTGCGCGTCTACAAGGCGTTGATGCGCGAGGAAGGCAAGGCCACGCACCACAGCACCGGCCAGCGCCACTTCTGCGGCCGCTGTGGCAGTGCCCTGTGGTTGTGGGACCCGACCTGGCCGGATCTCGTGCACCCGCACGCGAGCGCGATCGACACGCCGCTGCCGCTGCCGCCAGCCAACGTGCACATCATGCTGGGCTCGAAGGCGAACTGGGCGAGCGTCGAGGGCAGGAAGGGCGACCAGCGCTTTGACAAGTACCCGGATTTCTCGCTGGCCGAGTGGACCGAGCAGCACACGAAGAAGGCAACCAGGCCCGCGCGCAAGAAGGCCTGAGCACCGGACGGCCTGCTCGGGCATCGGTCACTTCTCTGTCTGCAGCAGCCGGTCGAAATCGCCATCCAGTCGGGCCAGCGCCGCGTCGATGCGGGCACGCCGTTCGGCAATCCAGCGGCCTTGTGCCGCGAGCTGCGCTTGCGCGGCCTTCAGCATGCGCGCCATCTCGGCCGGCTGCGGGCCGCCCACCGTCGCGCGGGCCTGCACGATCGCGACCGGATCGAGCGCCGAGCGAAACTCCGCCTCGGTCATCGGCAGTACCGGCGGGTAGGTCGAACCCTTGACCGATTCGGCGTAGATGCGCCGGGCCTCGGCGTACGGGAAGTCGAGCGGCCTGATGTCCTTCTGTTTTGCGAACTCCACCACTTCGGACGCAAAGTGGTGCCCTACGCGGAACGGCAGCTTGTACTTGCGCATCAGCAGGTCGGCCAGTTCCTGCGACGCGGTCCAGTCGTTGTTGAGTTCTTCGAGCGCACGCTCGGGGCTGATCACCAGCGCGTTCAGGATCTGCTCCCAGCCCTTCAGCACGACGACGGCGCTGTCGACCATCGCACTGTTGGCCTTGACCTCCTTCGGGTCGCTCATGCCCGGCGTGATGTTGTGGGCCTGCAGCACCACGCCCATCGCCAGCGAGACCGCGGTCGAGGCATCGCGCCGCGTGGCGTTCAGCAGGCCGGGGTTGCGTTTCTGCGGCATCGCACTCGACACATAGGTGTTGGCGCCGCCCTCGGCCAGCAGCATCCAGGGCCGCGCCTGGGCGTACTGCGTCATCACGTCCTCGATGAAGTTGCCGGCGTGCAGCGCGATCGCGGTGACGATGGCGCCGGCCTCCACCGGCTCGTCCATCGACGAGATCTGGCCGGCGTCGTAGGCGTTGTCGACGATCGCGGCAAAGCCCAGGTAGTCGGCCATGCGCGTGCGGTTTAGCGGCCAGCTCGTGCCGTTGAGGACGGTCGTGCCCATCGCCGAGCGGTCGATGCGCACATAGGCCTCGCGCAGGCGCTGCGCATCGCGCTCCAGCCCCGCCGCGTGGCCCAGCAGCGTATGGCCCAGGCTGTTGGGCTGGGCCGCCACGCCGTTGGTGTAGTTGGGGACGATGGTGCCGGCATGCCGCTCGGCCAGGCGGACCAGCGAGACCGAGGTCCTGTGCAGCGCGGCCGCCAGCCGGAGCATGTCGTCGCGCAGGATCGCAGCGCGGTAGGTCGCGTGCATGTCCTGGCTGGAGCGGCCCGCGTGCAGCAGCGTCACCTCGGAGCCGGCCGCCGCGATCAGCAGCGGCTCGAAGGTGATCACGCTCGACGGGCGCTTGCCGCCGGGCTGGTCGCCGTCGCGCAGCACCTTGGCGATGCCGGCGGCAATGCGTGGGACCATCGCCCGCTCGAGCAGGCCTTCGTCGGTGTTGATGACGGCGGTGGCCTTGTTCATCTCGCCGAGCCAGAAGAATTCGTCGCGCGGCGGGCTGGGCTGCGCATGGGACGGGCCTGCGCAGACGGCAACCATGGCGGCCAGGGCCACGGCTCGGATGGAAATCTGCATGGTGTGTCTCCCCGAAAACGCGGGTCTTGTTGCGCAGCCGCCAATGTACGAGGTTCGTGCTCAGATGTTTTCGTCCACGTGCTGAAGAACTTCCTGCTGGCCGGCCATCCCGAGATCCTGATCGTCTCCAACATCTTGGAGAACGGTGTGCCCGTCGGCCTGGGCGATGCGGGCCACTTCTGGCATTCCGACCTGTCGTACAAGGAGCAGCCCAGCCTGGGCTCGATGCTGCATGCGCAGGAGCTGCCCAGCGAAGGCGGCGACACGCTGTTCGCCAACCAGCACACGGCCTACGAGGCCTTGCCCGCTGCGCTGAAGACCACCATCGCGCCGCTGCGGGCCGAACACACCTATCTGACGCGCTACGAAGAGCTGCGCGAGCGCAGCCCGTGGCGGCCGAAACTCTCGCAGGCCCAGGTCGACGAGGTCCGGCCGGTCGTGCACCCGGTCGTGCGCACGCATCCGGAGACCGGCCGCAAGGCGCTGTTCGTCAGCGAGCATTTCACGACGCGCATCGTCGGCCTGCCGGCCGACGAGAGCCGCGACCTGCTGGCCGAGCTGTTCGCGCGCAGCGTGCTGCCGGCCCATGTGGTCCGTCACCAGTGGCAGCCGCACGACATGGTGTTCTGGGACAACCGCTCGGTGCAGCACCTGGCCGCGGGCACGCCCGAACACCTGCGCCGCAAGCTCTACCGCACCACGATCGAAGGCGGGTAAAGCTCGCCCCCAGTCTGCGCGCACTGCGTGTCGCTCCGCCAACCCCCTACCGGGGTCCACACCTGCGGCCCGGCGAAGCCGGTTCCGCGGTGTGACGGGCATCGGGCCGCGCTCGTTCGTCCGGCGAGAGAACCGCGTCGACGGATCGAGGTTCGAGAGTCTCTCGACAGTTGCCGTGCCGCGCTGAGGCACGATCGTGGCATGCACAAGCACAACTCCTTGCGCGGCGTGGCCATGGTGCTGCTGGCCGCGATGCTCTGGGGCACGACCGGCACCGCGCAGACCATGGCCCCGGCGGGCTTCTCCGCCTACTGGGTCGGTGCGCTGCGGCTGGTGGTGTCGGCGGGTTTCTTCGCCGTCTACTGGAAGCTGGTCCGCCCCGCCGCCACGGGACCGTCTGCGCCGGTCCCGGTGCTGCTCGTGCTGGCGGCAGGCGCCTGCATGGCGGTCTACAACCTGGCCTTCTTCGCTGGCGTGGCTGCGACCGGTGTGGCCGTGGGCACGGCGGTCGCGATCGGCAGCGGGCCGATCTGGGCCGGCGCACTGCAGGCGCTGGCCACGGGCCGTGCGCCGCCGGCCGCCTGGTGGGCCGGCACGCTGTGCGCTGTGGCCGGCGGTGCCTTGCTGGTGCTGGGGCAGGGCGGTGGCGCACAGGCCAGCGCCTGGGGCGTCGGCCTGTGCCTGCTGGCGGGCCTGTCGTACGCGGCGTATGCGCTGCTCAGCAAGCGGCTGGTGCGGCAGGCGTCCACCGCCTGGGCCACGCTGGGTGTGTTTGGTTGTGCCGCCGTGCTGGCCCTGCCCGCGGCCTGGGCCGCGAGCGGCCCGCCGGCCACGGCGGCGGCCGGCTGGTGGGTCGTGCTGTACCTGGGCATCGTGGCCACCGGCATCGCCTACCTGCTGTTCGCGCATGCGCTGCGGCACATCAGCGGTGCGACCAGCGTGACGCTGGCACTGGCCGAACCGGTGACCGCCTTCGTGCTGGCGATCGTGGTGGTGGGGGAGCAGCCTCGGGCGCTGGCGTTCGCCGGGCTGCTGCTGGTGCTGGCGGGCCTGGCGATCGTGGTCTGGCGCGAGCTGCGGGAAGCACGCGCGCCGGACGCCGCCGGGGCCTGAGCTACATGCGCTCCTTGCGCACGAGGTAGAGGCCGCTGCAGACGATGATGGCGCCGCCGAGCAGCGTCATGCCATCGGGCAGGGCCTGCCACAGCAGCCAGTCGAAGCCGATGCCCCAGGCCAGCGCCGTGTATTCAAAGGGAGCGACCACCGAAGCCTGGCCCTGGCGGAACGCTTCGGTGATGCAGATCTGGCCCAGGAAGCCGGTGATGGCCAGCGCGGCAATCAGCAGGCCGTCGGCCGCGCGGAGCGGCACCCAGTGGGCCGCCGCCAGCACGCCGGCACCGATCGACAACTGCAGCGTCATCCAGAACACCAGGCTCGCGCTGGAGTCGCTGCGCGACAGCACGCGCCCGGCGATGGCCGAGACCGCGTAGCAGCCGGCGGCGGCCAGCACCGCGAGCGCGCCCCACGACTGGAAGGCGCTCTGGTCCGGCCGCAGCGCCACCACCACGCCGACCATGCCGAGCGCGATCGCGATCCAGTGCAGCGGCGGCACGCGCTCCTTCAGCACCGGGATCGACAGCATCGTGATCAGCAGCGGCGCGATGAAGAACAGCGTGTAGGCCTCGGCCAGCGGCAGGCTGCGCAGGCCGGTGGCGAACAGCGTCAGCATCGTGATGCCGAGCGCGCCGCGCAGCAGATGCAGCGACCAGCGCACACGCAGCAGCGTGCGGGTAGTCTCGCCGCGCCACCACACGTAGACGCCCACCAGCGGCAGCGCCGACAGGCCGCGCAGCGCGGCGACCTGCATCGGCGGATAGGTGGCGGCCAGCAGTTTCATCACGGCGTCCATGCACGAGAAGAAAGCGGTGGCGGCGAGCATGAAGACGATGCCGCGTAGCGTGGCCGAAACGGGAATGGGTTGTCTCCTGAAAAAAGGGCACACCGGGCCCTTTGCGTTTGCGTTTGCGCGCTGCCTCGCTGGCGGCGGGCGCCCGATTGTGCTGCAGCCGGAAGCGCCGGCCGGCTTCAGCTGCTGAAGACCAGCAGCGTATTGAACTCGTCGATGGCCACGGCGATGCGGCCGTCGAGTGCGCGGGTGCGGAACGGCGTGGGGCCCGGCGCCTGCAGCACCCGTGTCATCGCGCCGACATCGGAGGTGACCAGATGGATCGCGCCGAAGAAGCTGCTGCGGCCCAGCGCGTCGCAGCACAGGTCGCCGTACTGCGCCGCGTATGCAGCCGGCGACACCACGTCGAGCACGAAGCTGCCGGCGCGGATCGATATGCCGCCATCGGCCGCCGTCTGCACAGGGCTGTCGGCCCAGGGCGCGTACTGGGCCGCCACCTTCGCCGGATCGTCGGCCACCAGCGTGAGCCCGGTCTGGCGGTGCACGCCGTTGCGGTGTGTCTGGTACTCGGGCAGCCAGATCAGCTCGGGCGTGAGGTGCTGGCAGTAGTACACGCGGCCGGCGGCAAAGGTGCCCGGCAGCGCCCGCACGGTGCGGAACCCGGCCTCCTGCGGGCGACCGTCACGCTCGATCGTGCGGCTGAACGCGTGCAACGGCTGCACCGGCAGGCCCGCGCGCGTGAGGGCGGCATGCACGCCATCGGCATCGCCGGTCTTCCAGACCAGGCTGTCGATGCCCTTCGGCGCGTCGAGCACCTCCTTGCGCTGGACTTCGGCGTGTTCCGGTACGCCGATGATCTCGAGATAGCAGTCGTCGAACAGCATCAGGTGGTTGACCGAGCCCATCGCGTGGTAGCCCTGCGGGGTCAGCGTGAAGCCCAGCCGGTCGAAGATCTCGGCCGCGCGGGCCAGGTCGAAGCGGGTCGTGACCACCAGGTGGTCGAGGGAAAGGCTGTCCAGGGCTTGCATCGTGTGAAAGAGGGGGCGTTGAAAGAGGGCGTGCGCAGCAGGTTCTCTCACACCTTCAGCGCTCGGCGTCGAGATTCTGCTGCACGCGGCGCAGCAGGGCGATCAGCTGCGCGCGTTCGTCGGCATCGAGACCGGCCGTGGCCTGGGCTTCGAGTTGCCGGGCCTGCCGGCGCAGCGCGCGTTGTACCGCCTCGCCGTCGGGTGTGAGCTGCAGGCAGACGTTGCGCCGGTCGTCATCATCGGCCTCGCCGCTCAGCAGCCCGCGTTCGCGCAGGCCCTTGATCAGCCGTGCCAGCTGCGCCTTGTCGCGCCCGCTGTGCTGCGCCAGGTCACGCTGGGTGGCACCCGGGCGCCGTGCGAAAAAGCCAAGCACCTTGCTCTCCATGTGCGTCAGCGGGTGCGGGCCGTCGCGCAACACCTGGAACTGCTGCGAGCGGAACTGGTGCATCACCGTGTGGACGAGCTCCAGCACCTCGTCGCCGACGGGCTTTTCCTTATGGTTGACTTTATCAACTGATTCGCGCATGATGGAGGACATTATCAACCATCTCGATGCTGCATTCCATGTCGAATCCCGATTCTTCCCGTTCTCCCGATCCTGCCGGCCATACCGGCCATAACGGCGCCGACCGTCCCGCCCGCCAGGTGCAGCGGGTGCGCCATGAACTCAAGCGCCGCACGCTGCAGGTGCGCCGTGTGGACACCATCAGCCCGCATTTCCGCCGCGTCACGCTCGGCGGCGAAGCGCTGGCCGGGTTCATCAGCGCATCGTTCGATGACCACCTGAAACTGCTGCTCGGCGAGGGCGATGCGATGGTCGGCCGCGACTACACGCCGCGTGCCTACGACGCGGCGGCCAACGAGCTGGTGCTCGAATTCGCGCTGCACGGCGATGGCCCTGCCGCCAACTGGGCGCAGCAGGCAGAGCCCGGGCAGAGCGTGACCATTGGCGGCCCGCGCGGTTCGTTCATCGTGCCGCTCGACTACGACTGGCATCTGCTGGTCGGCGACGAGACGGCGCTGCCCGCCGTGGCACGCCGGCTCGAGGAGCTGCCGGCCACCACGCGGGCCATCGTCATCCTGCAGGTGGCCGATGCGGCCGACCGCAGGGCGCTGCCGAGCCGCGCCGCGGTCGACCTGCGCTGGGTCGCGACCGAAGCCGAGCTGGCCGCAGCGGTGCGGGCGCTGCAATTGCCGGCGGGCGAAGGTTATGCCTGGTGCGCCGGCGAAGCCGCAGCCATGGCCGATCTGCGCCGCGTGCTGGTCGACGAGAAGGGCCACGACCGGCACGCCATCCGCGCCGCCGCCTACTGGAAACGCGGCGCGCAGGCGCACCACGAGAACCTGGGCGACCCGCAGTAGGCACTACCAGTCGAGGCGCATCACTGCCCCCCTTCGTGGGGCCCGCCTCCAGTTGACAGGTGCGACGTTGATTATTCTCATAAAGCGATATTTTATTTTCCTGCGCTATGTGGCTTTCAAGCCTCTAACTGCGGTGCTCTTCGCCGATAGAGTTCGAAATTCTGCAAGCTAAATTGCAGGAGATGATGGCTTGGTATGGGCTCTCACCGTGTACTGGTGGGAAAAATATTAGTTAAAATGCCGTATTTAGGTAAAAACAAAATATGGTTATTATCATTTTCCAGTAATTGGCATCGTTCCTGCTTGCGGTACTTCCTGTGCCGGCCTCAAGGCGTGCAGGCCGGGCATGCAGCCAGTCTTTGAAGGAGAGCCTCATGAGGATCGTGAACCTTGCTTGTCGCGGCGCGGCGGGTGTCTTGGTGGCGTTCGCCGCATTCGTGGCCACCCCACTGCCCTCGTGGGCGCAGGCCTACCCTTCGCGTCCGATTACCCTGATCGTGTCGTTCGAGCCGGGTGGTTCCACGGACATCTCGGCCCGTGCTGTCGCGCAGGAGTTGGCGCAGGTGCTGAAGCAGCCCGTGGTGGTCGAGAACCGCGGCGGCGCTGGCGGGCGCATCGGGACCAAGGTGGCCGCGCTCGCGAAGCCGGACGGCTACACCCTGTTGTGGGGCAGCGGCAGCAGCCTGACGGCGGCACCCGTTCTCTATCCGGACCAGGCCCACGTGGCGACCCTGGTTCCCGTCAGCCTCGGGGCAACGCAACCCTTCGTGTTCGTTACCTCACCGTCGATGGGAGTCAAGACCACGGCAGAGTTCATCGCGCTGGCAAAAAAGACTCCCGGCAAATTGAATTTCGCGTCGGCCGGCATGGGCTCGAGCAACCATCTGCTGGGTGAGATCTTCATGTCGGTCGCGGGCGTGCAGATGGTGCATGTGCCCTATCGTGGTGCCGTGTTGGCAAAGGATGCGGTGCTCAAGGGCGATGCGCAGCTGATGGACGAGGTGACCTCACCGCTGATCGGCGCCTTGCGCGCGGGCCAGCTCACGCCGCTGTTCATCACCAGCGAGACCCGTGATCCGCTGTTTCCGGATATCCCCACCGCTGCGGAAGTGGGTCTGCCCGACCTGACCATCCAGGGTTTCTTCGGCCTGCTCGCACCGGCGGAGACGCCGCCGGCCATCGTCGCGCAGCTGAACCGCGCGATGCAGGAGGTACTGGCCTCCGCGCCGATTGCCAAGGTGTTCGGCAATGTGGGGTTCACGGTCGCCTACAGCACGCCCGAGCAGATGGCCTCGCGCATCGCGCAAGGCAAGACACGGTACGCGGCGGTCGTCAAGGAGCGGCAGATCCGCGTGGACTGATACCGAGGGCGGCCGACAACGGGCCGCCCCATTGTCCGAGTCACTATTCACGAGAGAACATCCATGCAATGCAAGCAGCCGATATGGCGCCACGTGGTGGCGGCCATGGTCGCGGGGGCGCTCGTCGCACCCGCCATCGCGCAGGAAGCCGACTATCCGCGCAAACCCATCACGCTGGTGGTTCCGTTTGCTGCCGGCGGTGGCACCGACGCAGTTGCCAGATTGATCGGGTTGAAGCTGCACAACGCGCTCGGTCAGAGCGTTGTGGTGGAGAACCGGCCCGGTGCCAACGGTGCCATTGCATCGCGCAGTGTGCTGCAACAACCTGCCGACGGGTACACCCTGATGCTGGGCAGCAATTCCACGCATGTGATCGCCCCCTTGGTGGCCAAGCAGGCGGCCGACGCGATGAAGGCGGTGCAGGCGAACTTCACGATCGTCAGCATCGTCGCCAACGCCCCGCTGGTGCTGGCCGTGCGCACCAGTGGTGCAGAGCGTGACTTCGCAGCTTTTCTGACGCGTGCGAAGAGCGCCAAGCTCACCTACGGCACCTTCGGCAATGGTTCTTCGGCCCATGTCATGGGAGAGACCCTCTCGGATGTCGCGAAGCTGGACTTGCTGCACGTTCCCTACAAGGGTTCAGCGCCGGCCATGAACGATCTCCTCGGAGGCCAGATTGACAGTGTGTTCCTCACGGTGGCGGCCGTCGAGGGCATGGTGGCCGCCAACACCGTGCGCCCCCTTGCGGTGACGGGGCTCAAGCGCGTACAGACCCTTCCGGCCGTCCCGACGTTCGAGGAGCTGGGGGTACGCGGCATGGCCAACCCGGGCTGGTTTGCCGTCTTCGCGGCCTCCAGAACGCCTCCTGCCGTCGTCGAGAAAGTGTCGGCAGCATTGCGCGCCATGGTGGCGCAAGCCGAAGTGAAGACCAAGCTGGTGGAGCTTGGGCTGGAACCTGTGGGCAGTACCCAGCAGGAGGCGCGGGCGATCTGGGACAAGTCGGTCAGTGTGTCCGAGCCCGTCGTGCAGCGCGCCAAGATCGAGTTCTGAAGGGGCGTCACATGCTTGGCGGCGATGGGCGCGCCAGGCAGCCACGCGGCTTGCCGCCGACTGGGCCAGCCGGTGGCCGTCGACAACGGGCCTCAGAGGTGCTCGTCGGCAGACAGGCGCGTGCTGATGGTGTGGGCGGTGTCCATCACGAGCTGCGCAATTGAATCGGCGTTGAACAAGGCCATGCGCGAGTCGCTTCCCAGAGCCGTGATGCTCGCGACGACGAGCCGCCCCCTGCCGAAGACGGGGGCTGCGACGCCTGTTCTTCCCGCGTTCAGTTCGCCCGTCGTACGGCAGTGACCCAGGCGCCGGATCTGCTGAGCTTCCTCGTAGAACGCATCCCAGTCGGCCACGCCTTCTTCTCCACGGATTTCCTGGTGCAAGCGACGCAGGCGGGCCGCCGGCAGGAAGGCGACCAGCGCTTTCGAGCTGGAGCCCCGCCATACCGGGACCGGCCTGCCACGGCCATACCGCAATGATTGCGGGTACTCGGCGGACTCCGTATGCACCGTGATGATGGAGTGGCTGTAGAGCTTGGAGATGAAGACCTCAAGACCCGTCTGGTCGGCCAGTTGGCGCATCGCGGGCGCTGCGGTCCGGATGACCGGATCGCACTGCCGGATGCAGCGGTCGAGTTCGATGATGCGCGGCCCCAGCGTGATGCTGCGGTCCAAGCGGATGAGCAAGCCGACCTTGCACAGTTCCTGCACATAGCGGTAGCCGGTACTCTTGGGGACGCCGAGCTGTGCGGCAATCTGCTCGACGGTCAGCGCGGGTGCTTCGGTCGAGAACAAGGCCAGCGTGCTGAGCATGCGGGTGAGGCTGGAGTCGGCGCCTGGGCGTGGAGTCGCCTCGGTGTCCTCTGCTTCGTCTTCGAGAACGGTCTGTGTCGGCTCTGCCGGGCTGGAGGCTGCGGGACCAGCCTGCTTCACTTTGCTTTTGGGATTCGCTCTTGCCACGTTCTTCCTTGATGCCGTCACCGATTGCCCAGATGGTCCATGGCGAAAGCGAGTTTCTGGCGTGACCATCCTAGCAGGTCGTCGTGTGTTCTTCTCGCATTGCGGGAGCGCGGTTCGTGCCGTCGCGTCGTACGCTCGGACTCAGAGCAAAGACGCTCAGCCTCTCAGTCCAGCGAGACGCCGGACTCCCTGGCCACGCGGCGCCATTTCTCGACTTCCGATGCGAGCATGCGGCGGTATTCGTCGGGACTGCTCGCCACCAGGACCACGCCGCGGTCCGTCAACCGAGCCTCGACGTCGGGCATGCGCAGCACCTTGACCAGCGCCTGATGCAGACGCTGGATGACGGGTGACGGCGTGCCGGCCGGTGCGAACACGCCGATCCATCCCTCGGCGACCAGGTCCTTGAACCCGCTCTCCTGCAGCGTCGGCACGTCGGGCAGTTCCTTCAGGCGTCGTGGCGAAGGCGTGGCCAGCGCCCTGAGCTTGCCGGCCCTGATCTGCGGCAATACCACGGTCGCCGATTCGAAGGCGAATTCGATCTCGCCGGCCAGCAGTGCGGTGATGGTCTGCTGGCTGCCCTTGTAAGGCACGTGCGTCGCCTTGATGCCGGCGCTGGACAGGAACAACTCTGTCGTCATGTGGTTGAACGAGCCGATGCCGAACGACGAGTAGTTCAGCTTGCCCGGTTGCGCCGTCGCCAGCGACACCAGGCTTTGCACACTGTCGATCGTGGAAGAGGCCGGCACCACGAGAACGAACACCAGGCCGCCGACCTCGGTGATCGGAATGAAGTCCTTCAACAGGTCGTAGGGCGGCGTTTTGCGAGTGACCGGATTGATCAGGAGATCGCTGCTGCTGCCGAAGACGAGTGTGTAACCATCCGGGGCAGCGCGCGCCACCGACAGCGCGCCGATCGTGCCCGATGCACCCACGCGGTTGTCCACGACGATCGGCTGGCCGAGTTCGGGCCCGAGCTTTTCGGCCACGATGCGCGCGGCGGTGTCCGTGGCACACCGGGTGGGAAACCCACGACCAGGCGGACGGGAGATGCCGGGTAGTCTGCCGCCACGACGAAGCTGCACAGCAGTGCGCCTGCACAGGCCACGGCAAGACGTTTCAAGAGCTGCATGGCACAGGCCTTCTCATGGGTGGATGAATCCGACTGCTGGGTCGTCCGCGCACAGACGTGTTGCGGCAGCCCCCAGGGGCGCTATTCCAGCGAGACGCCGGCTTCCTTGACCGCGCGCGGCAATTCGTCCAGTTCCGACGCGACCTTGCGCCGGAACTCTTCCGGCGTGCTGCCGACGACCCGCACACCGCGGTCGGTGAGTCTGGCCACGATGTCGGGCATGCGCAGCACCTTGACCAGTGCCTGATGAAAGCGTTGAACGATGGGGGCTGGCGTGCCCGCAGGCGCGAACATGCCCATCCAGGCCGGCACCACGGACATGCGGTTGATCTTGATGCCGGCCTCCGCGAGCGTCGGCAGGTTGGGCAGGTCGCGCAACCGCTGAGGCGACGGCGTGGCCAGTGCGTTGATTTTGCCGGCCTTGATCATCGGCAGCACGACGCCGACGGTGTCGAAGGAAAAGTCGACCTCGCCGGCCATCAGCGCGGTCGCAGCGAGCGCGCTGCCCTTGTAGGGCACGTGGGTCGCCTTGATGCCGAGGTCGTACAGGAACATTTCGGTCATCAGGTGGTTGGTACCCGCCACGCCGAACGATGCGTAGTTCAGCTTGCCGGGGTTGGCGGACGCGAGCGCCACCAGGCCCTGCACACTGGTCACCGGGGAGTTGGGTGGCACCACGAGCGCAAACGACACGTTGCCGACCTCGCTGATGGGAATGAACTCCTTCAGGAGATCGATCTGCACACTGTCCTTCTTGCGCGTCAGGGTGTTGATCACCATCTCGCTGGTACCGAACAGCATGGTGTAGCCGTCCGGGGCCGCGCGCGCCACCGCCTGCACGGCGATGTTGCCTGTCGCGCCCGGGCGGTTGTCGACCACGACCGGCTGGCCCAGTTCCAGGGCCAGCTTTTCGCTCACGATGCGTGCGGCCGTGTCCGATCCCCCGCCCGGCGGGAAGCCGATGATCAGGCGGATCGGCGCGCTCGGATAGTCGGCCGCCGCCGCGCTGGCGCAAACCAGTGCATTGAAACAAAGCAGGGTGAGACGTCTGAAGAGGCGCATGGCACGACCTTTGTGAGGTGGGAGGGGGGACTTCGTGAAATGGGTGGCGGCCTCGGCGCGTGCGGCGCCGGACCGTCTCGAGGTTCTTACTGAGGCGAAGGGACGGCGGCGGCCGCTTCACGGGCCGCTCTGGCGCGGGTCTCGGCCTGCTCGTCGCGTTCGGCCGCCTGCACGCTCGGGCGCGACTGCACGCGCGCGAGCCAGGCCTCCAGATGCGGCCATGCGGCGGTGTCGATGGCGTGCCGGCGGGTCCAGATGACGATGGCGTAGCAATGGGCGTCCGCAATCGTGAACGTGGAGCCGGTCAGGAATGCACGGTCGGCAAGCTGGTCGTTGATCCACTGCAGGCGGGCTTGCACGTTCTGGATCGCGATCTCGCGGTAGGCGGGCGGTGTCGTCCGCTTGAACAGCGGCATGAAGCCGCCCTTGTGCAGGTCTGCGCCGATGAAGCTCATCCACTCCAGGATCCGGTAGAGCTCCAGCGTGCCCGCGGGCGCCAGCAGGGCGTTACCCGGCCGCAGATCCGCGAGGTACTGCATGATGACGGCCCCCTCGGTGAGGTGCTGGCCATCAGGCAATTCGAGCGCGGGCACGGCGCCCTTGGAATTGATCTTCAGGTAGTCGGAGCCGTCGGACGTCAGTCTGGCGGTGGTGTTGACCCATTCGAGTTCGAGCGGGATCTGCAGTTCGCGGGCGACGATGTCGACGGCCATCGAGCAGCCGTGCACTTCGTGGTAGAGCTTCATGGGGGTTGTTCCTGCGGGTGTATGGGTGTGGTGGGGTCAGGCGTGCGCGGTCAGGGGCGCCTTGAACGGCGTCCAGGCCACGGCGGTGATCTCGCTGAACTCGCGCCACTGCTTGTGCCAGCTGCGGCCCGCGTCGTCCGAGCGGTAGAGGTGGCCGTACTTGGTGCCGGCGAACACCCGCTGCGGGAGCGACGGATGCGCCGCGAAGGCCCAGAACGTCGAGTTGGGCGGCAGGTCCAGCGTCGCCTCGGACCAACTGCCCGCGCGATCGCTGGAGCGGTAGATGCGCGAGCGGGTGCCGGGCGTGCCGTCGCCGACGGCCAGCAGCAGATCGTCCGAGCCGGGCAGCGGCAGCACGGTGCGCGTGTAGGAGAACCCGTCGAAGCGCTCGCGCGAAGGCTCGCCGCTCCAGCTCTGGCCGTCGTCGGTGCTGCGGTGCAGGCAGTTCACCACCGCCACCAGGGTCGTCTTGGGCGCGCCGTCGCGGGCCGGCACGATCGAGATGGCATGGATGTCGGAGTTGTGGATGGCGGCGCTCTCTGCGTCGATGCGGCTCCAGCTGTCGCCAGCGTCGCCGCTACGCCAGGCACCGCCTTTCTCGACGCCGAACCAGACCTGCTGGCCGTCGTCCGGGTCCACGCAGATGGTCAGCAGCCGCGGCCGGTTGACGCCCTCGCAGAACTCCGGAATCTCGGGGGACAGGCGGGTCCATGTCTTGCCTGCATCGACCGAGCGGTGGATGGCCGCACGCGATGGCGCGCCGGTGCCCGCGAAGATCACATGGCTGTCGTGCGGATCGACGGCAATGGACCAGACGGTCTGACCCTGCAGGCAGCCG
Source organism: Pseudorhodoferax sp. (assembly GCA_965279475.1). Classification (GTDB taxonomy): domain Bacteria; phylum Pseudomonadota; class Gammaproteobacteria; order Burkholderiales; family Burkholderiaceae_C; genus Pseudorhodoferax. The sequence continues at coordinate 170,423 of CBDIIA010000001.1, forward strand.
TCTGCGCGAGACCAGTGGGCGCCACCGTCGTCACTGATGCAGAAGCCGCAATCGGCACCCGCATAGACCCGCTGCGGGCGATTCGGATCGACGGCCAGTGCGCGCACGATGCCATCGAACTCGATGGCTTCCTTCAGCGCCAGACGGTGCCAGCGGGCTCCGTTGTCGTTGCTGCGCAGGATGCCCTGGCCGGCAGTGGCCACCAGGATGGTGTTGTCGAAATCTGTCATTGCGTTCTCCGTGGATGGATGTCCTCGATCTGCGCGTCGCCGTGATCTCCGGCAGCCCTGATCTCAGCGCGGCTGTTGCAGCAGGAAGCTGCGCACCGCCTCGTTGAATGCCTGCGGTGCGTCGTCGTGCACGTAATGAGCGGCACCTTCGATCTCCACGCCGGTGATCCTGGGGTTGGCGGCAAGCATTGCCTCGAAGGTGTCGTGCGACAGGTAGTCGGACTTCGCGCCACGCACGAGCAGGGTCGGACAGGGCAGCGCATGCACGCAGGGCCACAGATCCGGGTCGGCTTGTGTCGGCTCCAGGCGGCATTGCGTGATGCCGGCCTGGTCGTGGACCCAGGTCACACCGCCGTCGGCTTCGCGCAGCGAGTTCGCCACACGCGAGTCGATGGCCTCTTCCGTGACGTTGGGGCGAATGGAGCGCCAGAAGGCGCGGGCCGATGCCCAGTCGGGAAAGGATGCCGGGGTGTTGGTCAACTCGGCCATTGATGCGGGATGCGCCGCCGCTGTTGCGCGACGCACCAGGGCCGCTGTCTTCGAGTACCACGCTGCGCAACCGGCGCGCGTTGGTGAGGGAGTAGACCAGGGCGTTGATGCCGCCCATCGAGTGGCCGAGCAGGTGCACGCTGTCCAGTCCGAGGGCGGCGATGAATTGCTCCACATCACGCACGTACTCGGCCGTGTAGTAGTTGCGTGCAGGGTCCCAGTCGGTCTGGCCGCGGCCCCGCTGGTCGAGTGCGATCACATGGAAATCCTGGCCCAGCGTGGCCGCGAGGGGTTGGAACGTCCTCGCATAACTGCGCAGGCCGTGCAAGCACAACACCACGGGCGCTTCGGCACGGCCCCACGACACGTAGTGAAAGTTCAACGCGCCGAGCTTCACCGCATGCGAGATGCCGTTGCCCGGCGCCGGCGCGGCCTGCAAGGGTGTTGGCGGTCTGGGAGTCGGTGCCGGCAGGAGCGGTGCTGGTCTGGTTCGTCGTGGTCATGGTGCTACTCAGCAAGAGGGGCGGGCAGATGTTGAAGAAAGGATCGAAGTCCAGGCTCGGAAGTCGGTGACAGGGGTCACTCCACGGACACGCCGGATTCCCTGGCGACACGACGCCACTTTTCCAGCTCGGCGGCCAGCTTTTGCCGGTACTCGTCCGGCGTGCTGGCGAGGACCGTGGTGCCACGCTCCGCGAACTTGGCCGAGACATCGGGCATGCGCAGTACCTTGACCAGCGCTTGGTGGAGGCGCTGGACAATCGCGGCCGGCGTGCCCGCCGGGGCGAGCACGCCCATCCAGCCATCGGCCACCATGTCCCTGTAGCCGGCCTCCTGCAGCGTCGGCACCTCGGGCATCTCCTTCGCGCGGCTCGGCGAGGGCGTGGCCAGCGCCTTGAGCTTGCCGGCCTTGGTCTGCGGCAGCACCACGGCGCCCGTCTCGAAGGCGAAATCGACCTGGCTGGACAGCAGCGCCGTCATCGCCTGGCCGCTGCCCTGGTAGGGCACGTGCGTGGCCTTGATGCCGGTGGTGGACGAGAACAGCTCGCCCATCAGGTGGTTGGTGGAGCCCACGCCGAACGAGGAGAAGTTCAGTTTGCCGGGCTGCGCCCTGCCGAGCGCCACCAGTGCCTGCACGCTGTTCACCTGGGACGCGGCGGGCACCACGAGGGTGAACATCACGCTGCCCACCTCGGTGATCGGAACGAAGTCCTTCAACACGTCGTAGGGTGCGGTCTTGCGGGTGACGGGGTTGACGATCAGCTCGGCCCCGGTCCCGAAGAAGAGCGTCTGGCCGTCGGGTGCGGAGCGCGCCACGTACTGCGCGCCGATGGTGCCGCCGGCGCCGGCACGGTTGTCGACCACGACCGGCTGGCCGAGTTCCACTGCGAGCTTGTCCGCCACGATGCGTGCCGACCCGTCGGTACCGCCGCCCGGCGGAAACGCCACCACCAGGCGCACCGGACCGTTCGGGTAGTCGGCTGCTGCGGCGAAGGTGGACGCAAGCGCGCTGGCGCACAGGAGAAGGGCGAGACGTCGTGGGAGCTTCATGGTTCAACCTGGTCGTGCGGGTGATGGGGGGAACCTTCAGTGCGCCTTGGCTGCGGTACCGGCCAGTGCCTGCGCCGCTTTCTCGCGCTCGCCTTGTGCGTCCGCGGCCTGTTCTGCGGCCCGTACGCTCGGGCGTGCGTCGACCCGCGCGAGATACGCCTCGAGGTGCGGCCATGGGCTGGTATCGATCGCGTGGGCGCGGGTCCACATCGCAATCGTGTAGCAGTGGGCATCGGCGATCGTGAAGGTGGCGCCGGTCACGAAGTCCCGGTCGGCGAGCTGGTCGTTGATCCATTGCAGGCGGCCATGGAGATACTGGCGCGCAATCTCCCGGTACGCGGGCGGTGTCACCGCCTTGAACAGCGGCATGAAACCGCCCTTGTGCAGGTCCGCGCCGATGAAGCTCATCCATTCGAGGATGCGGTAGCGCGCCAGCGTTCCCGCCGGCGCGAGCAGCGTGCTCCCGGGTCGCAGACCGGCCAGGTACTGCATGATGACGGCGCCTTCGCTCAGGTGCTGTCCATCGGGCAGTTCGAGGGTGGGAACCGTGCCTTTGGAATTGATCTTCAAGTAGTCGCTGCCGTCCGACAGCCGCTTCGTGCGCATGTTCACCCACTGGAGATCCAGCGGGATTGCCAGCTCGCGGGCAACGATGTCGACGGCCAGCGAGCAGCCGCGCGCTTCGTGATAGAACTTCATGGCGGAGGCTTCTCTTTCAGACGGTGGCGATGGGCGTGACCGGGGAGCCGACCGCTCCTGGCAGGTTCAGGGGCGCCGCGCTCAGCAGGAAGCGGCTGCGCTGGTGTGCGCGCAGCCAGCGCGACAGTTCGCCCAGGCGCCAGAGTTCACCCAGGTGGATGCCGTTCTTGAACAGGCAATGTTCGTGCAGCGGCAGCATCGCGTGACGGCCCTGGACCCGCATGCCCTTGGGCATCAGCTCGATGGCGAAGTTGTCCGAGATCAGCGCGGCGACGCCGGTGTCGGTGATCCAGCGCAGCAAGCGCTCGTCGCTGCCGTCCAGGCCTGCGCAGGAGTTCAGCAGCGTCTGCGCCACGGGCTTGCCCGCCATGCCCAGGATCAAGTCGTCCAGTCCGACATGGAAGCACAGCATGTCGCCACGCTCGACGACGACCTGGTCCGATGCGAGGATGCGCATCAGATCGTCGTAGGTCACGGCGTGGTTTTCCAGGCCGTAGTGGCGATGCAGGTCGACCAGCACGGCGCGGCCCTGGGCGCCGTGGTTGGCCAGGTTCTCGATGCCCAGGGCGTGCGCCATCGGCGCCTCCCAGGTGTCCCAGCGCGCCGGTCCGTCGGCGTGCGTGCGGGTCGCGGGCGTGATGTCGGTGCCGGCGCGGTAGCCGTTGTAGAACACCATTTCGTCGACTCCGTCGCCGTCGGCATCGAACTCGGCGCCCGCATGCGCCAGGCCGTCCCACTGGGTCGAGTACTGGGTGTGCAGCACCACCACGTCGTCGTTGTAGACGTCGGTGTAGAACGGGTTGACGCGCGACATCGCGAAGCAGAAGCACTGCTCGCCCTCGTGGTTGCCGCCGCGCAGTGTGGCGAACCGGCGTGGCGGGTGGCGCTTGGGATGCAGCGCGTTCCCACCCGGGTAGTCCAGTGGAAGCGACAGGGTGAAGGTCTTGCCTTCACGTACCTCGGCCATGCCCTTGCGTACCTGGTCGGGACCGACCAGGTTCATCGCACCGCGTTGATCGTCGGGGCCGAAATCGCCCCAGTTCGACTGGGCCGGCCGTTGTGTCCAGCGTGGGTTCATCGTGCGCACTCCCGGTGTCATGCGGGAACGCGCGAGGCCAGTTCCTGCTGTTCCGCCGCGAGGGCGGCCTGCACGCTCGGGCGTTGCCCGATGCGTTCGAGATAGGCCGTCAGGTGCGGCCATGCGGACAGGTCGAGCTTGTGCACCTGGCTCCACATCATGATCGTGTAGCAGTACGCGTCCGCGACCGTGAAAGCACCGCCATGCAGGTACGTGCGGTCCGCCAGCACTTCGTCGAGCCAGGCGAAACGCTTGCGCAGGTTCTCGATCGCGATCTCGCGATACGCAGGCGGTGTGGTCGGGCGAAACAGCGGCGTGAAGCCCTTGTGCAACTCGGAGCTGATGAAGCTCAGCCACTCGAGCACGCGGTAACGCTCCAGCGACAGCGCGGAAGGCAGCAGACCTGCGCCGGGCTTGGAATCGGCCAGGTACTGCACGATGACAGTGCCTTCGGTGAGGAACTGGCCATCGTCCGTCTGCAGGGTCGGCACCTGGCCCTTGGGGTTGATACGGTAGTAGTCGCTACCGTCCTTCAGCTTCTTGGCGCGGACGTCGACCCAGACCAGTTCGAGCGGAATACCGGCTTCGCGCGCGACGATGTCGGCGGCCATCGAGCAGGCGGTGGGGGTGAGGAACAGTTTCATTCGGAGACTCCTTTGATTGCCGGTGCGGTGTGCGGTGGGGTGGTGGCGGCATGTGCTCGGCGGGTGGATCCGTGCATCCGTCCTTCATCTTGTTCTGAAAATGTTCAAATTACCGTTTTATGGTAAAAATTGCATTAAAACTAAAAAAGACTAGAACGTAAAGAGTCTTAGAGGAAAGACCAAGAATTTTTGTTCGGATCATCGGGGGATATCGTGGATAAACAGTCAATTTTTGCTCTTTGCGAGAGAAGATGAGACCGATAAAAGATCTTATTTATCGTATTGAAGGAATGTACCGTCTGAGGCGCGGCCCACAGGCCAATACATCTTGCTGCGTCGCATTGCGTGCGTCACGGTGGATCTGTGGCGCCGATGGCGTAGGGCGACATCCCGGCCACCAATTCTTCAAAAATGAAGAAAAATATTTGCTTAATTTGTTCTAAACGATAAACTAGCAAAAACCTCGCGAGACAGGGGTGGTCTGGACGCTGGGCTTCCGCCCACGGCTGTGCGAGTCACTCCCCCGATTCGCGGCCGCAATCTCGTCAGCAGGGGGTTTTTGGAGTCAGCGATGAATAGGAAATCTTTCTGGCAGGCCGGCTTCGCCGCGATGGCTTTGGTGGCTGCGTGTACCGCGCCGATGCAGGCCCTGGCCCAAGGCAACTGGCCGTCACGCACAATCCGCGTCGTGGTGCCGTATCCGCCTGGCACCGGCCCGGATCTGGTGGCCCGCCTGGTGACTGACAACCTGGCCAAGGAGCTCAAGACCAGCTTCGTTGTGGACAACAAGGCCGGAGCCAATGCCATCATCGGGACCAACGAGGTGGTCAAATCGCCCGCGGACGGCTATACGTTCCTGCTGGTCGACCGGCTCACGCTGAGCGTCAATCCCTTGCTGTACCAGCCGTTGCCGTACGACCCCAAGAAGGATCTCGTCTCGGTCGGCAACGTTGCCGATGTGAACCTCTATCTTGTCGTGAGCTCGCAGCAGCCGGCAACCGACTTCAAGTCGTTCATCGCCTATGCAAAGGCGCATCCCGGCGAGGTGCCCTTCGGTACGGGCGGCGTGGGGAGCGTCATGCACCTCAACATGGAACTGCTCCAGGCCGGGACCGGCACGCAGTTCCTGCACGTGCCCTACAAGGCGCTGGCCGAAGTCATTCCTGCGATGCTGGGCGGGCAGGTGATGGCGACGTCGGGTGGCGTCGAGGCGATGCTGCCGTACGTGCAGAAGGGCACGATGAGGCTGCTGGCCGTCGGTGCGGATACCCGCTCGCAGATCGCGCCCTCGGTGCCCACCATCATGGAAGCTGGTGGCTCGGACATGCTGTTGTCGACCTCCTACTCCTTCCATGCAAAGGCGGGTACTCCCCCGGAAGTGCTGGCGCGAATGAATGCGGCACTCATCAAGGTTATGTCGATGCCCGAGGTGACTGCCTTTGCCACGGCGCGTGGCCTGCGGGCGGCGGCGTCGAAGCCGGCTGAACTCGATGCACAGATCGCGATCGATGGCGACCGCATCGGCAAGCTCGTGCGCGAGCGCGGCATCAAGGTGCAATAAGGGATCGAGGCCATGACAACAGCAACGGGCGCCCAGGCGCTGTGGACGGCGCTCGCCGGCGAAGGTGTGGATACCTGCTTCGCCAACCCGGGCACGACGGAGCTCGACCTGGTGCGTGCGCTGGAGGCGCACGACGGGATACGCTGTGTCGTCGGCCTGCAGGAGAACGTCTGCACAGGTGCTGCCGACGGGTACGGCCGCATGCTGGGTCGTCCGGCCGCCACGCTGCTGCATCTGGGGCCTGGCTTTGCCAACGGCATCGCCAATCTGCACAACGCGCGGCGTGCCCACACGCCCATCGTCAACATCATCGGCGACCATACCAGCTGGCACCTGCCCTACGATGCGCCGCTCAGCTCGGACATCGAATCGCTGGCGCGCCCCGTCTCCGGCTGGGTACGCCGCATCGAGAGCACGCAGGCCAGCGCAGCCGCCGCCGTGGAGGCTGTGCGCCAGAGCTTCTCCAATGGCGGGCAGGGCGCCACGCTGATCTTCCCTGCCGATTTTCAGTACGGGGAGGTCGCTGCGGCCGCCAGGACGGCAGCACTCGACAGCCCGCGCCCGGCCATGGCTGACGGCTATGAAGAGGGCGAGGTCCTCGCGCGGCTGCGCGCCGGCCGTCACGTGGTGTTCCTGCTGGGCGGTGGCGGTGAGCAGAGCGGGCTCGGCGAACGGGCGCAGCGCGCCACGGCCCGGTTGTGCCGGCTGCTGGGTGCGACGGCCTATGCGGAAACCTTTCCCTCACGCTCCGAGCGTGGCCAGGGCCTGCCGGCCTTCGACCGGCTGCCCTACTTCCCCGAGCCGGCCCGTGCGGTGCTCGACCCGGCCGACCTGGTCGTGCTGGCCGGTGCACTGCCGCCCATCACGTACTTCGGTTATGTCGGCCACCCCAGTGCGCTGGTGAAGGATGACCACCTGCTGGTGGTAGGCCGGCCCGGCCATGCCGTGGCCGAGCGGCTCGAACGGCTCGCGGACGCCCTGGGCGCACCGGCCTATGAGGCCTTGCCGCTGGACCTGCCGGCGCAGCCCGAGGGCGAACTGACGCCCGCCAGGATCGCTGCGGTGCTGGCGCGCGAACTGCCCGACCGCGCGATCGTGTCGGTCGAGGGCGGCACCTGCGGCTACGCTTTCTATGCCGCGTCGGCAGCTGCCCGCCCCCACAGCACGCTGACCAACACCGGCGGCGCCATCGGCCAAGGCCTGCCTGTGGCGCTGGGCGCGGCCATCGCCTGTCCGGACCGACAAGTGGTGGGCCTGCTATCCGACGGCAGCACGCAGTACACCATCCAGGCCTTGTGGTCGCTTGCGCACGAGCAGCTCGACGTCGTGGTGCTGATTGCGGCGAACCATCAGTACGCCATCCTGCGCAACGAGCTGCGCCGCGACGGCGCCACGTTGGGCAAGAGAGCCGAGGCATTGACGTCGCTGGACCATCCGCGCATCGACTGGGTGGGCCTGGCGCAGTCGTATGGCGTGCCGGCCACGCGTGCGGCCACGGCGCAGGAGCTGGCCGAGCAGTTGCGCCATGCCTTCGGGCGCAAAGGCCCGGCATTGATCGAGATGGCGCTGTAGTGGCGTCAGGACAGGGCGCGGCGATGCTGCCCGCGCATCACAAGGAAAACACATGGATCTGAAACTCAAGGGCAAGGTCGCGGTCGTGACCGGTGGCAGTCTCGGCATCGGCCGGGCGGTGACGGAGGCGCTGGCAGCCGAGGGCGTGCGGGTTGCCATCGTGGCACGCAGCAAGGTAGCCCTGGAGCAGGCCGCGCGCGAGATTGGCGAGAAGACCGGCGTGGAGATCATGGCCGTTCCGGCCGACGTCAGCAGCACCGAGCAGGTGCAGGCGATGATGGACCAGGTGGCGGCGCATTTTGGCCGCATCGACATCCTGGTCAACGGTGCCGCGCACCCGGGTGGCCTGGTGCGCAGCGAGATCGAGCATGCCAGCCCCGAAGGCCTGCTCGAGGACATCAACATCAAGGTGGTCGGCTACATGCGCTGCGCCAAGGCGGCTGCGGCACACATGAAGAAGGGCGGCTTCGGTCGCATCATCAATATCGGCGGCTTGACGGGGCGCGGGAGCAAGCAGCTCTCGGGGATGCGCAATGTGGCCATCTGCCACCTGACCAAGACGCTGTCCGACCAGCTCGGGCCGTTGGGCATCACCGTCAACGTGATCCATCCCGGCGTGGTGGAGACGCCGCACATCCACGAGCTCTACGCCAAGGAAGCCAAGCTGCAGGGCCTGACGCCGCAGCAGATCGAGGCGAACTACGCCAAGGCCACGCCGATCCGCCGCGTGCTGCAGCCCGATGAAATCGCCGACGTGGTGCTGTTCCTCGCGTCCGAACGCGCCGGTGCGATCACTGGCGAATCGATCGCCGTGGACGGTGGCATCACCCGCGGCATCTTCATCTAACGGTACTCAAAGGAGACTCGACCATGCAGGGAACAATTCTGGTGGGAACCGCCGGGCAAGGCGTGCTGCGCAGTGCGGACGATGGCGCCACGTGGCATCGCCTCGGGCTGAAGGAGGCGATCGAATTCGATGGTGTGGTGCGTTGCCTGCTGGTGGATCCGCGTGACCCGAGCCGCATCTTTGCGGGCGCGGACGCCGGCATCTGTCTCAGCGAAGACGGCGGCCTGCACTTCAGGCGGCTCGAATCGCCGGCGAATGGCATGCACGTGTGGGCGCTGGCGATCGATCCGCGCGACTCCAATGTGATCTATGCCGGTACCGGCGCCCCTTCGCGCGCGGCGATGTTCCGCTCGCGCGATGGCGGCCACAGCTGGACGCGCCTGGCCATCGAGCTGCCCGAGTTCTGCGCCGGTGTGAACCGCCCGCGCATCCTCACTGTCACGGTGGACCCGGACGACAGCGCCGTCTGGTTCGGCGTGGAGGAGGGCGGTGCCTGGCACAGCCGGGACCAGGGGGACCGCTGGCGCCGGGTGGATGACACGGCGAGCGGCATCGTCAACAGCGACATCCATGCCGTCGCCATTCTTCCGGCCCGTGCTGGGCGGCCGAAGACGCATCTGATCGCCACCGTGAACTCGGTCTACACCAACCGCGACGGGGGTCTCGGACCTTGGGCTGGTGAAAGCTCTGCGGATCGTTTCGACGGCATGTACTACACGCGCACGCTCACCCCCCTGGAAGGCGACGCGGACGTGCTGCTGGCCGCCATCGGCGACGGCACGCCGGGCACGCGCACCAAGATCTACCGTTCGCTGGACCGTGGTGCCACCTGGGCCAGCGCGCTACTGCATGCCGTGCCCAATTCGACCTTCTGGGCGCTCGGCACGCACGCGGCGGATCCTGGCCTGGTGTTCGCCGGGACCAAGTACGGCCACCTGTTCCGCTCCATGGACGGCGGCCAGAGCTGGTTCAAGGACTGGCGTGATTTCAGCGAGATCACGGCGGTGGCGTGGACTCCCGTGGTCGCAGACCTCAAGCCGCATCCGAAGTCGATCCTCGGCGCGAAGCCCCATGACTGACGACGCCGCCTTGTTCGTGCGTCCCCGCATCCGCCGCACGCACCTCTCTTTGTTCGTGACCGATCCGTTTGCCTCGGCACCCTGGTACGAACGCGTGCTGGGCATGCAGGAAACCGCGCGGGGCCCGCAATGGGTATTCATGAGCTTCGGCCAGAAGCACCACGACATCGCGTTGATCCGGCCCGAGCCGGGCGCCGTGGTGGGCGGCTGCGCACTGCAGCACTACGGGCTTGAGATCGAGGGCGACATCACCGAGCTGCGGCGCCTCTACGGGCGCTTGCTGCGGGCCGGCGTGGAGGTGGTCAAGACCACCGATCACAAGGTCGGCTACGGCCTGTATTTCAACGACCCCGATGGCCACCGTTTCGAGTTCTTCTGCGAGACGGTCCACGACGACGAAGAGGGCAAGCGCGTGCTGCACGCCTACAACGCGCCCAGCGATGCCTTCGAACTCGAGCCGCTGTACGACTGAGTGGCACCCGGCCTTCTTCTGTTCTTCGACCTTCACAACCGACGACCCTCCATGACCAAGTCCGCCAACTTCAGCGTCTTTCATATCCGCAAGTGGTATCTGCAGATCGAAGACACCCTTGCCGGCGAAACCGGTGCGCCTGCCGACGGTGAGCCGCTGCGCAAGATCGCCATCGCCGCCTGCATCCACAACCCCTTTGCCGGCAGGTACGTCCCCGACCTGTCCTCCTGGATCGAGCCTTCTCCCGCGTTGGGTCTCGAGTTCGGGCGCCGCATCCAGGAGGCAGCGCAAGGCCGTGCCATCGAAAGCTACGGCAAGGCTATCCTGGTCGGGGCCGACGGCGAGTACGAGCATGGCAATGCGCTGCTCACCAACCCGGCTGCCAATCCGATCCGCGACGCGATCGGCGGGGGCAAGGCATGGGTGCCATCCACCGGCAAGCGCGGCGGCCCCGGCACCACCATCGACATTCCGCTCGCACACAAGGACGCGCTGTACGTCCGGTCTCACTACGACACCATCAGCGCCACATTCGGCGACGGCCCCAACCGCGACGAAGTCATCCTGGTCTGGGCCTTTGCCACGCGCGGCCGTCTGAACGCGCGCCTCGGCGGCCTCAAGGCATCCGAGATCAAGGGCCAGGATGGCCTGGTCTGAGGCACGGACCAGCACCATGGAGCGGCGCGAGCAGACGGTAGCCCTGTCGGGGCTGAACTTCCACATCACCGAATGGGGGTCGGCCCAAGCCTGGCCCATCGTGATGCTGCATGGCATTCGTGGTTATGGCGAGACTTTTGCCGGCGTCGCGGCCGCGCTGCAGCCTGGGTTTCGCGTCATCGCCTTCGACCAGCGCGGGCGGGGTGCATCGGACTGGGATCCTGCGCACAACTACTACACGGACGCCTACGTGGCCGACCTCGGTGGCATCGTCCGCGCGTTGGGCCTGGCGCAGTTCGACCTGCTCGGGCATTCGATGGGCGGCATCAACGCGATCGTGTATGCGGCGCGGCATCCGGACAGGGTGCGCCGCCTGGTGATCGAGGACGCCGGCCCCGGCGCCTTCGATGTCAGTCAGGGGGCCGCGCGGATCCGCAAGGAGCTGGCCACCACGCCCGTGCGTTTCGAATCCTGGGAGGCGGCCTGCGACTTCATGCGTGAACTGCGGCCGACGGTGACCGAAGAAGCGCGGCAGCAGCGCCTGCACAACATGCTGAAGCCGCTGCCGCAGGGTGCCTTTACCTGGCGCTACGACCACGCCGGCATCGTCGCCACCCGGCTGAACCCCGATCCCTCCCGTGTGGTCGACCTCGAGCCCAGCGTTCGCGCCATCGCATGCGACACGCTGGTGTTGCGCGGCGGGCGTTCGGACTATCTCCAACCGGCCATGATGGAGCGCATGCGCGAGCTCAACCCTCGCATCTCGGCCATCGAGATCCCCGATGCCGGCCACTACGTACACGACGACCAGCCGGCCTTGTTCGAGCAGGCGGTGGTGGACTTTCTCCGACGAGGGCTGACGCCTCCAGCGGTGCCGGCAGAAACATGATCCACGAACTCCGAACCTACACGCTGGTGCCGGGCGGCGTGCGCGACTACCTGCGCCTCTACAACGAGAAGGGGCGTGAGGTACAGACCCGCCTGCTCGGTCATCTGGTCGTGCTGCTGACGCCGGAGAGCGGCGATCTCAACCAGCTGGCGTATCTCTGGGCCTTCGAGAGTTTCGAGCAGCGCGCGCTGCGCCGTGCGCAACTGATGGCCGATCCCAGCTTCACGGAGTTTCGCAAGGCGGTGCGTCACCTGCTGGTGCAGCAGGACAGCCGCCTGTTCAGCGCGGCCTGATCGCCTCCACGACGGCAGACACACGCGATGGCACATCCCACCACGGATATCCCGGTCCTTATCGTCGGTGCGGGGCCGGTCGGCGTCACGATCGCCAACCTGCTGGGCGGCTATGGCGTCGCAACGCTGGTCATCGACCGCAGCCCGCAGGTGTTCGACTATCCCCGCGCGGTGGGGCTGGACGACGAGGCCCTGCGCACGTTCCAGGCGGCCGGACTGGCAGAGGGCATGTTGCGCGACATGATCCAGAACGTACCGATGCGCATGTACACCGCGGGCAAGCAGTGCTTCGCGGAGATCCTGCCCAGCACGCGAGAGTTCGGCTGGTTCCGGCGCAACCTGTTCTCACAGCCGATCGGCGAGGCGGTGCTGCGCCGCGGACTGGAACGCTTTCCCCACGTCAGCCTGCGCGTGGGTGTGGAGTTGGTCGGCCTGGCGCAGGACCCGGAGGGCGTGACCGCGACCCTGCGCGACGCGCTCGGCGCCGAGAGCCAGGTGCGCGCGCAATACCTCGTGGGCTGCGACGGCGGGCGCAGTCTGGTGCGCGAGGGCCTCCTCAAGCTGCCCTTCGAGGGCCGCACGCATCCGGCCAAGTGGGTGGTCATCGAATGCGACCAGGATCCGCTGGACGCTCCCTACACCGCGCTGCATTGCGAGCCCGCGCGTCCCTATGTGTGCCTGCGCCTGCCTTATGGCTTGCGCCGCTGGGAGTTCATGCTGTTCCCGGGCGAAGATGGCGAGCAGATGCTCGCACCCGGCAAGGTGCGCGAGCTGCTGGGCCGGCACGTCGCCGAACCCGAGCGGCTCAACGTGATCCGTGCGCGGGTCTACACCCACAACTCGCGCGTGGCCGGCGCCTTCGTCTCCGGGCGGGTGTGCCTGGCGGGCGATGCCGCGCACATCACGCCGCCGTGGATCGGCCAGGGGTTGAACGCGGGCCTGCGCGACGCCTTCAACCTGGCCTGGAAACTCGCCTGGATCCTGCAGGGCCGGCTCAAGCCCGAGCTGCTGGCGAGCTACCACGACGAGCGCCATGCGCATGCCAAGGCCATGATCGATCTGGCCGACCTGTTCGGTGCCGTGCTGTCGCAGCGCAACCGCCTCATCGCCTGGCTGCGCGACCGCTTCTTTCTGGCCATCAGGAACATCCCGCGCGTGCGCGACTACGTGCTGCAGATGAAGTTCAAGCCGATGCCACGCTTCGTCAAGGGCATCGTGCAGGACAGCGGCGATGCGCGGCGGGATGAACTGGTGGGCCGCATGTTCATCCAGCCCCTCGTCGAGCGCGATCCAGGGCGCTCACAGCGGCTCGACGACGTCGTCGGCGCCCGTTTTGCCCTGATCAGCTGGCGCAGCGACGCCCTGGCGCAGGCGTCCACCGGCCTGCGCGCGCAACTCGATCGCCTGGGCTGCGACCACTACGTCGCCGTTCGTTCGCGCAGTGTCAGGAGCGAGGCCTGTTCCCATGTGCCGGTGCAACCGTCTGGCACCGTGGTCGAGGACGTGGAGAACGCATTGCATTTCTGGTTCGAGGCAAAGAACGTCGACTGGGTGCTGATCCGCCCGGACCGTTTCATCGCCGCGGCCGGCAAGTCCGGCGATGCCGGCCCGCAGCTCTCCGAGTTCTGCGCGACCGTGCTGCCGCCGGTATCCGTAGGCCCGCATTCCCATCACTCCACAGGAACACCATGACCTCCGCACGCACCCCCGATCACCCGATCCATCCCCTGTTCACCGACCGTTGGTCGCCACGCGCGTTCACGGGCGAGGCCATCTCCGAGCCCGACTTGCTGGGCATGCTCGAGGCCGCGCGCTGGGCGCCTTCGGCCTACAACGCGCAGCCCTGGCGCTTCATCTACGCGCGGCGCGAAACCGCGAGCTGGCAACCCATCTTCGACACGCTGGTCGCGTTCAACCAGGGCTGGGCGCAGCGTGCGTCCGCGCTGGTGGTGATTGTGTCGGCCGACGAGGCCACGTTTCCAGGTGCGGCCGCCGCCGCTCCGAATCGCTGGCACTCGTTCGATGCGGGCGCGGCCTGGGCCAGCATCGCGTTTCAGGCCACGCTGTCGGGCTGGTCCGCGCACGGCATGGCCGGCTTCGACGTGGAGCGGCTGCGCGAGGCCACGGGCATCCCGGCCGGTTATTCGGTGGAGACGGTGCTTGCCATCGGCAGGAAAGGCGACAAGAGCGTGCTGCCCGAAGGCTTGCAGGCACGCGAGACGCCCAATGGGCGGCTGCCGCTGACGCAGTTGGCGGCCGAAGGCCGGTTCAGCTTCGGCGCCTGAAGTGTCTTGGTTCTTCCGAGTCTTTTTTTCACGGAGGTTACGTGTCCCATTCCCTTGAATCCAGCGCCCATGCGGGCGCTCGGGCAGCGCCGGCACCTGGCGCGCGCGTGGTGGTGGTCGGTGCGGCTGGTGGGCTCGGCAGCGCGCTGACCCAGGCCTGCGAGAGGCTGCAAATGAACGTCGCGGCGATGGATCTGCCGGAGGCGTTGGCGCGCCTGGGCACGGGGCCATCGGTGCATCGCATCCCGATCGATGCGACGAACGAGCAGTCGACCCACGACGCCTTTGCCGCGGCGGTCGACCGGCTGGGCGGCGTGGACCATCTGTTCCACCTGGTGGGCTTCTCCACCATCCCGCCGAAGCCGCTGCGCGAGACCGGCGTCGCCGAGTGGGACCGCTTGCTCAATGGCAATCTGCGCTCTGCGTTCCTGAGCGCGAACGCTGCCCTGCCGTTGATGCGGGCCCCCGGCGCCAGCGCCGTGTTCGTCTCCTCCGCGATGACGGCGGCACCCAGCCGGGGCTATGGCGCCTATGTCGCAGCCAAGTGCGGGATTGCCGGACTGGTCAAGGCGCTGGCGCTGGAGAGCGCGCCCGGCATTCGCGTCAATGCGGTCGCACCCAGTGCCATGCTCACTCCCTTCATGGGGGGTGGGCCGCTGGCCGGCAAAGAGGATCCGGCCGGGTGGAGCTGGTTCGATGCCAAGGCCGCCGCCGCAGTGGTGCCGATGGGCCGCTTGTGCACGCCGGACGACGTGATCGGTCCGATGCTGTTCCTGAGCAGCCCGATGGCGGGTTTCATCACGGGGCAGGTGCTGCACGTCAGCGGCGGCCGGGTGCTGGCGTAGAGAAGGACAGGCGATGATCACGATCTACTCCGACACCACGCCCAATGGCTACCGGGCGACCGTCATGCTCGAGGAGTCCGGGTTGGCGTACGAAGCCGTCCGGGTCGACACCGAACAAGGCGAGCATCGGAAAGACGCCTTCCTGGCACTGAATCCTGCAGGCGCGATTCCCGTGCTGGTCGACGATGACGGTCCTGGCGGCCAGCGCATCTGCCTCCCGCAGTCGGGGGCGATCGCCCTGTACGTCGCCGAGAAATGCGGAAAGTTCATTCCCCGCGACGATCGCCGGCGCGCCCATGCGTACCAATGGTTCTACCAGATCGGCACCGACATCACGTCGGCCAGCAGTTGGTTGTTCAACTACGCGCGCTCCATGCCGGTGAAGGATCCGCTGAACGAGCGGTGGCTCCAGAGCCGCCTGGCCGGGCCGCTTGCCGTGGCCGACCAGTGGCTCGGCGAACACGAGTACTTCGCCGATGAGATCTCGGTGGCGGATTTCCTGCTCTACCCGAACTACTGGTTTCGCCGGCAGGCGATCCAGGCCAGCGGCGTGTTGCCCCATCTCACACGTTGGGGTCAGCAGATGGCAGAGCGGCCTGGCGTGGCGCGGGGCATGGCCGTGTTTTCCGCGGAGCCCACGGACCAGCCGTCGCGCTGACATCGCACCGTTGCCTCCGCCCGAACCGGACGGGGCTGCGCACTACTGCTTGGCGATGCGCGCGGTCAACTCCGTTGCGGCCGCGGTGACGAGATTGCACAGGAAGCTCTCCTGGAATGCCTCGAAACGCTCGCTGCGACCGACCAGCGTGATGCTGCCCAGCACCCTCTGCTTTTCGTCGAACACCGGCGCGGCCACCCCGGAGCGATCGGGGTGTCGCTCGTTTCGGCTGAGGCAATAGCCCTGCTTGCGGATGGCGAGCAGGCTTTTCGAGAAGTCCTTCCAGCTCAAGCCGAGGTGCCGCAGTTCCGGCTTGTCGGCATGCTGGTCGTAGATTCGCCGGATCTGGCGGGGCAGCAGGTAGGCGAGCACGACGCGCGAGGTCGCGCTGTGGAACAGGTCGATCGGGACCCCGCGCCCGCCGCCCACAGGACCGGTGTCGGAGCCGCGTTGCAGAAGCACGTTGATCACTGATTGACCATGCAACTCGCTGATCAACGCATCCAGTCCGGTTTCAGCCACCAGGTTGTCGATCAGGTCCTTGCTGCAGATCAGCATGGGGTCGTAGTCTGTCATCTGGCGTTCCAGCGCCATGATCCTCGGCCCCAGGGCGTAGCCGCGTGGCAGCCGGACAAGCAGGCCCACGTCCCCGAGTTCTCGCAGGTAGCGGTAGGCACTGGCTGATGTGTACCCGAGTTCCTTGCAGATGATGTCGATGTCGATGACCGGTTGGTCTGGACGAAAGAGACCGAGTACGTCAAGCATTCGGCGAAGGCTGTTCATTTCATGTTCGGATCACAGGAGCGTCGAGGGTGGGGTGGGCAGAGGATGCGGCGAGGATGAACGTGGGGCTACGTGAAAGACCCGCCTGCGCGGGATTCGATGCCTGCGTGGTCTGAGTCCAGCAAGCACGGCACCGCATCGGTGAGAGCCGCGCTCTACAAGGGACAGGCCTCCGTCGGAATCGTACATGAGTCACATACGACTTTTCTGCTGTCTGGAGCAAGACGCCAGAATTGCAGGGGACGTGCGTCGCAGCCCGTCATCGGTTGCGTTCAACCGCCACACGACCATTGTTCGGCAGTTCACGACTCAAGGAGTCGCGTGCATGCCACGCGGCGTGCCGCGCAGCTTCCAGACCTGCAGGCCGGCGATCACCAGAAACACCACGAACGTGCCGCCAACGATCGGCTGCAGCTCCGGTGATTCGGCGCTGGCGATCCACGGCTTGCCCAGCGGCAGGCGGGTCGAGGTCTCGGTGATCGCGGGCACCATGTGGAAGAACAGCGTGGCGGTGTAGCTGAGCGTCTCGACGTAGCGCGATGCCGCGCCGAACAGCTGCGTGCGGCCGGCCACCGCGGCCACGGCCAGCGTGACCAGGGTCACGATGCCCAGCACGTGCGGCTTGCCGAAACCCCCGTGCTGGAAGATGCCGAAGCCGGTGAGGCAGGTGAGCACCGTGGTCCAGATGTAGACCTGGCCGAGGGGCGACGCGGCGACGATCTGCCGGTCGCGGACCAGCATGGCATAGCCGGCGAAGACCGCGACCAGGCTGATGGCGGTGTGGATGGTTCCGAGGGTCGTCAAGCCGAGCATGGGGATCTCCTGAGCGTGGGGTGGACAAACAAGCGTGCCGCATCGACGCCGTCTGTCCGGCATTGTGGTCGATGGCGGCCCGTCGGTCGTCTGCCCCTGGCGGTGCCGCCACCTCTCTCTTTTGGGGGAGGGCGGAGGCGGTGCGTGCCCGCTTCGACACGGACCCCAGCGCGTCTTCCGGACGCCCAGGTATCAGCGATCATTTCGTAAACGGAGGTAAAGCCGGGATCTGCGACGGCCGGTTTGTGCTCGAATCAGCCTTGACGGGCGTTGCTGAAGCATCACCACTCCACAGAAGAGCCCCATGAAACAACTCATTGCCCTGGCCGTCGCCATCGGTGCCGCTGGTGCAGCGCTGGCGCAACCCAGCGTCGGCGTCTCGATCGGCATCAACCAGCCCGGCGTGTACGGCCGCATCAACATCGGCGAACTGCCGCGCCCCGCGCTGGTGTACCCTGAGCCGGTGGTGGTGTTGCCGCCACAGCGCATCGTGCAGCGCCAGCCGATCTACCTGTACGTGCCGCCGGTGCACCAGCAGAACTGGCGGCGCTACTGCAACCGCTACGACGCCTGCGGCCAGCCGGTGTATTTCGTGCAGGACCACTGGGTGCGCGAACGCTACGCCTATGAGCATCCGGGTTGGGACCGCGGTCCGCGCCATGGTCCGCACCGCGACTGGGACCGGCGTGACGATCGCGGTTTCGACCATGGTCCGGGGCACGGACCCGGTCGCAATCCGATGTACGGTCCGGGCCCCGGCCCGGGCTTCGACCGGCGCGATGGCCCGCCGATGGGCCGCTGAAGAGGCCATATGCCATGCTGCAGCGCAGAAGCCTGATCGCCGGTGGTTGCCTGGG
This sequence comes from Pseudorhodoferax sp., assembly GCA_965279475.1. GTDB lineage: Bacteria > Pseudomonadota > Gammaproteobacteria > Burkholderiales > Burkholderiaceae_C > Pseudorhodoferax. The sequence goes on from CBDIIA010000001.1 coordinate 188,725, forward strand.
GCTGCTGGGCTCGGGCCTGTTCGCCGGCTGCGCTGCACCGGCCCTGCGCAGCGACGCAGCGCCGCGCAAGGCGTCCGCGCTCGACGTCGCCGATCTGGCGCTGGTGAACCGGGTCACGTGGGGCGTGGACAGTGCGGCCGTCGGCGCCTACCAACGCCTGTCGCGCCGTGATTACCTGCAGGCGCAGCTGCATCCGGCGCCGGCCGCGACTCTGCCGGCCGCCGTGCAGGCGCAGATCGACGCGCTGCCGCTGCTGCAAAAGCCGATGGAGGCCTGGGCCGTCGAGATGGAGCAGCGCCGGCGGGATGCGCAGGCGGTCGCCGACGACGAGGCCAAGAAGCAGGCGCAGCAGACCTGGCAGCAGGACATGAACCGCCTGGCGCGTGACGCGTCCACCCGCATGCTGCTGCGGGCACTGTACGCGCCGAACCAGCTGCAGGAGCAACTGACCTGGTTCTGGTTCAACCATTTCAACGTGCACCAGTACAAGGCCAACCTGCGGGTGCTGGTGGGCGACTACGAAGACCGGCTGCGCACGCACGCGCTGGGGCGCTTTCGCGACCTGCTGATCGCCAGTGCCACGCATGCGGCGATGGTCCGTTACCTCGACAACGAGCAGAACGCCGTCAACCGCATCAACGAGAACTTCGCGCGCGAGGTGATGGAGCTGCACACGCTGGGCGTCGATGGCGGGTACACGCAGAAGGACGTGCAGGAGCTGGCGCGGGTGCTGACCGGTCTTGGCGTCAACTTCGGCGGCGCCACGCCCAACCTCCGCCCGGCGCTGCAGGCGCAGTACCGGCGCATGGGCGCGACCGAGTTCAACCCGGCGCGGCACGACATGGGCGAGAAGTCGGTGCTGGGCGTGGCCGTGGCCGGCCGCGGCTGGGACGAGATCATCGACCAGCTGACGCGGCTGTCGCGCCACCCCGCCACGGCGCGCCACATCAGCCGCAAGCTGGCCATCTACTTCGCCGCCGACGCGCCCGATCCGGCGCTGGTAGCCCGCATGGAGCGGGCCTTCACCGCGAGCGACGGCGACATCGCGCTCACGCTGCAGGCGATGTTCGACGCGCCCGAGTTCACGCCCTCGCTGGCGCGCAAGTTCAAGGACCCGATGCACTTCGTCGTGTCGGCCGTGCGCCTGGCCTACGACGGCAAGACCATCGTCAACACCGCGCCGATGCTGGGTTGGCTCAACCGCATGGGCCAGGGCCCGTACAACCGGCAGACGCCCGACGGCTACCCGCTCGACGCGGCCGCCTGGTCGAGTTCGGGCCAGATGGGCACACGCTTCGAGATCGCGCGCACCATCGGCAGCGGCAACGCCGGCCTGTTCAAGAGCGACGGGCCGGTGCCGGCCGAGCGGCCCGCCTTTCCGCAGTTGTCAAATGCGCTGTACCACGAGGCGCTGGCGCCGACCTTCGGTGTGGCCACGCGGGCGGCGTTCGACGGCGCGACCTCGCCGCAGGAGTGGAACGTGCTGCTGCTGTCGTCGCCCGAGTTCCAGTTCCGCTAGGCCCCGCTGTCGCGAAGGAGCACTTCCATGCAACGCAGACATTTCCTGCTGAACACGCTGGCAGCCGCGCCGCTGGCGATGGGCAGCGCCCGCCTGATGGCCGCCAGCCCGGGCACGCCGCGGGTGCTGGTCGTCTTTTTGCGCGGCGCCTACGACGCGGCCAGCCTGCTGGTGCCGGTGGGCAGCAGCTTCTACTACGAGCAGCGGCCCAACATCGCGATCGCCCGGCCGGGCAGCGCGGCCGATGCGGCGATCCCGCTGAACGCCGAGTGGGGGCTGAACCCGGCGCTGGTCGATTCGATGCTGCCGCTGTTTGAGCGCAGGCAACTGGCCTTCGTGCCGTTCGCCGGCACCGACGATGTCTCGCGCAGCCATTTCGAGACGCAGGACAGCATCGAGCTGGGCCAGCCGCTCGAGGGCCGGCGCGACTTCCAGTCGGGCTTCATGAACCGACTGGCGCAGGTGCTGGGCGCGCGCGACGCGATCGCTTTCACCGACCAGTTGCCGCTGACCTTCCGCGGCGGCCTGCAGGTGCCCAACCTCGCGCTGGGCAAACTCGGCAAACCCTCGTTCGATGCGCGCCAGTCGCAGGCGATTGCCAGCATGTACCAGGGCTCGGCGCTGGCCGGTGTGGTGCAGGAAAGTTTCACCGTGCGCGACGAAGCCATGCGCGAGATCAATGGCGACGCCGGCGACGGCAAGGGCGGCATGACCGGCATGGCCGGCGAGATGCTGGCGGCCAGCCGCAATGCGATCACCGCCAAGGGCTTCGAGGGCGAGGCGCGCCGTGTGGCCCGGCTGATGCGCGAGCGCTACCACCTGGGTTTCATCGACGTGGGCGGCTGGGACACCCACGTCGGCCAGGGGGCAGGCACCGGTTATCTGGCCAACCGCCTGGCCGAGCTGGGCAAGGGCCTGGCCGCCTACGCCGACGAGATGGGCCCGGCCTGGAGCGACAGCACGGTGGTCGTGGTCAGCGAGTTCGGCCGCACCTTCAAGGAAAACGGCAACCGTGGCACCGACCATGGCCATGGCAGCGTCTACTGGGTGCTGGGCGGCGCGGTGCGCGGTGGGCGTGTGCCGGGCGAGCAGGTCGCGGTGGCGCCGGGCAACCTGTTCCAGAACCGCGACTATCCGGTGCTGAACGAATACCGGGCGCTGCTCGGCGGGTTGTTCGGCCGGCTCTACGGCCTGCGCCCGGCACAGCTGCAGCAGGTGTTCGCCGGCGTGGCGCCGAAGGATCTCGGCCTGGTCTGACGTACGGCTTTCTGGCCGGGTGCGGCGGGCCGGGTGCCGGGGCGCAAAATGGCCCGATGAAAGCCCCCGCCAGATTGCAAACCCTGATCGACGAAGGTCTGATCGACACCGTCGTGCGCCAGCTGATGAGCGGCAAGGAAGCGATGGTCTTCGTCGTGCGCTGTGGCGACGACACGCGCTGCGCCAAGGTCTACAAGGAGGCGACGAACCGCAGCTTCCGCCAGGCCGTCGACTACACCGAGAACCGCAAGGTCAAGAACACCCGCCAGGCCCGCGCGATGGCCAAGGGCACGAAGTTCGGCCGCCAGGCGCAGGAGGCCGCCTGGCAGAGCGCCGAGGTCAATGCGCTGTACCGGCTGGCGGATGCCGGCGTGCGTGTGCCCAGGCCCTACAACTTCCACGAAGGCGTGCTGCTGATGGAGCTGGTGGCCGATGCGCAGGGTGATGCAGCGCCGCGGCTGAACGATGTCGCGTTCAGCGCCGAAGAGGCGCGCGCCCACCATGCGACCCTGATCGCCGAGGTCGTGCGCATGCTGGGCGCGGGCATCGTGCACGGCGACCTGTCCGAGTTCAACATCCTGCTGGCGGCCGACGGCCCGGTCATCATCGACCTGCCGCAGGCGATCGACGCGGCCGGCAACAACCACGCCAAACGCATGCTGCTGCGCGACGTGGACAACCTGCGCGACTTCTTCGGCCGCTTCGCGCCCGACCTGTTGCCGCTGGCCTATGGGCCGGAGATCTGGGATCTGTACGAACGCGGCCTGCTGCATCCGGACACGGCGCTCACCGGGCGGTTCGAAGGCAAGGCTGGCGCGGTCGACGTGGGCCACGTGATCCGCGAGATTGACGACGCGCGGGCCGAAGAGGCCGCACGCCGGCTGCGGATGCAGACGACGGCGCGCTGAACGTCTGGCCGGCCCTGCCTGTTCAGGGCCGGGCCTGTGCGGGCAATTGCCAGGCCGAGAGTTGCTGCGCCGCGTCTTCCACCGCCTGCGCGATCTTGTGCAACTGCGTCGCGCCCTTGCCGGTGTGGATGTAGACCGCCACCAGCACACCCAGCACTTCGTCGCCAGCGCCACGCACCAGCGTGGCGGCGGCACCCACGCCGTCGATCCCTTCGCCGTGGCCTTGTACCGAGTCGGTCATGCGCAGCTTGTCGAGGCTCTGGCGCAGGCGCTGCGCATCGCTGAAGGTGCGCGCGGTGCGGCGTTCCAGCGGACGGCCCAGTACCGCCCGCACGACCTCGGCCGGCGCGTGGGCCAGCAGCAGGCGCTGCGACGCGCCCATGTGCAGCGGCAGCCGGGTACCGGCGCGCGAAGTCACACGGGCGTCGAGCCCGCTGTCGGCGACGGCCAGCGTCACCGCATCCTGTCCGTCGCGCACCGCCAGCTTGACCGTCTCGCCGATCGACCGGGCCAATTGCAGCATCGCCGGGCGTGCGAGCGTGGCGAGGTCGCGTGGCGCGGCGACCTGTGCGCCGAGCCGCGCGAGCGTGGGGCCGAGCTGGAACACGCCCTCCTGTCCGGGTGCGGACTGCAGCAGCCCGTGGCTGTTCAGCACCCGCACGATGCGGTACAGCGTGGCGCGGGGCGTGCCGGTGGCATCGGCCAGCGCCTGGGCGCCCAGGCCCTGCGGCGACTGCGCCAGCCGCAGCAGCACCTGCACGGCCCGCTCGACGGCCGGTGCGCCATGGTCGGGCGCGGCGCCGGGCGAGACCCTGGCTTGACGGGTGGTTTTCATCGGGTCTATATTGAATCACATGCGATAACACGTATCGTATATGAGATCAACAAACGACACGAACACGGAGACAAACCCATGACCGCAACCAAGCCACGGCTTCAGAAGGAAGCCATGATGATGAACCTCGAGGCGCTGATCGCGGCGCGCGAGACCTTTCCCGATGTCGAGTTCCCGATGGGCACGGCCGAGCTGCTGCGCCGCTACGAACAATTGCAGGCCGCCGTGGTCTGCGACGTGCTGCGCGAGCACTGCCTGCTCGACCAGGCCTTCCCGGGCCGCTTGCAGGCGCTGCGGCCCGAGAAGACCGTGGCCGGCATCGCGTTCACCGTGAAGAGCGCGCCCAACACACGCATCAGCGGCGAGCTGACCTACCGCGGCCAGATGCTTGACGAACTCGGCGAGCACGCCTTCGTGGTCTGGGATACGTCTGGCGACGAACGCGCCACGCTGTGGGGCGGCGTGATGACCGCGACCGTCAAGGCCAAGGGCGTACGCGGTGCGTTGATCGACGGCGGCATCCGCGACACGGCGCAGATCCTCGATGCCGATTTCCCGGTGTTCTACCGCTACCGCAGCCCCAACGGCAGCCTGAGCCGTTGCCTCATCACGCACTACCAGCTGCCGGTGCAGGTAGGCGACGTGTTCGTGCGGCCGGGCGACGTGATCCTGGGCGATGCCGATGGCGCGGTCGCCGTGCCGCGCGAGATCGCGGTCGAGGTGCTGGAGCGCGCCGAGGGCATCGTTGCCAACGAGAAGAAGATCTTCGCCTGGGTGGCAGAAGGCCAGACCATCGAGCAGATCACTGAAAAAGGAGGTTATTTCTAGAGCCGCCCACGCACCAGCAGGAGACAGACATGCACGATTCTTCAGAACGAAAGATGGCTGGCGGGAACTTCTTGCGCCGCCGCAGCCTGCTCGCCGCGGGGGCCGTCTTGGCAACGCCCGCAGTGTGGTCGCAGAGCAGCCCTTGGCCCGGCCAGCCGATCAAGATCATGGTTGGCTTTCCCGCAGGCGGCGCGTCCGATGTGATGGCGCGGTTGATCGCCAGCAAGCTGAGCGCGGGGCTGAGCGTGCCGGTGATCGTCGACAACCGGCCCGGCGCTGCCGGCACGCTGGCCGCATCGCTGACCGCACGGGCGTCGGCCGACGGCTACACGCTGGTGCTGGCTTCGCCAACGGCTGTCACGCTCGCACCTTCGACCATGCAGGGCAAGCTGAGTTATGCGCCGGACAAAGACCTCGTGCCGATCAGCATGGTGGCCAAGTACCCGTTGTTCCTGGTGGCGCATCCACAGCTCGGCGTGAAGAACGCGGCCGAACTGGTGGCCAAGGCCAGGGCTGCGCCGGGCAAGATCAACTTCGCGTCGTTCGGCACCGTGACCAGCGGCGGCCTGGCGGTGGAGCAGATGAAGCTGATGGCCAGGATCGACGTGCTGCACGTGCCCTTCAACGGCAGTGCGCCGGCGCTGCAGGCGCTGATGGGCGGCACCGTCGACCTGATGTTCGACACGGCCATCACCGCCGTGCCCAACATCCGCTCGGGACGGCTCGTGGGACTGGGCGTGGCGAGCCTGCAGCGCAGCCCGCTGGCACCGAATCTGCCCACCGTGGCCGAAGGGGTGCCTGGCTTCGAGGCCGACAGCTGGAACGGCCTGATGGCACCGGCTGGCACGCCGCCGGCGGTCATCGCGCGCATCCAGGCCGAGGTGGCGAAGTTCGTGCAGGATGCCGACGTCAAGGAGCGATTTGCGACGCTGGGCGCGGATCCGCTCGGCAACACCAGCGCCGAGTTCGCGCAGTTCATCAAGACCGAGACGGCGCACTATGCGCGGCTGGTCAAGGAAGCAAATATCAAGGTCGACTGACGGGCGCTCTGGCGGTCCGGGGACGCACGGACGCACCCCCGCCCTCAGCCGTGCAGCAGGCCGTGCGCAAACCTGCCCGCCGCGGCCGCCGCGGCGCTGACCACGGTACCCCAGGCCATGTCGATCAGCGACAGGCCGATCGGCCAGTCGCGCAGCACGGCCATGTTGGTCAGGTCGTAGGTGGCATACGCAAAAAAGCCGAACAGGCCGCCCATCCAGATGACGCGCCACCAGCCGCTGTCCTGCAGCGTCGGGTAGACGGCGAACACCAGCAGGCCGATCGGGTACAGCAGATAGAAGACGGCGGCCGCGGCCAGCCTGGGCTGCGGCGCCAGCAAGTGCGACATGCCCTGCTGGTACATGTCGACGGCAATCAGCCGCAACCACACCATGTCGATGGCGAACAGTGCGACCGTGATGGCCAGGTAAGTCAGGAAGGTCTTGGTCATGCCGGTGCCGCCAGGGTTGGGAGGGATGGTGCAGTGTGCCACTGTGCGTGCGAGCGGCGAGGCTCGCTGTCGGACACAGGCCCCAGTGGCGGTAAGCGGGGCGGGCAAATCCGGGCGGTCAGCCGCGCGCGGTCTCGACGACGCAGCGCGTGACCACCGGCGGCGTCTCGCCGAGGTGGAACGCGAGCTTGCGTTCGCGCAGCGCAACGTCGGCGCCGGTCACGCGGTCGAAGCGGCGCAGGTGTTCGGTCCACGATTCGTCGACGATCTGCTCCAGGTAGCGTGCCGGGTCGCCGATGTCGTGCAGCAGGTCCCACGACAGTGCGCCCTGGCGCAGCCGGCTGCGGCGGCTCTCCTGCATCAGGTGGCGGAAGTCGTCGGCGCGGGCCGGGTCGATGCGGTATTCGATCGTGACCACCACATGGCCCTGCGCCGGCGGCGTGGCGGCCACCGGCACCTGCAGCGCGTTCGACGGCGTCAGGTCTTCTTCGATGGTCATGTCGACGACGAAGCGCTGCGCCAGCCACATCGCCAGCGTGCCGGTGGCGGCCGCGACCACCAGGCTGACCTGCACCGAACTCACCGTGGCAACCTGGCCCCACAGGCCGGCGCCCAGTGCGCTCGCGCCCATGATCGCCATCTGGTACATCGACATGCCGCGCGCGCGCACCCAGTCGGGCAAGGCGAGCTGGGCCGAGACGCTGAGCGAGTTGGCGGTGGCGATCCAGGCCATGCCGGCGACGAACATCGACGGCACGGCGACGGCGACATTGGGCGCGACCGCGACCACCAGCGTCGCGGCCGACTGCAGCATCGTGCCGTACAGCACCAGCTTGTCGCGCGTCAGCACCTGGCGCAGCCGCGGCATCAGCAGCGCGGTGGCGATGGCGCCCATGCCCATCGACGCCAGCAGCACGGTGAAGGTGGCCGCATCGCCGCCCTGCAGGCCGCGCGCCACCAGCGGCAGCAGCGCGATCAGCGCGGTGGAGTGGAAGAAGAACAGCGCGATGCGCAGGAACACGGCCTTCAAACGGCTCGACTGGCCGACGAACTGCAGGCCGACCCGCATCGCGCTCCACAGGCGTTCGCGGCCGAGCGGGCTGGGATGGTGTTCGCGCTGCCACCGCATCAGCACGAAGGCCGAGATCACCGACAGCACCGCGTTCAGCACGAACACGTAGGCGCTGCCCAGGCTGGCGATCAGGGCGCCGGCGACCAGCGGGCCGACGATGCGCGACGCGTTCATCGTCACGCCGTTCAACACCAGGGCCGACGGCAGCTGCGCGCGCGGCACCAGCTCGGGCATCACGGCCGCGAACACCGGCCAGCGCATCGCCAGACCGATGCCGTTGGCAAACGTCAGCGCCAGCAGCAGCGGTGGCGTCATCCAGCCCGACAGGACCGCCGCGCACAGCAGCATCGCCACGGTGGCGACCCAGAACTGCGTGACGATGAAGTAGCGGCGCCGGTCGAGGATGTCGGCCAGCGCGCCGCTGGGCAGGCCGAGCAGGAACACCGGCAAGGTGGCGGCCGTCTGCACCAGCGCGACCCAGATCGGCGAGGTGGTGAGCGAGGTCATCATCCACGCCGCCGCCACGTCGTTCATCCACATGCAGATGTTGGCGACCAGCCAGACGCTCCACAGCATGCGGAACACCGGCCAGCGCAGCGGCGCGAGGGCGGAGAGGTCGGCCTCGGGCACCGAGGTCTCGTCGGCAGGCAGGACGGAAGGGTGGGGTTCGGGTGGCGACATCGGTCGCCGTTTACTTCACCGGCAGCGCCGTGGCCCGGTCGACCGCCACCGCGGTGATGGCGTTCATCGGCGAGCCGTCGACCAGGCGATCGGAATAGGTCAGGTAGACCAGCGCATGGCGTTTGGCATCGACCATGCGCACGATGCGCAGCTTCTTGAACAGGATCGACAGCCGTTCGTTGAACACTTCCTCCTGCTGCGGCAGCGGCTGCGGCACGGCGATCGGGCCGACCTGGCGGCAGGCGATCGAGGCCTCGGCCTTGTCCTCGGCCAGGCCGAAGGCGCCGGCCAGCCCGCCGGTGGTGGCGCGCGAGACGAAGCAGGTGACGCCCGATACCCTGGGATCGTCGAAGGCCTCGACGACGATCTTGTGGTTGGGGCCGATCAGCTTGAACGCGGTGTCGACTTCACCGACCTTCTCAGCGTCGGCATGCGAGCAGGCCAGCACGGCCAGCGCGGTCAGCGATGCGAGCCAGGGCTTCATCCTGGAAGCTCGATCTTGACTTCGAGCACCTCGAGGTTGTCCTGCCGTTCGAGGTTGACCTTGATGTGCTCCGGATTGACGGCCACGTACTTGGAGATCACGGCGACCAGCTCGCGCTGCAGCGCGGGCAGGTAGTCGGGGCGGCTGCCGCCGCGGCCCGTGCGCTCGTGCGCCAGGATGATCTGCAGCCGCTCCTTGGCGACGCTGGCGGTCTTTTTCTTCTCGCCGAGCAGAAAGGACAGGAATGACATGGCACTACCTCCCGCCGAACAGACGCTTGAAAAAGCCCGGTTTCTCGGCCTCGATGAAACGCATCGGCCGGGTCTCGCCGAGGAAACGGGCGACGACGTCCTTGTAGGCCTCGGACACGTCGGACTCCTTGCTATGGATCGCCGGCACGCCCTGGTTGGAGGCCTGCAGCACGATCTCGGACTCGGGGATCACACCGATCAGCGGGATGCGCAGGATGTCCTGGATGTCGTCGAGCGACAGCATCTGGCCGTCCTGCACGCGCGACGGGTTGTAGCGGGTGATCAGCAGGTGTTCCTTGATGGGCTCGCCGCCGTCGATCGCGCGTTTGGTCTTGCTGCCCAGCATGCCGAGGATGCGGTCCGAGTCGCGCACCGACGAGACTTCGGGGTTGGTGACCAGCAGCGCCTCGTCGGCATAGTGCATGGCCATCAGCGCGCCGGTCTCGATGCCGGCCGGCGAGTCGCAGACGATGTAGTCGAAGCCCATGCCGGCCAGGTCTTTCAGCACGCGCTCGACGCCGTCCTGCGTCAGCGCGTCCTTGTCGCGGGTCTGCGAGGCCGCCAGCACGAACAGGTTGTCGCACTGCTTGTCCTTGATCAGCGCCTGGTTCAGGTTGGCTTCGTTCTGGATCACGTTGATCAGGTCGTAGACCACGCGGCGCTCGCAACCCATGATCAGGTCGAGGTTGCGCAGGCCGACGTCGAAGTCGATCACGGCCGTCTTGAAGCCGCGCAGCGCGAGGCCGGAGGCGAAACTGGCACTGGTGGTGGTCTTGCCGACGCCACCCTTGCCGGAGGTCACCACGATGATCTTGGTCATGGACTGCAGGTCTTTCAGGTTCGGGTTGGGTTAAAGGGGTTCCATCACCAGGCTCTCGCCGACCAGCCGCACCTGGGCGGCCTTGCCCTGCACTTCGGGCGGCATCGCGACTTCGGTGGTGCGGTAGATGCCGGCGATCGAGATCAGCTGCGGCTCGAGACAGGTGCTGAAGATGCGGGCGTGCACGTTGCCGCGCGCCCCGGCGATGGCGCGTCCGCGCAGCGGCGCGTACACGTGGATGTTGCCGTCGGCAATGATCTCGGCGCCGAAACTCACGACCGACAGCACCACCAGATCGGAGCCGCGCGCGTAGACCTGCTGGCCCGAGCGCAAGGGCTTGTCGATGACCATCGCGCCGGCCTGCGGCGCGGGCGCGGCCACCGGCGCGGCGGCGACCTGCACCGGCGCAGAGACCACCGCAGCAGGGGCCGCCGGCGCAGGGGCGACGACCGCCGGCACGACCGCGGCCGACGAGATGTCGGGCATGTCGATCAGGCCGGCCGCCTTGGCGGCTTCCTTCTGCGCCGGGGTGCCGCCATGGATGCCGATCGGCTGCATGCGGTACTGGCGCAGCAGCGTGGCCAGCACCTGGAAACCCACGGGCTCGTCGTCGTTTTCGATCTGGGAGAGCACGACCACCACCGGGTCGTGGTCGAAGAAGTCGGGGGTGTCGCCGAAGCGCGCTTCCAGTTCCTTGGCCAGCGCCTTCAGATTGGAGGTCTTCAGCACCACCGAGATTAGCGGCAGGCTGGCGCTCTTGAGGTCGAAGCCGGCACGTGCGTGCCCTGCAGATGCAGCGGACATGGAGGGAAGATTCGACAAAGCGCGGATTTTACCGTGCGCCCTCTGCCGAACCGGCTCCCCCGGCGCGTGCGCTCAGGCGTGCGCCACCTGGCCTTCGGCGACCCGCCTGGCCAGATGGGCCAGCGCGTCCTCGACCTGGTCGACCAGGATCAGGCACAGGTCGCCCGGTGCCAGGCTGTCGAGCGCGTTGTCGATCGCGATGAATTCGCCACGGATCTCGTCGATCTGCCGCGCGCGTTTGGCCTTGACCAGGCCCTGGCGCAGCAGCGACAGCACCTCGCCGTCGGCGCGGCCGCGCTGGCATGCGTCTTCATACAGGATCACGTGGTCGAACGCGTCGCCGAGGATCTCGGTCTGCTCGCGGATGTCGTCGTCGCGCCGGTCGCCGGCGCCGCTGATCACCACCGACCGGCGGCCCGCCGGCATCGCGTCGACGGCGGCCACCAGGGCGCGCATCGCGTCGGGGTTGTGGCCGTAGTCGGCGATCACGGTCGCGCCGTGGTAGTCCATCACGTTGAAGCGGCCGGGCGCGTTGTCGGAGTCGGTCGCGAAGCTGGCCAGGCCCCGGCGCACGGTGTCCCAGCTCAGCTCGGCGCCCCAGGCGGCGGCAATGGCCGCCATCACGTTCTCGACCTGGAAGCCGATGCTGCCGTTGCGCGTGATCGGGATGTCGCGCAGCGCGATCTGCTCGCGCCACGAGCCCACGGCGGCGACGATGTGGTCGCCATCGACGTAGACGGTGCGGCGGCCCTGCGCGCGGTGCGTGGCCATCACCGGGTGGTGGCGGTCGGCGGCGAAGAAGATCACCTGGCCCGGGCAGGTCGCGGCCATCGCCGAGACGATGGGGTCGGCGGCGTTCAGCACCGCGAAGCCGGACGAGGCGACGTTCTGCACGATCACGCGCTTCAGCACGGCCAGGTCTTCCACCGTGGTGATGTAGTTCAGGCCCAGATGGTCGCCGCTGCCGATGTTGGTGACCACCGCCACCTGGCACTGGTCGAAGCCCAGGCCCTCGCGCAGCATGCCGCCGCGCGCGGTCTCGAACACGGCTGCGTCGACATCGGGGTGCATCAGCACGTTGCGTGCGCTCTTGGGGCCGCTGCAGTCGCCGCTGTCGATCTGCCGGCCTTCGACGTACACGCCGTCGGTGTTGGTCATGCCCACGCGCAGGCCGCTGCTGGCCATCAGGTGGGCGATCAGCCGTGCCGTGGTGGTCTTGCCGTTGGTGCCGGTCACCGCCACCACGGGGATGCGGCCGTCTTCGTTCGGGCCGTACAGGTTGGAGACGATCGCCTGGCCGACGTTGCGGGCCTTGCCGAACGAGGGCGACAGGTGCATGCGCAGGCCCGGCGCGGCATTGATCTCGACGATGCCGCCGTGCTGCTCCTCGAGCGGCTTCAACACCGTCTCGCAGACCAGGTCGACGCCGCAGATGTGCAGGCCGACCATCTGCGCGGCCGCGATCGCATGGGCGGCGATGGCCGGGTGCACGTCGTCGGTCACGTCGGTGGCGGTGCCGCCGGTGGACAGGTTGGCGTTGTTGCGCAGGATCGCGCGGCGGCCCTTCTCGGGCACGGATTCGGGCTCCAGCCCCTGGGCCGCGAGCCGCACGATGGCGATCTCGTCGAAGCGGATCTTGGTCAGCGAGGTCGAGTGGCCTTCGCCCCGGCGTGGATCGGCGTTGACCAGGTCGACCAGCTCGCGCACCGTGTGCACGCCGTCGCCGATCACCTGCGGTGGGTCGCGGCGGGCCGCGGCCACCAGCCGGTCGCCGACGACCAGCAGGCGGAAGTCGCTGCCCGGCAGGAACTTCTCGACCATCACGTCGCCATGCTCGGCCGCAGCGGCGTAGGCAATGGCCAGGTGCTCGCGCTCGACGATGTTGACGGTGACGCCCTTGCCCTGGTTGCCGTCCTGCGGCTTCACCACCACGGGCAAGCCGATCTCATTGGCCACCGCCCAGGCTTCGTCGACGCTGGCGACAGGCTTGCCCAGCGGCACCGGCACGCCAGCGGCATGCAGCAGCTTCTTGGTCAGGTCCTTGTCCTGCGCGATCGATTCCGACACGGCGCTGGTGGCGTCGAGTTCGGCCGCCTGCACGCGCCGCTGGCGCGAACCCCAGCCGAACTGCACCAGGCTGCCACGGGTCAGGCGCCGGTACGGAATGTTGCGGGCCACCGCGGCGTCGACGATGGCGCCGGTGCTCGGGCCCATGCGCTCGTGTTCGTCGGTCTCGCGCAGCTGGGCGATGGCCTGGTCGACGTCGAACGGCGTGCCGTGGAGCGCGGCCTGCACCAGCGCTTCGGCCAGCGTCATCGCCTGGCGGCCGACCGCCTCTTCCGTGTACTCGACCACCACCTGGTAGATGCCGGGTTCGGTGGTGGCGGCGGTGCGGCTGAACGTGACGGGGCAGCCGGCCTGCGCCTGCAGGGCCAGCGCCGCCGATTCGAGCACGTGGGCCAGCGCCACCGGGCCGTGCGACTGGCCGGCCCGGATCGCGCCGATCGCCGGAAAGCGCGCCCGGATCGAGGCTTCGAGCGAAGGCAGTTCGGTCAGCGAGCGTTCGGGCGGCGCGCACGAGACGATGGCTTCGATTGCCGTGTGGCGGCTCCAGAGGTTGGGCCCGCGCAGGGCCCGGATTCTTGAAACGTGCATCGTGTTGTCTCGTGCGTGGGGTGCGTCGTGGGCGGTGTTCATCAGCGGGCGGCCAGCGATCGGGTGGGGCTCGTCGATCCGGGATCGAGTTCGAAGGTCTTGAGGCCTGCGCCGATCAGGTCGGGCGAGATGTCGAAGGCCCAGGCGGCGGCCACGGCGGCCATCACGCTGCAGAGCAGCTTTTCGTCATGGGTGGTCTTGCTGCGCCGTGCGGTCAGCTGGCTGAGGCCCGCCAGCGGAATGACCGCGCTGCCGGTCGCAAGCGCCAGCTGGCCCTGGTGCAGCAGCACGGCCCGGCCGCCAGCAGCCCGGTGCGCTTCGATCGCGGCGAGGCTTGCATCGGCGGCATACAGGATCACCTGGCCGTCGCACAGCGGGGCCAGCGCGGCGATGCGCGGGTCGGCCGCGTTCAGCACGGCCACGCCGTCGGGCAGCACCACGTCGACCTGGGTGCGCAGCACGCGCACCAGCTGGTCGCTCTCCTGGATGTCGAAGTCGCCCAGCGTTTCGGCGCCGCCCAGGTCGGTGACCACGCCGACCTGGCAGCGGTCGTAGGCCAGGCCGTCGCGCAGGATCGACGCCGGGCCGTTCTCCAGCACGGCGGCCTGTACCGCACGGTTGATCAGCAGGCGGTGGCCGGCCTCCCAGCTGGCGCTGTCGGCGGTCTCGACCCGGCGGCTGTCGAGGAACAGCCCGTCCTGGCAGGCCAGGCCGACGCGTTGGCCGCTCAGGTGCAGCAGCCAGGCGACCAGGCGCGCGACGGTGTGCGTGCCGCGGGTGCCGGCGACACCGACGATCGGGATGCGGCCGCTCTCGTTGTCGGCGAACAGGTGGTCGACGATGGCGCGCCCGACCGGCCGGGGTGCACCTTCGGCCGGCTTCAGGTGCATCAGCAGGCCGGGGCCGGCGTTGACTTCGACGATGGCTCCGCCCTGCTTGCCCAGTGGCTGCGAAATGTCTTCGGCGACCAGGTCGATGCCGGCGATGTCGAGGCCGACGACACGGGCCGCCAGCGACGCCGCGTGCGCGACCTCGGGGTGGACCAGGTCGGTGCAGTCGATGGCCACGTTGCCGTTGCGCTGGATCAGCACATGGCGGCCCGCCGTCGGCACCGAGGCGGCATCGAGGCCCTGACGTTCGAGCTGCAGGCGGATCACGGCATCCTTCTCGATGCGGATCGTCTCGAGCGGAAATTCTTCGGCGTCTCCGCGGCGCGGATCGGTGTTGAGCTGGCTGTCGATCAGCTGGGCGATGCTCGAGACGCCGTCGCCGACGACCGACAGGCTCTCGCCGCGCGCCGCCGCTACGACCTTGCCGCCGACGACGAGCAGGCGGTGCTCGTCGCCGCGGATGTAGCGCTCGACCATGACCTCGCTGCCTTCGGCGTCGGCGATCGTCCAGGCTTTCTCGATGTCTTCCTGGGCGCTCAGGTCCAGGCTGACGCCGCGCCCATGGTTCGCGTCGGACGGCTTGACCACCACCGGCAGCCCGATGTCCTGCGCTGCTTCCCAGGCGGCCTGCGGGCTGTCGACCACCTGGCCTTCGGGCACCGGCACCCCGCAGGCGGTGAGCAGGCTCTTCGTCAGGTCCTTGTCGTGGGCGATGCCTTCGGCGATGGCGCTGGTCAGCTCGGTCTCGGCCGTCCAGATGCGGCGCTGGCGTGCGCCGTAGCCCAACTGCACCAGATTGCCGTCGTTCAGGCGGATGTGCGGGATGCCGCGGTCGGTGGCCGCGGCGACGATGCAGGCGGTGCTCGGGCCGAGGTAGCAGTCGTCGACCTGGGCACGCACCTGGGCCACGGCCACCGGCACCGCGAAGGTCTGGTCGTTGATGGCGGCCATCAGCAGCCGGTGGCCGGCGGCCAGCGCGGTACGGGCCACCTGCTCGTCACGGGCACGGAACACCATGCGGTAGACACCGCGCCGCGAGGTGCTGCGGGTCTGGCCGAAGCCGGTGGGCATGCCGGCCAGGTTCAGCAGCTCGATCACCACGTGTTCGAGCACATGCCCGGCCCAGGTGCCTTCGACCAGGCGCTGCAGGAAGCCGCCGCGTTCGCCGACGCCGCAGTGGTGCTCGACCAGCGCCGGCAGCATCGCGACCAGGCGCTCGGTGAAGCCGGGCAGCAGGTGGGAGGGGTAGTCTTCGAGTTCGCCGAGGTCGAGCCACACCTCGAGCGCAGGACGGTAGGTCCAGATGTTGGGGCCGCGCAGGTAGTTGATGCGCAGAAGCTGGATATCGGCCTTGGGGCCGGCAAGCACGGTCGTCATCTTCGTGGGGTTCCGCGTTCAGGACGGAAGGGGTCGGCGGGCGTGGTGCGCCGGGCCGATGGACCCATCGGCGAAAATGCCCCGCGACTTCGTTTCAACATGCATCATCAACATCCGGTCGAGATCTCCAGCGACATGCACACAGCGCTTCTTGAGGCGCTGCAGGCGCAGCTCGCAACCACCGAGAACGTGTCAGCCACGCTGTCGGTTGACCTGAGCGCGCAACTGCGTTTTGCGCCCGGACTGGTTGCCCTGACCGACCGCCGCATCCTGTATGCACACCGGCCTGACGGGACCGAGCCGCCGACCTGGCAGAGCTGGGATTTGCAGCCTGATCTGGCGCTGCGCCACTTCGACCACGGCGGTGTCGGCACGCTGGAGCTGCACAACGGGCGCCAGCGGCTGGCGCGCTGGCGCTACACGCTGGGGGCCGATCCGCAGGCGCTGCGGCTGGTGCGGCACTTCGATGCGCGGCAACAGCCGCAGGCGGGCGAACCGCTCGACGACGACGTCACGCTGTGCCCCACCTGCCAGGCACCGTTGCCGGCGGACAGCGATGTGTGTGCGGTGTGTTTTCGTGAACTCCATACACCACCGTCGACGTGGGTACTGTTGCGACTATGGAGATTCGCGCAACCTTATCGTATGCAATTGATCCTGGGTTTCGTGCTGACGCTGGCGTCGACCGCGGCCACGCTGGTGCCGCCGTATCTGACGATTCCGCTGATGGACGACATCCTGATCCCGTTCCAGAACGGGCAGCAGATCGCGCCGTCGCTGGTGCTCACCTACCTGGGCGGTCTGCTGGCGGCCGCGCTGGCCGGCTGGGGCCTGAACTGGGCGCGTACCTATCTGCTGGCGCTGGTGTCCGAGCGCATCGGGGCCGACCTGCGCACCGCCACCTTCGACCACCTGCTGCAGCTGTCGCTCGACTATTTCGGTGGCAAGCGCACCGGCGACCTGATGACACGCATCGGCTCCGAGACCGACCGCATCTGCGTGTTCCTATCGCTGCACGCGCTCGACTTCGCGACCGATGTGCTGATGATCACGATGACCGCGGTGATCCTGTTTTCCATCAACCCCTGGCTGGCGTTGGTCACGCTGCTGCCGTTGCCGTTCATCGGCTGGATGATCCACGTGGTGCGTGACCGGCTGCGTACCGGCTTCGAGAAGATCGACCGCGTGTGGTCCGATGTCACCAACGTGCTGGCCGACACGATCCCCGGCATCCGCGTGGTCAAGGCCTTTGCGCAGGAGCGGCGCGAGGCGCTGCGTTTCCGCGATGCCAACCAGCGCAACCTGGAGGTCAACGACCGGCTGAACAAGGTCTGGTCGCTGTTCTCGCCGACGGTGTCGCTGCTGACGGAGATCGGGCTGCTGGTGGTCTGGGCCTTCGGCATCTGGCTGGTCGCGCAGCAGCAGATCACGGTCGGCGTGCTGACGGCCTTCATTGCCTACATCGGACGCTTCTACACGCGGCTCGACTCGATGAGCCGCATCGTGTCGGTGACCCAGAAAGCCGCCGCCGGCGCGAAGCGGATCTTCGACATCCTCGACCATGTGTCGAACGTGCCGGAGCCGGCGCAGCCGGTGCCGATCGGCGGCAAGGACGGCGGTGCGCCGCAGGGCCGGCTGGAGATGGCGGCCATCGGCTTCCGGTATGGCAACCGGGCCGTGATCCGCGACCTGAGCCTCGACATCGCGCCGGGCGAGATGATCGGCCTGGTCGGGCACAGCGGCTCCGGCAAGAGCACGCTGGTCAACCTGATCTGCCGCTTCTACGACGTCACCGACGGCTCGATCCGCGTCGACGGCACCGACATCCGGCGCCACCGTGTGGCCGACTACCGGCGCCACATCGGCCTGGTGCTGCAGGAGCCGTTCCTGTTCTTCGGCACGATCGCCGAAAACATCGCCTACGGCCGGCCGGATGCCACGCGCAGCCAGATCGTCGCCGCGGCCCGGGCGGCGCATGCGCACGAGTTCATCCTGCGGCTGCCGCAGGGCTACGACTCGCTGGTCGGCGAGCGCGGCCAGGGCCTGTCGGGCGGGGAGCGCCAGCGCATCTCGATCGCCCGCGCGCTGCTGATCGACCCGAAGATCCTGATCCTGGACGAGGCCACGTCGTCGGTCGACACCGAGACCGAAAAGGAGATCCAGAAGGCGCTCGACAACCTGGTGCAGGGCCGGACCACGATCGCCATCGCCCACCGCCTGTCCACGCTGCGCCGCGCCGACCGGCTGGTGGTGATGGACCGCGGTCAGGTGGTCGAAGTGGGCCCGCACGACGAGCTGATGGCGCGCCAGGGTGCCTACTGGCGCCTGTACGAGGCCCAGGTGCGCCGCGTCGATTCGGACGGCGAAGAGGAAGCCGTCATCCCGGCCGAGACCCATCCCGCCCATCCGGCCGGCAACGCCTGACCAAGGAAGACACGATGAGCGACCCCACCGTGGCGGTATTCGAACTCGAACGCAATCCGTTCGGGCAACTGGTGTTTCGTGCGGGTGCCGTCCAGGCGGTCGGCGTGGTGCCGGTGCGGGCGTTCCCGATCGCGGCGCCCGACGAAGGCCTGTCGCTCGTCAGCCCGGAAGGCCGGGAACTACGGTGGGTCGAGCGGCTGGCCGATCTGACGCCGGCACAACGCATGCTGGTCGAGGAAGAACTGGCCGCGCGCGACTTCGTGCCCGAGATCGTGCGGCTGCGCAGCGTGTCGACCTTCTCGACGCCCAGTGTCTGGTCGGTCGACACCGACCGGGGCACCGCCGACTTCGTGCTGAAGACCGAAGAAGACATCCGGCGACTGGGCAGCGGGCGGCTGCTGATCGCCGGTGGCCAGGGTGTCCAGTTCATGGTGCGCGACATGACGGCGCTCGATCGGCATTCGCGGCGCTTGCTCGAACGCTTTCTCTGACAGATTGGGTGCTTTCGTTGCATGAGAGCAACGATTGCAGGCCGATCGGATGGTGAAACTGGACCAAATGGTCGGAAAGTGCGTCCACATTTTTTTGCGGATTTTTCGAAATAGGCCTAAATTCCCCTGCATTTCTGCCGTTAACCAGTTACGAACCCTGGAGAAACACTCCCTGGCGTAACCGAGTCCGGTACCAACCATGCAAATGCCACCTGTTGATCGCACTGTGAACGGGCCGAGTTTCGGCTCCGTTTCGCAGCCGGCTGCCGGCGGCATGGGCACGGCCCCGCGCGCCACACGGGTGGAAACCAACGTGATCCAGAAGGCCGCCGCGCAATCGCCGGCGCCGGAGCCGGCGCCGTCGGTCAAACTCGAACTTTCGGCAGAGATCGACGAACTGATCAAGATCGAAAAGGCGCGCGACAAGGACACTCCCAAGAACGCCGCGACGCCCGTGCCGAGCGGGGCCGACGCCGAATTGCGCAAGCTCAGCGGCCAGCAGCCCGATCCTGCCGACGCATCGGCCCAGCCCGGTCAGGCTGGTCAGGCGGGCAAGGTCCCCGGCGTCAGCGGGGCCGATGCACCGCAGGCCGTCGCCAAATACGCTGCCACCGGCCAGGCGCCTGGCCCCGACCAACCTTCGTCAACCGCCGAGGCGGCCCCCAAGGACTGGACGGCCAAGCCCAAGGTCGAGGAAAAGAAGCCAGCGGAGCCGCCGAAGGAGCCGATCTCGAAGAAGCTGCTCGAGTTTCTGCAGTCCCTGTGGCGCGCAGGCGGCAACGCCATCGATGTTGCGCAGAACACCAACGACGTGCTGAACAAGCCGAAGGAAGCGGACGGTCCGCTGACTTACTCGGATCCCAGCGCCCGCAAGACCACCGGCGTGTAAGCCCGGCGCCTGCCGCTCAGCCGGCCGTGGCGCGCAGGCGGTACAACGCGGCCGAACCTTCCGGCTGCGGCTCCAGTTCCCATACCTGCTGGTGGAAGCCCGCCACCGCCGGACGGTGGGCGATCGAGAACAGCGAACCCTGCGCCTTCTGCACCTGGGCGACCAGCTTTTCGTACAGCGCCTGCTCTGCCGGCCCGTCCAGCGCGCTGGTGGCCTCGTCGGCAAAGATCCATTTCGGTTTCTTCAGCAGCACGCGGGCGATGGCCAGGCGCTGCTGTTCGCCGCCCGACAACTTCTGGCTCCAGGCATTGTGTTCGTCCAGCCGGTCCTGCAGGGCTGGCAGCAAGGCGTCGCGCAGGGCCTCTCGCAGCGCGTCGTCCGTGTAGTCGGCAGCAGGCTGGGGATAGGCCAGCGCGTCGCGCAGCGGTCCATCGGGAAAGTACGGCCGCTGCGGGATGAACATCGCCTCGGCCGGCTGCGACACGCTGCCGCTTGTGAACGGCCAGATGCCGGCGATCGCGCGGAACAGCGTCGACTTGCCGCTGCCCGAAGGGCCTTTCACCAGCACACGTTCGCCGTTGCCCGCCTGCAGCTGCAGGCCCGACAGCAGCGTGGCACCGCCCGGTAAGCCGAGCGCCAGGTCGTGCGTGGCCAGCCGGTCTGGCACGACTTCGTGCGCGCCCGCCTGCAGGGCCTCGCGTGCGGCGTGGCCGCGCAGGCTTTCCTCGAAGCTGGTCAGCCGGTCGGTCGTGGCGCGCCAGGCCGCCAGCGTCTGGTAGTTGTCAACGAACCAGCTCAGCGAATCCTGCACTCGCCCGAAGGCTGACGAGATCTGCATCAGCTCGCCCAGCTGGATCGCGCCGCTGAAGAAACGCGGCGCCGCCACCAGGAACGGGAACACCACCGCGGCCTGTCCGAAGAAACTGCTGAACCAGATCAGCCGTTTCTGCTCCTTCAGCAACGCCAGGTAGTTGCCGAGCACTTTCGAGAAACGCAGGTCGAGCTGCTTGCGTTCGACGATTTCGCCGCGGTCGAGTGCGATCGACTCGCTGTACTCCCGCACCCGCACCATGTGGTGACGGAAGTCGGCCTCGTAGCGCTGCTGCTGGAAGTTGAGCGCGATCTGCGGCCGCCCGATGAAGTGCGTGATCACGCTGCCGGCCAGGCAGTACAGCACCGCCATCCACACCATGAAACCGGGGATGCTGTAGCTGTGGCCACCGAAGCTGAACGCGAAGTTGCCTGACAGCCCCCACAGGATGCCGACGAAGCTGACCAGCGTGACCACCGAACTCAGCAGCCCCATCGTCAGCGACACGGTGTAGGTGGTGAACAGGTTCAGGTCTTCCTGGATCCGCTGGTCCGGGTTGTCCGGCGTGCCGCCCTTCACGTTGCCGGCATCGGCCTGGCCATAGCGCGCCAGCTCCAGCTGGTAGAACGCGTGGTGCGACAGCCAGCGCTGCAGGTAGTGGTCGGTCATCCAGGCGCGCCAGCGGATCTCGAGCAGCTGCGTCAGGTAGAAGCGGTAGACCGCCAGGATGATCATGCTGAACGCGATGTACGTGAAGCGGCCCAGCTGCTGCCAGAACACCGGCTGGTCCTTGTTCTGCAGCGCGTCGTAGAACACGCGGTACCAGTCGTTGTAGAGCACCAGCAGGTACACGCCGCCCAGGTTCAGCGCGACGATGCCGAACAGCAGGCCGCGCGCCTTCCATTTGTCTTCGGACTGGAAGTAGGGCAGGGACAGCGCCCAGATCTTGCGCAGCTGGATCTTGGTCAGCGCGAGTCGTTGTGCGAGGCTCATGGGGTGGCGCGAGGCGGCGTGGAGGAGCCGGCATCGTAGCGTCCGCGGCCGCGCCACGCCTTACGCGGGTCTTAAGTTCCCCACCATGCGGCGGCACGGTGCAGAATGCGGCCGCAACACACCACCAAAAGCTGGAGGCAGGGCATGTCGATCCGAGTGCGCTTGAACATGGTCTTGATCGCCACGATGCTGCTGGCCATCGTGCTCACCTGCCTGTGGAGTTACGTGGTCGTGCAACGCCGCGCCCTGACCGAGGTGCAGGACCTGGCGGCGCTGCAGATGGCTACCGGCCAGGCGATCCGGCGCTACACGGTCGAGCACGTGCGCGACGTGGTGCTGCAGGATGCCCGTCATTTCTCGCCGTCGGCCATCCCCTCGTTCGCGGCCAACACCAGCATGGCCTACGTGCGCGACAACTACCCGGCCTTCAGCTACCGCGAGGTGGCGCTGAACCCGACCAACCCGCACAGCCGCGCGAAGGACTGGGAGGTGGAGGCGATCCGCGCCTTCCAGGACGGCCGCGAGAGCACCGAGCTGTATTCGCTGGTCGGCGAAGGCAAGAACGAACGGGTGGTGTTCGCCAAGCCGCTGCGCGCCACCAGCGAGTGCCTGCTGTGCCACAGCACGCCGGCCGTCGCCCCGGCGGCGATGCTGGCGAAATACGGCCGCGAGAACGGCTTCGGCTGGAAGGCCGGCGACGTGATCGGCGCCCAGGTCGTCACCGTCAGCTTCAGCGAAGCACGCGCCAAGGTCACCGAGAACCTGCTGCGCACGGTGAGCCTGTCGGTCGGCGTGTTCGCGCTGTTCTTCGTGGGGCTGAACCTCACCTTGCGCCGGGTGGTGATCACGCCGATCCAGCAATCGCACGAGAGCTGGCGCCGGCTTGCCTCGGTCGATGCGCTGACCGAGCTGCCCAACCGCCGCGAGTTCATGGCCCGCTTGGAAGACGCCATCGTGCACGCCAAGTCGGACGGCAGCCCGGTCTCCGTCGTCACGCTCGACATCGACCACTTCAAGCACGTCAACGACACCTACGGCCACCCGGTCGGCGACGAGGTGCTGTACGAGTTCGGCCGGCGCCTGAGCGACACCAGCAAGCGGCGCGATCTGCCGGCGCGCGTCGGCGGCGAGGAATTTGCCGTGCTGTTGCCCGGCACCGCACTCGACGAGGCGGCCCCGTTTGCGCAGCTGTTGTGCGACACGATCGCGGGCAAGCCGTTCGACCGCGTCGGCACGCTGACCACCAGCCTGGGCCTGGCCCAGTGGATCCCCGGCGAGACCGCGGCCGATCTGCTGGAGCGTGCCGACCAGGCGCTTTACCGCGCCAAGACGCAGGGGCGCAACCGGGTCTGCAATGCCGAGGGCGCTAACGCCCCAACCCCATCGCCCGCGTGATCACCTCTTTCATGATCTCGTTGGTGCCGCCGTAGATACGCTGCACCCGCGCGTCGGCGTAGGCGCGCGTGATCGGGTACTCCCACATGAAGCCGTAGCCGCCGAACAGCTGCACGCACTCGTCCATCACCTTGCACTGCAGATCGGTGGTCCAGTACTTGGCCATGCTGGCGGTGGCTGTGTCGAGTGTCTCCGCCACCAGCAGCTCGGTGCACTTGTCGACGAACACGCGCGCCACCTGTACCTGGGTCTGCAGCTCGGCCAGCGTGTAGCGGGTGTTCTGGTAGCTGGCGACCGGCTGGCCGAAGACCTTGCGCTCCTTCACGTAGGCCACGGTCCAGTCGATCGCCGCCTGTGACGCCGCCACCGCGCCGATGGCGATCTGCAGCCGTTCCCAGGGCAGCTGCTCCATCAGGCAGATGAAGCCGCGGTTCTCCTGCGCCGCGCCGCCCAGCAGGTTCTCGGCCGGCACCCGCACGTTGTCGAAGAACAGCTCGGACGTGTCCTGCGCCTTGAGCCCGAGTTTTTTCAGCCGCTTGCCCTTCTCGAAGCCCGGCATGCCGCGCTCGACCAGCAGCAGACTCGTGCCCTTGGCGCCGGCCTCGGGTTTCGTCTTGGCCACGGTCACCACCAGGTCGGCGTGCCAGCCGTTGGTGATGAAGGTCTTGCTGCCGTTCAGCAGGTAGCTGCCGTCGGCCTGCGCGATGGCTGTGGTCTTCACGCCCTGCAGGTCGCTGCCGGCGGCCGGCTCGCTCATCGCGATGGCGCCGACCATCTCGCCGCTGGCCATCAGGGGCAGATAGTGCGCCTTCTGCGCCTCGGTGCCGTAGTGCAGGATGTAGGGCGCCACGATCTCGCTGTGCAGCGAGAAGCCGATGCCGGTGAAGCCGGCCGCGTTCAGCTCTTCCATCTGCACCACGCTGTAGAGCTTGTCGGCCCCGGCGCCGCCGTAGGCCTCGGGCATGGTCGCGCACAGGAAGCCGTTGGCGCCGGCCTTGCGCCAGACCTCGCGGTCGACATACCCCTGCTCTTCCCAGTCGGCATGGAAAGGCGCGATCTCTTTCGCGATGAAGCGGCGGAAGCTGTCGCGAAAAGCCTCGTGGTCGGCGGTGAACAGCGTGCGTTCGATCATGGCGTGGCCTCGTTCAGGAAGGGTTGCAGCGCGTCCAGCAGCGCCTGCGGATTCTCGTCCGGGATGAAGTGGCCGGTCGGCAGCGTCTGCGAGCGGATCGGCAACGCCGCACGCGACTGCCACAGCGCGTGCGCGTCGAAGGCCTTGTTCACCACGCTGCGCTCGCCCCACAGCGCGAGCAGCGGGCAGGCGATCTTCTCGCCCCTGGCTTCGCTTTCGCGGTCATGGTCGAGGTCGATCGTGGCCGAGGCCCGGTAGTCCTCGCAGCTGCCGTGCACGCAGGCCGGGTCGGACATGCAGCGTTCGTATTCGGCGAGTGCCTCGGGCGTGTAGTAGTCCAGCGTGCCGCGGCCGAAGCTGCCCATCAGGCTGCGCACCCAGTGGCCCATCTGCGGCGCGAGCAGGGTCTCGGGCAGCGGCTTGGGCTGGATCAGGAAGAACCAGTGGAAGTACGCGGTGGCAAAAGCCTGGGTCGTTCCCTCGTACATCGCCAGTGTGGGCGCGATGTCGATCAGGCTCAGCCTGTCGACCCGCGCAGGATGGTCCAGCGCCAGCCGGTGGGCGACGCGGGCGCCGCGGTCGTGGCCGACCAGCGTGAAACGGTTGATGCCCAGCGTGTCCATCAGCGAGACGATGTCCTGCGCCATCGTGCGTTTGCTGTAGGTCGCGTGGAGGTCGTCACCCGGCGGCTTGTCCGAGTCGCCATAACCGCGCAGGTCGGGGCAGACCACGAAATGGTTGCGCGCCAGTGCCGGTGCGATCGAATGCCACAGGTAGCTGCTTTGCGGGTAGCCGTGCAGCAGCACCAGCACGGGTTGTCCGTCGGGTCGTTCTGCCGAGGTGCGTGCGTGCAGGTGGATGCCGTTGGCCGGGTAGCGGCGCTGATGGAAGTCGTCGAATTGCATGTTGTCTCTTGTAGGGGCTGTCATGCCGTAAGGTAGCCGGCACGTGGCCGGACTGCATTGTCCGTTCAGACGATTTTGCCCGGCCAAAACCGTTCGAACGGACGATTCAAACAGCGCACAGCATGCGCACACTGCATCGCTTGTACCGCCACCGGCGCTCCCGCGCGTCGACCCTCGCATGCCTGCCACCGATGCCCTGATCTACGACCACGTTCGAACCCCGCGCGGCCGCGGGCGCGCCGATGGCGCCCTGCACGAGGTCACGCCCGTCGCGCTGGCGGTGCAGGTGCTCGAGGCGCTGCGCACGCGCAACCGGCTCGACCGTCATCCTGTCGACGATGCCGGCCTGGGCATCGTGATGCCGGTCGGCGAGCAGGGCGCTGACCTCACGCGCACGGCACTGCTGTGTGCCGGCTATCCCGAGCAACTCGGCGGCTTCCAGCTCAACCGCTTCTGCACCTCCGGCCTCGACACCGTCAACCTGGGCGCCGCGCTGGTGATGGCAGGCCAGGCGCAGTCGTTCGTGGCCGGCGGCGTCGAGTCGATGTCGCGTGTGGCGATCGGCTCCGACGGCGGCGCCTGCTACAGCGACCCGGCCGTCGTGCGGCAGCAGCCCTACATCCCCAACGGCGTGGCGGCCGACCTGATGGCCACGCTGGGCGGCTTCGGCCGCGAGACGCTCGACGCCTACGCCCTGTCCAGCCAGCAGCGTGCGGCTTCCGCTGCCGCCGGCGGTCATTTCGATGCCGCACTGGTCCCGGTGCATGACCTGCTCGGGCAGGTGCTGCTGGCACGCGACGAGGCGCCGCGGCCCGGCAGCAGCCTGCACGGCCTTGCGGGCCTCAAGCCCGCGTTCGAGGCGATCGGCCGCAGCGGCTACGACGCGCTGGTGCTGCAGCGCTATCCGCAACTCGAAGCGGTAGAGCACCTGCACACCAGCGCCACGTCGAGCGCCATCGTCGACGGCGCCTGTGCCGTTCTGGTCGGCAGTGCCGCTTTCGGGCAACAGGCGGGGTTGCGGCCGCGCGCGCGGATTCTCGGTTTTGCTTCGTGTGCGTCCGAGCCGCTGCTGAGCCTGGGCGGGCCAGTGCCCGTCACGCACAAGCTGCTGGCGCGGCTGGGCCTGTCGATCGACGACATCGACCTGTTCGAGATCAACGAGGCCTTCGCCGTCGTGCCGCTGCACTACATGCAGGCCTTCGGCATCGGCCACGAGCGCATCAATGTCGACGGCGGCGCCATCGCGCTGGGCCATCCGCTCGGTGCCACCGGCGCGATGTTGCTGGGCACGGTGCTCGATGCGCTGGAGCGCCGCCAACTGCGCCGTGCGCTGATCACCCTGTGCGCAGCACAGGGGCAAAGCACCGCCACGGTGATCGAACGGATGTAGATGAACTCGCCCCCAGTCTTCGCGCACTCCGTGTCGCTTCGCCAACCCCCTACCGGGGGCAACACCTGCGGCCGGGCAAAGCCCGTTCCGCGGTGTTCTGGCCTTTTGCCGTGCCGGTTTCATGCGTCGTGGGTCGCGCGTAACGAGGTGGAAAACTGACATGAAAAATGATGATCTCTTGACCACGCTGCGCATCGACGTGCAGGACCACATCGCCACCGTGGCCATCGACGTGCCCGACCGGCCGGTCAATCTGCTCACGCCCGCGCTCGCCGCCGATCTCGCCCAGGTGGCCGATGCGCTCACGCAGGATGCGGACTGGCGCGGCCTGGTGTTCGTCTCGGGCAAGCCGGGCGGCTTCATCGCCGGTGCCGACGTGCAGGAGATCGCCACCCGGCAGCAGGCCGGCATCAGCGCCATCGAGGCGGCGCAATGGACGCTGGAGATGTCGCGCCTGTTCCGTCGTTTCGAGACCTGCGGCAAACCCGTGGCGGCTGCGCTCGGCGGCGCCGCGCTGGGCGGCGGCTTCGAGTTGGCCCTGGCCTGCCACTACCGCGTGGTCGCCGACCTGCCTACCGCTGTGGTCGGCCTGCCCGAAGTCACGCTCGGCCTGTTGCCCGGTGCCGGCGGCACGCAGCGCCTGCCGCGGCTGGTCGGGCTGGAACGTGCGCTGCCCTTGTTGCTGCAGGGCCGGCATGTCGGCCCCGCCGAGGCCGTGGCCCTGGGCCTGGTGCATGCGAAGGTTGCGACCGGAACCGAGCTGGCCGCGGCCCGGGCCTGGGTGGCCGAGGCAATCGCACGCGGCACCGAGGTCCGCCAGCCCTGGGACCAGCCCGGATTTCGCCTGCCCGACAGCGTGGCGTCGTCGCAGCAGATCTTCGGTGCCGGCACCGCGCAGCTGCGGGCGCAGACGCAGGACTGCTACCCGGCGCCGCAGGCCATCCTGTCAGCGGTGTACGAAGGCATGCGGCTGGGACTGGACCGCGCCTTGCAGGTCGAGGCGCGTTACTTCGGTCAACTCGCCGCCGGCCCGGTGGCCAAGGGCCTGGTCCGCACGCTGTTCCTGAACAAGCGCCGGGCTGAGCAGGGCGCGCGCCGTCCGGTGGGCCGGCCACCTCTGCAGGTGACCCGGCTCGGCGTGGTCGGTGCCGGCATGATGGGTGCAGGCATCGCCTTCGCGGCCGCCAGTGCCGGCATCGACGTGGTGCTGGTCGACACCACACACGCACGCGCGTTGCAGGCCAGCCGCCACGCCGAGCGCGTCCATGCGAAGGCCGTGGCCGGTGGCGCGGTGTCCGTGGAGACGGTGGCAGCACTCGTGGCCCGCATCCAGCCCAGCGACGACATCGCCGCGCTGGCCGGCTGCCAGCTGGTGGTCGAAGCGGTGTTCGAGGACACGGCGCTCAAGCACCAGGTGCTGGCGCGCATCGCGGCGGTGGTTGGCCCGCAGGTCACCATCGCCAGCAACACCTCGACGCTGCAGATCTCGGGACTGGCCCGTGGCCTCGAGGTGCCCGAACGCCTGATCGGCGGCCATTTCTTCTCGCCGGTGGAGCGCATGCCACTGCTCGAGATCATCCTGGGCCGCGGCACCGGCGAACGCGCGCTGGCCGATCTGCTCGACCTGGCACGGCAGCTGCGCAAGACGCCGATCGTGGTGCACGACGGGCCGGGGTTCTTCACCAGCCGTGTCTTCTGTGCCTACATCGACGAAGGCATGGCGCTGCTCGCCGAAGGCGTGGCACCGGCCCTGATCGAGAACGCCGCCCGCCACATGGGATTGCCGATCGGCCCGCTGGCAGTGACCGACGAGGTCTCGCTCGATCTGCAGCAGCGGGTGGTCGACCAGGGCATTGCCGACGCGGTGCCGGCGCGCCAGCAGCGTCGCCATGCGCAGCCCGTCATCGCCGAGATGAACGCGCGCGGGCGGCTCGGGCGCAAGAGCGGTGCCGGCTTCTACGACATGCCGGCCGGTGCGCCGAAGCGGCTGTGGCCGGGCCTGCAGCAGGTCTTTCCGCCGCGCGCACAGCAGCCGCATGCGGTGCAGGTGGGCCAGCGACTGCTGTATGCGCAGATGCTCGAAGCCGCGCGCTGCGTCGAGGAAGGCATCGTCACCGCAGCCGAAGACGCGGACCTGGCTGCCGTGCTCGGCATCGGCTTTCCGAAATGGACCGGCGGTCCGCTGTCGTTGATCGACAGCACGGGCATTGCGGCCTTCGTCGAACAGTGCCAGGCGCTGGCGGCGGTATGTGGCGAGCGGTTTGCGCCGTCCGCCTGGCTGGCCGACCGGGCACGCCGCGGGCTGGGCTTCTACAGGGATGAACCCGGGTCGGACTGAGCTTGCGCCAGCGCCCGGCGAATGTCGGCTGCGCTCGCCAGCGAGCGCGATGCGTGCGCCACGGCCCGCGCCGCGTCCTGCACCTGCTGCACGTTGCCGCGCGTGCTGCCGTGCGGCGCGTCTTCGAGGCCGACGCGGAGATCGGCACCGGCGGCCAGCGCTGGCGCGGTCCAGCGCGTGATGTCGTAGTCGAGCCCGGCCATCATCCAGCGTGTGCCGAGGCTTGCGAACAGCGCGGCATAGGCGGTGATGGCGGCAACGCCTGGCGGCAGGCCGTAGAGCAGCGTGTCGGAGAACATGGCCCGGTACATCGGCTGCACCGTCAGGCCGGCGGCCGCCGCACGGTGCGCGCCGACCCGTGCGTAGCCGGGTTCGTAGATGGCGTAGCTCGGCGTCGCGCCGCACTGCCGGCACAGGGCCAGCGCCTCGTCGATCTCCTCGTTGAAGTTGGCGTAGATGTACGGCGCCCAGCGTTGCACCGGGTCGAACATCAGGTGCGCGCCAGGGTCGATCACCAGGCAGTCGAGCAGGCCATGCCGGCCGAGCGCGCGCGCCAGGTCGAAGCGGCCGGTGGTCGTGTCCGGCTGGCCCGGCAGCAGCTTGCGGCTGCCGGTTGTCGGATACACCAGCGCATCGACCTGCCCGCGGATGCCCTCGATGATGCGGCGGTGCAGATCGACATCGTCCGACTGCTGCCCGGTCGCCGTGTCGAACGCGTGGTAGTGCACGATGGCGGCGCCCTCGCGCACGCACGCGATGCCCTCGGCCACGATCTCGTCGACGGAGATGGGCACCAGCGGCTGGCGTTTGCGGTTCCACGAACCGTTCAGCGCGACCTCGAGCCACACGCCGGTGGCCTGCTGAGAAGAACTTGGCGCCTGCATGCCGTTGACCTACTTCGGCAACTTCACGCCGGCCAGCTCGATGGCCCGGGCCCAGATACGCAAGTCGTCCTGCAGCACCTGGCCGAACTGCTCAGGCGTGCTGCCCCAGGGCTCGAGGTTCATGTCTCGGATGCGCTGCTGCACGCGCGGCAGCTGCATCACCGTCGCGATGTCGCGCGAGATCAGGTCGATCCGGTCACGCGGTGTGCCGGCGGGCGCCAGCAGCGCCATCCAGGCGCTGGTCTCCAGGCCTTCGAAACCCTTCTCGGTGAAGGTCGGCACGTCGGGAAACTGCGCCAGACGCTTGCGCCCGTTGGTGGCCAGCAGCTTGAACTTGCCGGCGCGCACCTGCTGGATCGAACTGCCGATGTCGAGGAACGCGATCTGCACCGTGCCGGCCAGCAGGTCGTTGGTGAGAGGGCCCGAGCCCTTGTAGGGCACGTGCACCAGGTCGATGCCGGCCTGCTTCTTGATCAGCTCGCCGTAGATGTTGGACGTGCTGCCCGGCCCGTACGAGCCGTAGGCGTACTTGCCCGGGTGCTTCTTCACCTCGGCGACGAACTCCTCGATGGTGTTGCCGGGGAAGGATGACGACACCGTGAGCAGCGTCGACGACACCACCACCTCGGATACCGGCGTCAGTTCGCGCAGCAGATCGACCTGGCCAGGCTCGGGCGGGTTCTGCAGCAGCGCGGTGTAGAGCGAGGTGAAGGTGAGCACCACGGTGTAGCCATCCTTCGGTGCGCGGGCGACGATCGAACTGCCGATGATGCCGCTGGCACCGGCCTTGTTGTCGACGACGACCGTCTGCTTCCACATCGCGCCGAGTTCGGCCGCGAGGATGCGGCCGACGATGTCGGTCACGCCGGCCGGCGCCGTGGGCACGACGATGGTGACCGTCTTGTTCGGGAACGCGGCAGACGCCTGCGCCCAGGATGCCAACGGCGCCAGGGCAAGGCCGCCGAGCAGCGTACGCCGGGTCGGCGCAAAGGATGTGGATTCGGTTTGCATGTCTGTCTCCTGGTTCGGGTTCGAATGCTTCGGGGCCGTGCGTTGCGGCCTGGGGCGGCGGATTGGTCGCCGCGCGGCCACCGTTCAGGCCGGCTGGAGCTGATGCGCTTCGGCGTTCGCCGCGTCGACCGTCGCACCTGGTGGCGTTTCCCATCCCGCCAGTGCGTCGAGCGCCTCGCAGGTCTGGCCGCGGACGCGCAGCGGGTTCACTTCGAGCGACAGCAGATCGGGGCCGAGCGCCAGGGCCGCATCGCCGATCTGCGCCACCACCCGGGCCAGCGCATCGCGGTCGACCGGCGGGCTGCCGCGGAACCCGTCGAGCAGTGCCGCGCCGCGCAGCTCGCCCAGCATGTCCAGCACCTCGGCGGCGGTCACCGGCAACAGGCGCAGGCTTGTGTCCTTCAAGGCCTCGACCCAGACACCGCCCAGCCCCACGGCCAGCACCGGACCCCACTGCGGGTCGCGCAGCGTGCCGACGAACAGCTCCAGGCCCGCGTCGCGCATCGGCGCCACCAGCACACCGTCGATGTGTGCGTCGGGCCGCTCGCTGCGCACGCGGGCCAGCATCGTGGCGTGGGCGGCGGCCACGGCGTCGGCGTCGTGCAGGTTCAAGGCCACACCGCCGACTTCGGTCTTGTGCGGGATGTCGGGCGAGGCGATCTTCAGCACCACCGGAAAGCCGCAGCGCTGCGCGGCTGCGACTGCTGTGGCGGCCGTGGATGCCAGCGTGCGTGGCACCACGGGTACACCCTGCGACGCCAGGTAGGCGAGCGTGGCGTCCTCGGACACCGGCCGCGGGCTGCCTTGTGCGCGCGGTGTCGCGCTTGCCGGCCGCGTCGGCATGGTCTGCTGGCGCCGCCGCAGGTGTTCGGACCAGGCGAACGCACCGCGCAGCGCAGTCAGGCCATGGTGGGTGCCGCTGCCCACATAGCGGGTGCCGCAGCCGGCGAGGATCGCCCGTGCGTAGTCGTTCACCGGCCGCATCGTGTAGCTGAACATCACCGCGGGCACGTGGCAGCGGGCCATGGTCTGCTGCACCTCGGTGACCACGCCGCGGCGAAACGCGTTGTCTTCGCCTGCGTGCGTGGGCACGTCGTACGACACGGCAATCACGCCGACCTCGGGGTCGTCGGCCAGCACGTCGAGCGCGCGCGACATGATCGACGGGTCGAGCATCACCGCGCCGGTGGTGTCCAGCGGATTGTGCGGCGTGCCGAAGCCGGGCAGCACGTCCTTCAGCCGCGCCACGCTGTCGGCCGACAAGGTGGCCAGCGGCAGGCCCTCGGCCTGCGCCCGGTCGGCGGCGATCTCGCAGAAGCCGCCCGACATCGACGCGAAGCCCAGCTTGCCCGAGATCGGACCCAACTGCGTGATGGTCTCGGCGGTGCAGATCGCATCCTCGATCGAGTGCACCCGCACCAGGCCCAGGCGCTTGCAGGCCGCGTCGAACACCCGGTCGTCGCCGACCAGTGCACCGGTGTGGGCCTGTGCCGACTTCGCGGTGATCTCGCTGGCGCCGATCTTCATCACGACGATGGGTTTGCCGGCGGCGTGTGCGCGTTCGGCGGCAGCGGCGAGCTTGTGCGTGCTGCGCACGGTTTCGACGAACAGCGAGATGGCCCGGGTGTCCGGGTCGTCCACCAGGTAGTCGACCACCTGCGAGATGTCGACGTCGACCTCGTTGCCGGTCGACACCAGGTAGCTGAAGCCGATGCCCTGCTGCGCCGCGAAGAACGCCATCAACGCGGCCGTGGCACCACTCTGCGACACGATGGCCAGCGTGCCGCGCAGCATCGGCGAGGGCAGCGCGATCGACCACATCGGGATGTTGTCGACCTGGTTGATGAAGCCCAGGCAGTTCGGCCCGATCAGCGCGACGCCATGGGCGCGCGCCTTGCTGCGCAGCGCCTCCTGCTGCAGGCCGCCGGCGTCGCCGGCTTCGGCGAAACCCGAAGTGATCACCACCGCATGGGTGATGCCGGCGGCGGCCAGGTCGGCCAGCGCGTCGTCCATCGCGGCCACGGGCACCATCAGATAGGCCAGGTCGACCGGTTCGTTGATCTCGCGCACCGAGGTGTGCACGGTGCGCCCGTAGGCCGTGCCGCCGCGCCGGTTCACCAGGAACAGCCGACCGCTGTAGCCGCAGCTCTGCAGATTGTTGAAGACGGCGTTGGACCAGGTGGAGCGCTCGGTGGCGCCGACCAGCACCACCGATTTCGGGCTCAGGAACGACTGCAGACGATGTGCCATGGACTCTTTCGACAAAAGGGCGCAGCGGATTCTAGGAACCGCACCGCGCGCCGTGGCTAGTCCGTTCGGACGATTTTCTGCAGCCGGTCGGCACCTATGATCGCGGGCCACCTACTTTGAAAGAGCAACGCATGCCGCAAGGCCCTGCGCATCGGACCGACGCCCCGGCAGCCGGTGCCGGCGAGAGCGCCACCGGGAGTTCGACGCGGCCGCGCATGCTGGCCAGCAAGCTGGTGCCGCCTGTCGACCAACAGCACCACGTGGTGCGGCGCGCGCTGATCGAGCGCATGCTGCGCGACCCCCGGCCCCGGTTGACGCTGGTGCATGCGCCGGCCGGCTTCGGCAAGACCACGCTGCTGCTGCAGTGTTTTGCCGCCCTGCGCCATCAGCGCTGCGACACGATCTGGCTCACGCTGGACGCCGCCGACAACGATGTCGACCGCCTGGTCACGCACCTGGATGCGGGCTTGGCGCGGGTCACCGGCCGCAAGGCTTCCACCGCCCAGGCAGCGGCCACGGGCCGCGACCTGCTGGCGGCGCCGCGCCCGCGCCCGCTGGTGCTGTTCCTCGACGAGTTCGAGTCCCTGCAGAGCGCCACCTCGCTGCAACTGCTGCAGCAGATGATCGCCGGCCTGGGGCCCGGCTGCCATGTGGTGATCGGCTCGCGCACCTTGCCCGAGATCGGCCTGGGCCGGCTGCGCGCGCATGGCGTGCTGCTGCAGATCGGCGCCGCCGAGCTGCGCTTCTCGCTGGAGGAAACCGGCGGCCTGCTGCGCGACAAACACACGCTGGAGATCGCCGACGACGAACTGGCCGCGCTGCAGCAGCGCACCGAGGGCTGGCCGGTGGCGATCCATCTGGCGGCGCTGTCGCTGGCCAACCACCGCGACCGGGCCGGCTTCATCGCCAGCTTCACCGGCTCCAACAGCGCGCTGGCCGAGTATCTTGCCGAAGACATCATGGCGCGGCTCGATGCCGGCCTGCAGTCGTTCCTGCTCGAGACCAGCGTGCTGCCGCAGATCAGCGCGCCGCTGTGCGATGCCGTGCGCCAGAGCGGCGACAGCCGCGCGATGCTCGACGAACTCGAGCGCGCCAACCTGTTCATCCTGCCGCTGGACACCGAGCGACGCTGGTACCGGTACCACAGCCTGTTTGCCGGCTTCCTGCGTTACCGGCTCGAACGTGCGCAGCCCGGGCGGCTGGCCGAGCTGCACCGGCGTGCCGCCGTCTGGTACCTGGCCGAGCAGCGCCCGGTGCCGGCCATCGACCACCTGATCGCCGGCCAGTCCCACGCGCCTGCGGCCGAACTGATCGCGCAGCAGGCCGACGCGCTGCTGGCCCAGGGCCGGGTGCGGCTGCTGGCGCGCTGGCTGCACAAGCTGCCCGACGAAGAGCTGCAGCGCTTTCCGCGGCTGCGGCTGATCGAGGCCTGGACACTGGTGCTGAACCGCCGCTACCCCGAGGCGATGCGCTGCGTGGCCGCCATCGCGGGCAGCGGCGCCAGCAGCTTCGCCAGCGAGGCGCAGACCATCCGCTGCCTGGCGCTGTCGATGTCGGACCGCATGGACGAAAGCCAGGTCGCCGCGGCGCAGCACATCGACAGCCTGCCGGCCGACGAGGCCTTCCAGTACGGCGTGCTGGCCAACATCCTCGCGTATTGCATGATCGCGCGGCACCGCTACGACGACGCGCGGCAGATCCTGTCGCGTGCGCTGCAGCGGCATTCGTTGACGCAGGCGAGCTTCAGCCGCGCGGTGGCCGACTACCTGGAGGCCGCCATCGACCTGGTGCAGGGCCGGCTCGGCAACGCGCTCACGCGCCTGCGGCCGCTGGCCTTCGATGCGTTCGGCGCCGAGCGCGGCCAGGTACGCCAGGCCGGCCATGGCCGCGCCACGGTGTCGGTGCTGCTGGCCGTGGCGCTGTACGAGACCGGCAAGACCGACGAAGCCCAGCGCCTGCTGGCCGAGAGCCTGCCCTACATGAAGGAGAACGGCGCGCCCGATGCGCTGGTGCTGAGCCACACGCTGTCGGCCCGCATCGCCACCCTCGGCGGCGACCGCGAACTGGCCTTGCGGCATCTGGCCGACCTCGAGGAGATCGGCCGCGACGTGGCGATGCCCCGCGTGATCGCGGCGGCCTGGCTGGAACGCGCCTGGCTGCACTGGCATGGCGGTGATGAAGCGGCCGCGCGGCTGGCGCTGCAGCGGGCGACGCTGGCATTCGGCAACGTCGTGCGCGGCAACGCGTCGATGTTCATGACCGATGTCGACCTTGCGGAACTGATGGCCGCGCGGCTCGCCATCCACGGCGGGGGCGCGGACCTGGCGGAGGCGCTCTTGTCCCTGCGCCGCCTGCTGCGCGACGCCGTGGCCGCCCAGCGGCTGCGCCGTGCGCTGCGCATCCGTATCCTGCTGGCGCTGGGCCTGCAGGCCAGCGGCAAGGCGCGCGCCGCACTGCAGGCCCTGGGCGAGGTGCTGCGCGATGCCGCGCACGAAGGTTTCCTGCGCGCCTTCCTCGACGAAGGCCCGGCGATGGCCGCGCTGTTCGTGGTCTGGCTGGCGTCGCCAGGGGCGGGCAGTGCGGGCGTGTTGCCGCGCTTCGTGGCCGAACTGAAGGAAGCGTTCCAGGGCGCCGCGCCGGCACACCGGAGCGGCGTGCCGCTGGAGACACTGACCAAGCGCGAGCTCGGCGTGCTGCATCTGCTGGCCGATGGTCTGCGCAACGCCGACATCGCCACGCGCCTGTTCGTGTCCGAGACCACGGTCAAGGCGCACCTGCGCAACATCAACGCCAAGCTGCACGCCAGCAGCCGCACCAGCGCGGTTGCCATCGCGCGCCAGCACCGTCTGATCGAGTAGCAAAAATAGTCCGTTCGGACGAAGGTGCGGCCTTCGCGGGCTTCTACGATCGGGCAGATGCGGGCGGCGATGGTCGCCCGCCCGCTTGCCACAAGGAGACCGCATGACCGACGCACGGCAGCCGATCAGGATCGGCGGCGCGAGTGCTTTTCTGGGCGACACCGCCTACGCCACCGCGCAGCTGCTCGCGGTGCCGGGGCTCGACTACATCGTCTACGACTTCCTCGCCGAGGTCACGCTGTCGGTGTTGGCGCGCTCGCGGGCCAAGAGCCCGGACCGTGGCGGTTATGCCGCCGATTTCGTCAACGTGGTGCTGCGGCAGAACCTGCGCGAGATCGCCGCCAAGGGCATCCGCATCGTGGCCAACGCCGGTGGGCTGAACCCGCAGGCCTGCGGCGCATCGGTGCGCGCGCTGGTGGCCGAGCTGGGGCTGGATTTGCAGGTCGCCGTGGTCAGCGGCGACGACATCCTGCCGCGCATCGCCGACTTCCAGGCCGCGGAGATGTTCACCGGCCGGCCGATGCCCGAGCGGCTGATGAGCGCCAACGCCTACTTCGGCGGCGTGCCGATCGCCCAGGCGCTGGCGCTCGGCGCCGACATCGTGGTCACCGGCCGCATCGTCGACAGCGCGCTGGCGCTGGGGCCGCTGATGCATGCCTTCGGCTGGTCGGCCACCGACCCGATGCGCATGGCGCAGGGCACGACCGCCGGCCACCTGATCGAGTGCGGCGCGCAGATCACCGGCGGCACCTACACCGACTGGTTCGACGGCGGCGACTGGTCGAACATCGGTTACCCGGTGGTCGAGTGTTTCGAGGACGGCCGCATGGTCGTCACCAAGCCTGCCGGCACCGGCGGCATCGTCAGCCGCGGCACGGTCTGCGAGCAGTTGCTGTACGAGGTGGACGACCCGGCCAACTACATCGTGCCCGACGCGGTCTGCGACTTCACCCAGGTGAGGGTGCGCGAGATCGGGCCCGACCGGGTCGAGGTGACGGGCGTCATCGGCCGCAGACCGACCGACGACTACAAGGTCTGCGCCACCCTGCAGGACGGCTACCGCTGCATCGTGGTGCTGCCGGTGGTCGGCATGCATGCGCGCGAGAAGGCGCAGCGCCAGGCCGAGGCCCTGCTGGCCCGCAATGCGCGCGAGGCGGCGGCGCGGGGTTTTGCGCCGTTCACCAATCAGCACATCGAACTGCTGGGGCTCGAGGCTTCGTACGGGGCCAATGCGCGGCCGGTCGACAGCCGCGAGGTGATCGCCCGCATCGTGGTCGACCATCCGCAGCGCGATGCGCTCGACCTGCTGGCGATGGACGCGCTGTCGCCCACCACGTCGATGGCACCCGGCAGCACCGGCTGGCACGGCGGGCGGCCGACGGTGTTCCCGATGATGCGGGTGTTCTCGTTCCTCGCGCCGAAGGCGAAGATCGTGCCCCAGGTCGACTTCGGAGGCCGCCAGTTCTCGGTGGCCGCCTGGCAAGGCGGCGGCGCTGCCGACGGCACGCGTGCGCTGGCAAAACCTGTCGACCGTGCCGCGGCGGCCGGCCAGCCGATGCGCACACTGCGCCTGGTCGACCTGGCCTGGGGCCGCAGCGGCGACAAGGGCAACCGTTTCATGATGGCCGTGGTGGCGCGCCAGCCCGACTACCTGCACTGGATCAAGCGGGCGCTGACGCCCGAACGCCTGGGCGCGTTCATGAACCATGTGTTCGACCGGCCCGACGCACCGGTGGTGCAGATCTTCGACGTGCCCGGCATCGACGCGATCAATCTGCTGTTCCACGACGCCCTGCGCGGCGGCCAGATGGCGTCGCCGCGGCTCGACCCGCTGGCCAAGGCGATGGCGCAGCAGGTGCTGGAGTTCGAGGTCGAGGTGCCGCTGGACCTGCCGGTAATCCCCTACCAGGAGCGTTTTGCGAAGGCCACTGCCGGCCACCGTTGAATCTGCATCGGCGCGTCGCGCGACGCCCTCACAACAAGGAGAGAGACAAATGACGAAAAGTCTGACAACGCTGGTGGCAGCGCTCACCATCGGCCTCACGTCGGTCGTGGCGCAGGCGGCTGACGAGGCCTACCCGACCCGGCCGATCCAGGTGCTGGTGTCGGTGGGCGCCGGTGGCCCGACCGATGCGGTGGCGCGCCGCGTGATGCAGGAGGTTGCGGTCCGCATCGGCCAGCCGGTCGTGGTGGAGAACCGCCCCGGCGGCAACGGCATGGTGATGACCAAGGCGGTGGCCACGGCCGCGCCCGACGGCTATACCTTCGGCGTGGTGCTGGCCGCGCACGCACTGAACCCGTCGCTCTATACCAAGCTGCCCTACGACGAGTCGGCGGTCACCGGCGTGTCGATGCTCGGCAAGTACCCGATGCTGCTGATCGCCAGCGGCACCCTGCCGGTCGACAACCTGGCCGGCCTGGCCGCCTATGCCAAGGCCAACCCGGCCAAGATGAACTACGCGAGTTCGGGCCAGGGTTCGCTCACGCACCTGTCGATGGAGCGGCTGGCGACACGGCTGGGCGCACCCTTCACCCATGTGCCCTACCGCGGCAACAGTGCGGCGATGGCCGACCTTTTCGAGGGGCGGCTGGCGGTGACCTTCGACACGCTGCTGCTGTCCGAGCAGAACGTGAAGACCGGCAAGCTGAAGGCGCTGGCCCTGACCGGCGACCGCCGCTCGCCGATCCTGCCCGACGTGCCGACCATCGCCGAAGCCGGTTACCCCGAACTCGAGACCTATGGCTGGATCGCGGTCATTGGATCGAGCAAGGTGCCGGCCGCGATCACCGAACGTTTTTCGCGCGAGATCGCCGCGGCGGTGCAGAACCCCGAGGTGAAGAAGCTGCTCGACGCCAACAGCCTGCAGTCGACCGGTGGCACGCCGGCGCAGACCAACCAGTTCCTGCGCAGCGAGACGGTGGCCTGGAAGAAGGTGATCGACGCGGCCGGCTTCAAGCTGGATTGAGGCCGTAGCCTCGACTCAGCCGCGGTTCGACACCCCGCTGCTGACATGCCCCGCCGGCACGTGCTGTGCCGCGGCCCGCACATGGCCGGTCTGGTCGTCGAAGAAGAAATCGGGCTCGAACTCGCGCAGGAACTCGCCCTTGGGCAGGCCGCCGAGGAACATCGCCTCGTCGACCGCGATGTTCCAGTTCATCAGCGTGCGGATCGCGCGCTCGTGCGCCGGTGCGCTGCGCGCCGTGACCAGTGCGGTGCGGATGCGCATGCGCGAGGTGCCGGCCTGCTGCAGCCGGTGCAGGGCGGCGAGCAGGGGTTTGAACGGGCCGTCGGGCAGCGGCAGCGCGGCCTTGTCGGTCTCGTGCAACTGGAAGGCGTCGAGGCCATGGGCCTGGAACACCTGCTCGGCTTCGTCGCTGAACAGCACGGCGTCCCCGTCGAAGGCGATGCGCACCTCGTCGGGGTAGGTGGTGCCGGCCTGGGTCGATTCGGTCAGCACGCGTGCTGCGGGAAACCCCAGCGTCAGCGCTTCGCGCACGTCCTGTTCGTTGGCCGACAGGAACAGGTGGGCACGCAACGGCCGCAGGTAACCGAACGGATCGCGCCCCTGCGTGAACACGCCGCGCTCCAACTTGATGCCGGCCGAGCGCACCGAGCGGAAGATGCGCATGCCGCTGACCGGGTCGTTGCGCGACAGCATGACCACCTCGACGCGCTGGGTCTCGGCATCGTTGAAGGCCAATAGCTTTTCGACCAGCGAGAACGCCACCCCCTTCGCCGCGGGAATGTCGAGCCGCTCGAACTGCAGGCGCATGTAGGCCTCGGGGTCGCCAGCGTCGAACAGCCGGTTCTCCTCTTCGAGGTTGAACAGCGCCCGCGACGAGATCGCGACGACCAGCTTGTTGTCAAGGGTGACCGACATACCCGATTCCCGTCAGGCTTGCATGGCCTGCGCACGACGCGGCCGGGTCATGCGCGGGCGTGCCGCGCTCGGCCGCCCGGAGCGGCCACGCCGCCCCCGGAAGGGGGTTGGCGGAGCGACACGCAGTGCGCGCAGACTGGGGGAGAGTGTCATCTCGCGAACTGGTTCAGCTGGATGATCGGCAGAAGGACCGCGAGCACGATCAGCATCACCACCAAGCCCATCACCACGATCAGCAGCGGCTCGAGGATGGTGGCCAGCGCCATCGCACGGCGCTGCACTTCAGCGCCGATCTGCGTGGCTGCCCGCTGCAGCATCGTCGGCAACTGGCCGGTCTGCTCGCCCAGGCGCGCAAACATCGCGACCAGGCCGGGAAAACGTTTCTTCTGCGCCATCGCCGAGGCCAGCGGCGCGCCTTCGCGCACCAGCACCAGCGCGTCCAGCGCATCGGCGCGCATCGCGCGGTTGCCCAGCGTCTCGGCCGCGGCCTGCAGGGCGCGCAGGATCGGCACGCCGGCCGCGGCCAGCATCGCCAGCGTGCTGGTGAAACGTGCGGCGTTGTAGCCGGTGGCCAGTTTGCCGATCATCGGCAGGCGCAGCACGCCGGCGTCGAAGCGCATCCGCGTGCCTTCGTTGCGCAAGGCCAGGCGGCCCAGCACGGCACCGAACACCAGCAGCAGCAGGATCCACCAGCCGTGGTGGCGCACCACGCCGCTGATCGCCAGCATCGCGACCGTGAGGAACGGCAGCGCACGTTTGGTGCCGGCGAACACGTTGGCCACCTGCGGCACGACGTAGCCGACCAGGAACATCACGATGACGATCGCCACCAGCGTGACGATGGCCGGGTACAGCGACGCGCCGATCAGCTTCGACTTGAGTTCCTGCTGCGCTTCCAGATCGTCGGCCAGGCGCTCCAGCACCAGGCCCAGGTGGCCGGTCTGCTCGCCGGCGCCGATCACCGCGGTGTAGATCGGCGAGAACTCCTTCGGGTGCTGGCTCAGCGCCTTGGCGAAGGACGAACCGGCATTGACCTCGGACCGCAGGCCGGCCAGCAGATGGCGCTGGCGCTCGTCTTCGGCCTCGTCGGTCAATGCGGTCAGGGCGCGTTCGAGCGGCAGGCCGGACGACACCAGGCCCGCCAGCTGGCGCGTCCAGATCGACAGGCCCATCGGTTTGAAGATACGCCCGGCGAACAGCGGCCGGCTGCCGGCGCGGGCCTGCTCGGCGGTCTGTGCCAGGCCGGCGCCCACCGGCTCGACCTGCAGCGGCACCAGCGCCTGCGCGCGCAGCATGCTGCGGGCGGCGCGCGCGGTGTCGGCCTCGAGCACACCCTTGCGGGCCTGCCCGTCGGCGTCGACGGCTTCGAATGCGTAGGCGGGCATCGGTTCTGAAGCCCTAGTCTCGGGTCACGCGCACCAGTTCTTCGCGCGAGGTGATGCCGGCCTGGACCAGGCGTTCGCCGTCCTCGCGCATCAGTGTCATGCCGGCGCGCTGCGCCGCGGTGCGGATGTCGGCCTCGGCCGCGCGGTTGTGCACCTGGGCGCGGATCGCGTCGTCGGCCACCAGCAACTCGAACACGCCCGTCCGGCCGAGATAACCGGTGTGGCCGCAGGCGTCGCAGCCCTTGCCGGCGCACACGGTGCACAGCTTGCGTACGAGCCGCTGGGCCAGCACGCCGAGCAACGACGAGCTCAGCAGGAACGGCTCGACGCCCATGTCGGTGAGCCGCGTCACGGCGCTGGCTGCATCGTTGGTGTGCAGCGTGGCCAGCACCAGGTGGCCGGTGAGCGAGGCCTGGATCGCGATCTGCGCGGTCTCGAAATCGCGGATCTCGCCGATCATGATCACGTCCGGGTCCTGCCGCAGGATCGCGCGCAGCGCCTTCGCGAACGTGAGGTCGATCTTGGCGTTGACCTGCGTCTGGCCGATGCCGGGCAGCTCGTACTCGATCGGGTCTTCCACCGTCATGATGTTGCCGCGGCTGGCGTCGAGCCGGCTCAACGCGGCGTACAGCGTGGTGGTCTTGCCCGAGCCGGTGGGCCCGGTCACGAGGATGATGCCGTGCGGCTGCGCGATCAGGCTCTCGAGGTGGAGCAGCGCATCGCCCTGCATGCCGACCGACTCCAGGCTGATGCGCGACTCCGACTTGTCGAGCAGCCGCAGCACGGCGCGTTCGCCGTGCGCGCTGGGCAAGGTACTCACACGCACGTCGACCGCGCGGGTGCCGATGCGCAGGCTGATGCGCCCGTCCTGCGGCAGGCGCTTTTCGGAGATGTCGAGTTCGGCCATGATCTTCAGGCGCGAGATCAGCGCCGCGTGCAGCGCACGGTTGGGCTGCACCACTTCACGCAGCCCGCCGTCGACGCGGAACCGCACGCTCGAATGCCGTTCGTAGGGCTCGATGTGGATGTCGCTCGCGCCATCGCGCGCGGCCTGCGTCAGCAGCGCGTTCAGCATGCGGATGATGGGCGCGTCGTCCGAGGTCTCGAGCAAGTCTTCGACGGCCGGCAGCTCCTGCATCATGCGCGACAGGTCGGCATCGCTCTCGACCTCGCTGACCACGGCGGCGGCGTTCGACTCGCCCTGTGCGTAGGCCGCGCTGATGCGCTGGACCAGGGCCGCCTGCGGCAGCGACTCGACACGGCGCACCGCATGCTTGCGCAGCACCTCGGCCACACCGGCGGCCGGTGAGGCTGGGTGCAGCCACAGGGTCATGTCGCCCAGCTCGTCTTCCAGCAGCAACTGCTGGGTGCGGGCGAACGCATAGGGCAGGGGATGGCGCATCGGGCTGCTACCGCGCGGGCGGCGTTTCGGTCCGCAGGTTGGTGGACGGGGCCAGCATCGGCGCGGGCACAGGCACCGCTGTCGCACCGGCGCGTGCGGGCAGTTCCGGCAGCACCGGCGCTTCGTTCACCTTCACCACCGAACTCGGCTGGGGCTGGGCCTGCTGCTGGCCCACGCGCATCAGGTCGTAGCGGTCCATCGAGAGTTTCTCGGCCGCCAGCGCGTCGCGCACGACCACCGGCCGCAGGAACACCATCAGGTTGGTCTTGCTGCGCTTGCGTGCTTCGCTCTTGAACAGGTTGCCGAAGAAGGGCACGTCGCCGACGCCCGGCACCTTTTCCTGGTTGCCGGAGTACTGGTCCTGCAGCAGGCCGCCGAGCACAACGATGGCGCCGTCGTCCACCGTCACCGTGGACTCGATGGCGCGCTTGGTGGTCGTGGGGCCGTTGGCGTTGGCCTCGGTGCCGGACTTCACGGCCGAGGTTTCCTGGTAGATCACCATCTTGACCGCGCCGTTCTCGCTGATCTGCGGCCGCACGCGCAGCGTCAGGCCCACGTCCTTGCGCTCGACCGTGGTGAACGGGTTGACCGAACCATTGCTGGTGTTGTTGTTGGTGTAGGAGCCGGTCACGAAGGGCACGTTCTCGCCGATGACGATCTTGGCCTCTTCGTTGTCCAGTGTCAGCAGGTTGGGCGTGGACAGCACGTTGCCGTCACCCTGGCTCTCCAGGAAGCGCGCCAGGAAACCGAGGATGCTGTTGCCGTTCTTCTGGTAGACGTAGCCCAGGTTGCCCCCCGTGGAAGGTAGCGATGTCTGCGAGCTCGTCGAGGTGCCGCCCGTGAGCAGGCTGGGCGAAATGCTGAAGATGTTGGTGCCGCCTACGGCAAAGTTGGTGCCAATCGCGCCCAGGCTGGTGCCGCCGCCCAGCAGCGCCTGCCACTGGATGCCGAACTCGGCCGCCTTCTCGGCATTGACTTCGACGATCAGGCTTTCCACCAGCACCTGGGCG
The DNA here is from genome assembly GCA_965279475.1 of Pseudorhodoferax sp. GTDB lineage: Bacteria > Pseudomonadota > Gammaproteobacteria > Burkholderiales > Burkholderiaceae_C > Pseudorhodoferax. Next base: position 232,044 of record CBDIIA010000001.1, read on the forward strand.
CGGCGGCCGTCGAGCCGGTCGATCACCGCGCGCAGTTGCCGGTACTGCGGCTCGGGCGCGGTGATGATCAGCGAATTGGTCGACGGGTCGGCCTGGATCTGGCCGCCGGTCGACGGCTGGTTGTTCTGCGCGCCGCCCAGGCTGCCGGTGCTGCCCGTGGTGCTGCCGGACAGCCCGCTGGTGCTGGAGCTGCTGCTCGTCGAGGTCGTGGTCAACGGGTTGCTGAGTCCGCTGGGCGTGCTGCCGGTGCTGCCGCCGATGCCACCGCGCGACTCGCCGCTCATCGCGGCGCGCAAGGTGGTGGCCAGCTTGGTGGCGTCTGCGTTCTTCAGGTAGACGACGTAGATGTTGCCGGCCGCTCCGTTCACGCCGGCGGCGGTGGGCTGGTCGAGCTTGGCGACCAGCGAGCGCACCAGGTTCATGCGTGCGGCATTGGCCGAGCGCACGACCACCGCATTGCTGCGCGGCTCGGCCAGCAGCGTGGTGCGGTAGGAGGTGTCGGCCTGGCCGGCGGCCGGTGCCGTGCCGCCCGGCTCCAGCAGGCGGGTCAGCAGAGGCACCAGGTCGTTGGCGATCGCGTGGCGCAGCGGGATGATCTCGAGGTCGGTCGCGTTCGACACGTCGAGCGCGGCGACGATGCGTTCGATGCGCCGCAGGTTGTCGGCGTAGTCGGTGATCACCAGCGAGTTGTTGCCGGGGTTCGCGTTGATCGTGTTGTTGGGGCTGATCAGCGGGCGCAGCACCGGTACCAGGTTGTTGGCGGACTCGTAGTTCAGCTTGAAGATCTGCGTGACGATCTGGTTGCCGCCGGGCACCGTGGCGCCGCTGCCGTCGCTGACCGAGACGGGCCCGCCCTGCAGCTTGGCATCGGCCTCGGGCACGACCTTGTCGAGGCCGCCCGTCTCGACGACGGTGAAGCCCTGCAGCCGCAGCGTGGCGAGAAACTGGCCATAGGCCACGGCCGGCGGCACCGGCCGCTCGGTCGACAGGTTGAGCGTGCCCTTGACGCGCGGATCCACCACCACGCTGCGGCCGGTGATGGTCGACATCGTGCGCGCGACGGCCTCGATGTCGGCATTGACGAAGTTCAGCGTGACCGGGTCGCCGCGGCGCGTGCCGGAGGGCGTGATGCTGAGCGTCGACGCGCCACCGGTTGCGGCGGGGGCCGGGGCGCCGGGCACCGGGATGGCCTGCGGCGTGCTGAACGGAGGGGTGTAGGGCACCGGCGTCGGCGCCACCACGGCACCGGGCGCCGCGGACGCGCCGGGGGCGGGCAGGACCTGGGCCAGGAGAACCGGGCTCGCGCACGGCACGGCGAGTGCCGCCGCGCAGGCAGCCGCGCGCAGGCGGTGGGAACGGGGGAGTGTCATGCGGTTGGACCTGTTGGCGTTCGGGGAGGCAGTGTGCTGGGCGGCATTCATGGTTCGCACTCGCGGCTAGCCGACTTTGATGATAGAGCGCGCACCATCGCGGCGCCCGATGATGCTGAGCAGATTGGACAACGCGTCCACGCGGTCCGGGGCGGCCTGGGCCACACCATCGAAATGCAGCCGCGATCCGACCCATTGTCCGCTGCCGTTCAACTGCAGGCTGCCGTCGATGGTGGCGATCTGCAGGCTGGCCGGGCCGCCGTCGCCGGCACCGGCGACGGTGATGCGGTAGCTGCCCATCGGCTTGAGCGTCGATAGCTTCGAGGACATGTCGCGGGCCTCGAGCTGCGCCCGGCCCGACAGCAGCAGCCGGCCGGACACCCATTCGAGCTGCAGCCCCTGCGTGGACAGCGCCAGCTGGCCTTCGGGTTGCACGGTGTTCCACGGCGTGCCCAGGCCGGACAGCAGCGAGGCCGGCCACAGCGAGGCGGCGTCGGCCACGGCCAGCTGGGCGCCGGTCCAGCGCGGGCGCACGGTCAGCAACCAGGGCTGCTGCGTGCAGCAATCGGCGTGCAGGTCGGCGCTGGCGCCGCTGCCTGTCGGGCGCAGACGCCAGCGCAGGCGCCCGGGCAAGGCGGTGGCGTCGCGGCTGCCGGTGCCGCCGGCAAACACCAACTGGGCCGAGCCGTCCCAGACCGTGCCACGCGGCTCCTGCAGCAGCACCCGCCCGTCGCTGGCGCCGGCGATGGCCGCGGCCAGCCAGTGCGCCGGCGCGAACAGCAGCACGCTGGTCAGCAGGCCGATGCAGGCACCCGCGACGGCCCACGCCCACGGCGTGCGTTCGACGGGGTTGGAGCGCGATCGGGCCACGGCGACGGAACGACGAAAGGGGCTGCGGCTCAGCGCGGCGGCAGGGTCAGCACCAGCGTGCCGTCCCAGGTGGCGGGCGCCGTGGCGGCCACACCGGCGCTGCGGGTCAGGCGTGCCTCGGACGGCAGCGCGCGGGCGTTGACGCGTGCCTGCGTCAGCCAGCGTGCCAGCGCGTCGGCGGGTGCGGCCTTCAGCGTGACCGTGGCGCGCTCGCCGACCACGCTGAGCTGGCCGCTGGCGCCCAGGCGCTGCTTCACCGAAGTCTCGAGCGCGCGCAAGGCGTCGTCGTAGCCCATCCTGGGCTGGCTCTGCAGGGCCAGCGCCTCTGCCTGCATGCGGCGCACGGTCTGCAGTTGCGCGTCGATCTGCTGGTGCTGGCCTTCGGCGGCGCGCAGCGTCTGCACGGCCGGGCCGAGCAGCACCCACCAGACCAGCGCCAGCACGACCAGCGTGACTGCGGCGGCCACGGCGGTGCGTTCGCGCGGTGCCAGCGCGTCCCAGCGCTGGCGAAGCAGGGCGCGCGCGTTCATGGCGCCGCCCCCGGGCCGGTGTACGGCCGGACCAGCCAGCGGTCGCCATCGGCCTGTGCGCGCAGGCCCGCAGCCTGCAGTTTCTTGTTCAGGTCGGCGCTGGCGGCGGCGTTCAGCTCGATGCCCTTCAGCCGCAGTTCGCCGGCCGAAAATTCGACGGCCTGCACCGTCTGCTCGGGTGGCGCCGCGCTGCCGACGGCGCTCAGCATCGCCTCGAAATCGCGCGGCGAATAGGCGCCGGCCGATTGGCGCAGCAAGGCGATCTCGCGTTCCATCTGCACCGGCGCATCGATCACGACCTTGACGCCGGGGAAGGTGCTGGTCAGCGTGGTGTTCACGGCGGCGCGTTTGGCGGCCAGCGCGCCCGATTCCTTCCAGGCCCAGGCGTTGAGGCCGACCAGATGCGTCGCCACCACCGCGGCGGCACCCCAGCGCGCGGCGCGCCACTGCGGTGCGTGCCACAGCGCCCGGGCCTGGCCGGCGGCGTGTTTCCAGGCGCGGCTGCGGTCGGAATTGGCAAGGTCGAACTGCGCCAGGTCCCACGGCGTGGCCGCGGCCTGCAGCCAGCGGTCGGTGCCCTGCTGCAGCGGGATCGGGCGCCCCAGCGCCTGCTCGGCGAAGGCCGCCAGCGCCGGCTCGGCGGTGATGTCGAGGCTGTCCGGCGTTTCGGCGCGGGCCGTGGCCCAGGCCACCGATGCCGCGCCGAACGGCAGCACGCAGGCGCCGTCGGGGCCGCTGTAGGCGAGCTGGGGCTGGTCGGCGCTGCCGATGACGTGCAGGCGTTCCGCTTCGGCGGGTGCCAGCTCGGGCACCACGCGCAACACGCGCCGGCCGGCGGTTTCGAGCAGCGCCAGCGCGCCGCGCAGCCAGTCGCGGCGGCAGCTGGCGACCCAGATCGCGGTCTGCGCCTGGGCGCCGGGCTGCAGCGCGAAGTGCACGTCGCCGGGTTCGTCGAGCAGCTTGTCCTCGAGCAGGCCTTCGAGCACCGCGCGCAGGCGTGGCGCCCCGGGTGCACCGCCGAGTGCACCGCGGCCCAGCGTGCCGCGCGGCAACTCGACCCTGTGCCACGACAAGGCCTGTGCAGGCACCAGTGCCACGACCTCGCTGGCGGACGGCAGCAGCGCCGCCGCGGCCCGGTCATGCGCGGCCGGGGTGCGGCCATCGGGCATGAGCAGGTATTCCAGCGGTGTGGCCGCGCCGGGCGACTCCAGCGGAAGGACGACGATCAGTGTGCTCATGTTCGGGGGTGATCGGGCATTGTAGAGAGGTGATATGTCGGCCGCGGGTCAGTGGCGGCCGGCGGCGGCAATGGCCTCATCGCGCCGGGTCGACCGCGGTCCGCTCGCGCCACAGCGTGGTAACGACCAGCCCGTTGCGCCGCACCAGCGAGCGCTCCGCGATGAAGGTCTGTTCGATGCGCAGCCGCCCGATGACTTCGAAATAGTCGGACTTGATCGAGTGTTCGGCCTCGCTGATCTGGCCTGCGGGCAGGTTCAGCAGCGTGCCCGCCGCGGCCACGCTGCGGAAGTAGTTGTTGGCGCGCGCGGCCACCAGCCGTTGCGCATCGGCCCGGTCCAGCCCCGGCACGCTGGCGGCGATCACCTCGGCACTGGCGGTGTTGAGGTTGACCGTGGTGCGTGTCGGCAGCACGGTGACATAGGCCTGCAGCACACGCAGCGTGGCCGGGGAGAGGCCGAGCCAGCGCAGGTGCTCGACCCGCTGCGGCAACAGCGGGGCGTCGCTGCCGGCGCCGGTGGACAGCGTGGCCAGCCGCAGGTTCTCGGCCATCGTCAGCAGCTCCTGCGGCGGCAGGTTCAGCAGTTCGAACAGGCGCCGGAAAGCCGGCAGCGACACCTCGGACAGCTTGCCGTCCTGGACCAGGTTGTTGACGTTCAGGCGCGACTGCAGGTCGATGATCTGGCCGGACAGGAAGGCTTCGGGCGCATCGTCGGCGTTGTCGGCCGTGCTGTTGCTGTCGGCCGCGAGAAAGGTCGACAGCCGCGACTCCTGCAGCGGCACGGCCCAGGGTTCGGCCAGATGGTCGGCGCCGCCGGCATTGGCGTCCTGGCGCAGGATCAGCCGGGCCCAGTCGAGCGCGCCGGTCAGTACCCAGCCGGCCTGTGCGCGGGCGCGCTCGGAGGTCTCGACCTCGATGCTGCGCCACTGCTGCCACAGCGCGGCGGCTGCGAAGGTGGCGACCAGGGTCACGGTGAGCATGGCCATCAGCAGCGCGGCGCCGCGCTGAAGTGGATGGCGCTGCCGTGGCCTCACGACTTGCCTCCGCCGGCCGTGGGCCGGATCCAGTCGCGCGTGATGTTGCCGGACAGGGCCATGCCGTCCGGCAGGGTCAGCACCAGCCGCACGCCGTCGGGCAGGCTGGCGGTGCTGGCCGCAGCCGTCCCGGTTGCCTGCGTGGCGCCGCTCGACAACGGGTTGGTCCAGGCGTTGCTGCGGTAGTAGTAGATGCGCCAGTCGGTCAGCGGCGTGATCGCCACCTCGCGCCGGCGATCGTCGTCGCTTGGGTTCTGCGCCCAGACGGCAGCCCGTTCCCACGCCTGCAGCAGTTCGGCGCTGGAGTGCAGCGGGGGCGACTGCCAGCGCAGCCATTGCGGCACCCCCCCGACCTCGCGCCGCGTCCAGGCCACGACCCAGGGGCCATCGGCATCGATGCCGGTGCTACGCCGCACGATGCGCAGGCCGCGGCCGTCCCAGTCGATGCCGGGCACCTGCGGCAGCTGCAGCACCGCGTCGAGATCGGCGACCCACTGGCCGATGCCGGCCTGGAACGCCAGCACCTCGTCGGCCCGCTCGCGCGTGCGGGTCTGCGTGCGCGCCATGCCGTCGAGGCCCTGCCAGCTGAGCACGGCCAGCAGCGCCATCACCACCAGCGCGACCAGCAGCTCGACCAGCGTGAAACCATTTGCGCGGCGCATGTCAGTATCTGCCGACCACGGTGGAGATGCGCAGCAGGGGTGCGTCGCCATCGAAGACCTGTGCGTCGACGCGGCGGAAGCTGGGGTTTGGCGTAGGGCGCACCGTCAGCTTGACGTTGAACACGCGGCCGGCCTGCTCGCAGCGCTGGTCGCTGTCGCCCACGCTGGGCATCTGGCTCGACAGGCGCATGTGCACCAGTTCGTTCTCGGCGCACAGCCCACCGAGCAGCACGTCGGATTGCCGCAGCGCGTTGGAGGTCAGCGCATTGCTGGCCTGCAGCCCCGAGATCAGCGCCGTGGCGACGATACCCAGGGCGACCAGCACCTCGATCAAGGTGAAGCCGGGCGCTGCGCGCCGGGGCGGCCGTGTGTTCATTGCGGGGCCGTCAAGGGCTGCACCGAGAACGGCCGCACGCCATCGGTGGTGACGCGCAACGCGGACTGCGGATGGCTGGCCGCGCGCAGCACCAGCTCCTGCGGGCCGATGATGGGCTCGGGGCCGAGCAGCACGGTCGATTGCGCGGGCACGACGGTGTCGCTGTTCATCCAGGCCTCGGGCAGGGAGCCGCGCACGGCGCCGTCGAAACGAAACCCCTGTTCGACCACGCGCCAGCGCACCGGCACACCGCTGGCGCGCGACTGGGCGCGTGCGGCCTCGAACAGCATGGCCAGGCGCTGGGCTTCGCGCTCGAGCAGTGCATCGGACGAATCGCGCAACGCGAAACCGACACCCGCGCTGGCCATCGCGATGATGGCCACCACGACCATCAGCTCCAGCAGCGTGAAGCCGCGGCTACTGCCAGGAGCCGATGTCCGCATTCTTGCCCTCGCCACCGGCCTGGCCGTCGGCGCCGAAGGACATCACGTCGATCTCGCCCTTGATGCCGGGGTTGAGGTATTGGTAGGGCCGGTTCCAGGGGTCGTTGGGCAGCTTTTCGAGATACGGCTTCCAGTTCGGCGGCATCGGGTTGGTGGTGGGCTTGGTCAGCAGCGCCTGCAGGCCCTGCTCGGCCGTGGGATAACGCTGGTTGTCCAGGCGGTACAGCTTCAGTGCCTGCACGAGGTTGTTGACGTCGGTCTTGGCGGCCGTGCTGCGCGCGTCGTCGGCGCGGTCGAGCACGTTGGGGACGATCAGGGCCGCCAGCACGCCGATGATGACCAGCACCACCATCAGTTCGATCAGGGTGAAGCCGGCCTGGCGCAGGCTCGGGCGGGTTCGGGACAGGATGTTCATGGAAGCTCGAAGGGGCGGGGGTCGCAAGGCGTTCCATGATAATCGTCGCATGTTGCACAACGATTCCAGCGCATTTCCAGGCACCGTTCCGGGCGGCCGTGCGTGGCCGCGCGCCGTGACCCTGCTCGTGTGGGCGCTGGCCGCCGCCAGCGTCGCGTACTGGGCCATGCGCCTGAGCGCGCCGTCGGGCGGGATGGTGGCGGCGCCGCTGGCCGAGCCGGCCGCGGCGCCGTCCGATCCGACGACGATTGCCCGGCTGCTGGGCGCCACGCCGATGGCCGTGGCCATGACACCGGCCCTGCAGGCGCCGAGCCGCTTCGTGTTGACCGGCGTGGTCGCCGACCGCCGGCAGGGTGGCGCGGCGCTGATCGCCGTCGATGGCAAGCCGGCGAAGCCCTACCGCGTCGGCGCCGAGATCGAGCAGGGGCTGGTGCTGCGCTCGGTCGACGCCCGGCGTGCCGTGCTGGCCCCGCGCGTGGATGCACCGGCCACGGTGACGCTGGAACTTCCGCCGCTCAAGAACTGAAACCGGCTGGTGCTGGCGGCGCCGTCTCGGCGGTGTCGATCAGCGTCCAGCCGCCGAACGCCAGCGACCCCGTAGGCCATTGGCTGGCGCGCGTGACCGTCACCTGCCCGGCAGCCAGCAGCTGTGTGGCCTTGATGACGCCGGCGTGCGTGATCCACAGGTGCTGCGGCCGGCCGCTGGCCAGCGTGGCCTGCCAGGCCCGCGCCACCCGCTGCATCAACTGTGTGACGGACTCCCCGCCGCCCGGGTGGTGGTGCGCAAAATCGTCGGTCCAGGCGGCCATCGCCGTGGCGCCGATGGTGTTCCAGGGTTGGCCTTCCCAGTTGCCGAAGTCCATCTCGGCCAGGTCCGCGGTCGTGTCGATCTCGAGTTCGGGCCGCAGCGGGCGCAGCTGGTCGGCCAGGGCCTGGCAGCGGCGCAATGGCGAACAGCGCACGGCCACGCCGGCGGGCAGCAGGTGCGCCAAGCGCTGCGCGGCCTCCTGTGTGCCGGCCGCGTCTGCCGCCACGTCGGATGCGCCGTAACAGGTGCCGGGCGCGACCAGCGGCGCGGCGTGGCGAACGAGCCAGAGCTTCATCAGGCCTGTCCCAGGCTCAGCGCGGCACCGAGGTAGAACGCGATCTCGCAGACCTGCTGCGTGGCGCCCAGGCCGTCGCCGGTGAAACCGTGCAGCCGCCGGTGGAACAGGCGCGCCATCCAGAGTAGCGCCGCCAGAGCAGCCAAGGTTCCGCATGCCACAAACCAGCCGCCTTGCAGCCAGGCGACGGCGGCCAGCGCCGGCAGGCACCACGCTACGGCCGTGGCCAGCGCGCCGGGCGCGATGCGGTCCGCCAGCGGCTTGCTCTTGGAGCTGCCGGTGTCGCCGATGTGGGGGAGCGTCGCGACCAGCAGCAGGGGCAGCAGGCGCGACAGCACATGCCCGCCGAGCAAGGCTGCCAGCAGGGGCTGCAACGTCCGCTCGCCCAGCAGTGCCAGCAGCGCGATCTTGAGCAGCACGGCCAGGACCAGCGCGATGGCGCCGAAGCTGCCGATGCGCGAGTCCTTCATGATCTCCAGCGCGCGGCCCCGTTCGCTGCTGCCGCCCAGGCCATCGGCGGTGTCGGCCAGGCCGTCCTCATGGAAGGCGCCGGTCAGCAGCACGGTGGCGACCGTGCCGAGGGCGGCGGCGACCAGCGGCCCCAGGCCGCGCCCCGCCAGCGCCTGCCAGCTGGCGGCCGTGACGGCGCAAGCGACCGCCGCCACCAGCCAGCCGATGCCGGGGAAGTGGGCGGCACTGGCCCGCAGCATCGCCGGGCTGTAGCCGACCCAGCCCGCCAGCCGGCCGGTGACCGGCAGCCGCGTGAAGAACTGCAGGGCCAGCAGGTAGTGGCGGACGAACTGCATGCGCGCTGGGAGCGGGCGTGGAAGAAAGACTCTTTGCCTCTTAGGCCTGCAGGAACAGCCGGTAGACCGGGTTGGCGGTTTCCTCGACGAACGGGTAACCGAGCGTCGCGAGGAACTTGCCGAAGGCCTTGTCATCGGCCGCCGGCACCTGCAGGCCGACCAGGATGCGGCCGTAGTCCGCGCCCTGGTTGCGGTAGTGGAACAGGCTGATGTTCCAGTTCGGACGCATGAGGCTCAGGAACTTCAGCAGCGCGCCCGGCCGCTCGGGGAACACGAAGCGCAGCAGGCGTTCGTCGCGCGCCAGCGCCGACCGGCCGCCCACCATGTGGCGGATGTGTTCCTTGGCCAGCTCGTCGTGCGTCAGGTCGATGGCCTGGAAGCGGTGGCGCACGAAGTTGGCCGCGATCTTGGTCGACTCGCCCTTGCCGTGGGTCGTCAGCCCGACGAACACGTGGGCTTCGGCCGCGTCGCTGATGCGGTAGTTGAACTCGGTGACGTTGCGCGGCCCGCCCGGCAACTGGCCGATGACTTCGCAGAAGCGGCGGAAGCTGCCGCGCTCTTCGGGGATGGTGACGGCCAGCAGCGCCTCGCGTTCTTCACCGACCTCCGCCCGCTCGGCGACGAAGCGCAGCCGGTCGAAGTTCATGTTGGCGCCGCACAGGATCGCGGCATAGGTCTCGCCGCGCGTCTTGTGGGTCTCGACGTACTGCTTGATCGCCGCGACCGCCAGCGCCCCCGCCGGCTCGACGATGCTGCGGGTGTCGACGAACACGTCCTTGATCGCGGCGCAGACGGCGTCGGTGTCGACCGTGATGTAGCTGTCGACCAGATTGCTGGCGATGCGGAAGTTCTCTGCGCCGACCAGCTTGACGGCCGTGCCGTCGGAGAACAGGCCGACATCGGGCAGCGTCACCCGCTTGCCGGCCGCCACCGACTGGACCATCGCGTCGGAGTCGTTCATCTGCACGCCGATCACCTTGATCTCGGGCCGCAGGGCCTTGATGTAGTTGGCCACGCCCGAGATCAGCCCGCCGCCGCCGATCGCGACGAAGACGGCATCCAGGTGGTCGGAGCCCAGGCCCTGCAGCTGGCGCAGGATCTCCATCGCGATCGTGCCCTGGCCGGCGATCACGTCCGGGTCGTCGAACGGGTGGACGAAGGTCAGGCCCTGCTGCTTTTCCAGTTGTACCGCGTGCTGGTAGGCATCGGAATAACTGTCGCCGTGCAGCACCACGTCGCCGCCCAGCGCGCGCACGGCGTCGACCTTCAACTGCGGCGTGGTCGTCGGCATGACGACGACGGCGCGGCTGCCGAGCTTGTGGGCGCTCATCGCCACGCCCTGCGCGTGGTTGCCGGCGGAGGCGCAGATCACGCCCTTCTTCAGCTGGGCCGGCGTGAGGTGCGCCATCTTGTTGTAGGCGCCGCGCAGCTTGAAGCTGAACACCGGTTGCTGGTCTTCGCGTTTCAGCAGCACCTGGTTGCGCAGCCGCTTGCTGAGATTGCGGGCGGGCTCCAGTGCGGATTCGACCGCCACGTCGTACACCCGCGCCGTCAGGATTTTCTTCAGATAATCGGCAGGCGTGAGTTCAGCGGCGGCGGCCGGGCGGTCCGCGGCGCGGCGCCGGGCAGGAGGTTTGGGCATGGTGGCGACAGAAAAAGCGTCAGCGCGGGGTCGGCTGACCGAGCGCGGATCATAGAGGCTGCCTGCGCCGGACCGTAGCGCGGGACGCGGGGGCAAATAAAAAAGCCCCGAGTCTTGCGACTCGGGGCTAAATCCACCTTTTCGGAGGGTGGAGGAGACAATCGAGGCATCGACTTGCGATGCATGACTGCAGTGTAGCGAAGATTTTGTTGCGACGCAGCATATCGGGCGGCGAAACGTGAGAACTTCGCCACAGTATTAGTGATATTCACAGCCGCGAAGCTGTTTTGATGGAGGGCAGGGTCGACATGGAATGCACAGTGACTTGGACCGGGGCGGCTGGCACGCAGTCGGGCATGGGGTTCATCGCGGAGACCGGCAGCGGCCACGTGCTGGCGATGGACGGCGCGCCCGACAGCGCCAAACCCGAGAACGGCGGGCGCAACTTCGCGCCCCGGCCGATGGAGACCTTGCTGGCGGGTACCGGCGGCTGCACCGCCTACGACGTGGTGCTGATCCTGAAACGGGGCCGGCACGACGTGCGCGGGTGTTCGGTCAAGCTGACTGCCGAACGGGCCGAGGTCGACCCGAAGGTGTTCACGCGGATCAACCTGCACTTCAGCGTGTCGGGCAAGGGCATCCCCGCGCAGGCGGTGGAGCGCGCCATCGCGATGAGCCACGACAAATATTGTTCGGCCACGATCATGCTGGCGAAGACGGCTGACATCACGACGAGCTTCGATCTGACAGAGGTCTGACAGAATTGTCAGTCGTTGCGCAAAAGAGTCATCTTTTGCGCAGCCGGCCGCAGGAATCGTATACAAACCCCCGGCCAAAACGTATCTAGACGTAGTGCGCGGTGGCCGTCATCACCTTGGCGGCGGCGCGCATCAGGAGCTTGACGGGCGCAGGCAGAGCGAGTGCGCCGGCCGCCTGCGCATCGGCAGCATGTCGTGCCTCGTCGTCGCGCATCTGGGCCACGATGGCGCGGGAGGCGTGGTCTTCGGCGGGCAGGCGGTCCAGGTGGCTGCGCAGGTGGTCCGCCACCTGGTTTTCCGTCTCGACCACGAAGCCCAGGCTGACCCTGTCGCCGGCCTTTGCCGCCGCCAGCCCGATCGCGAACGCACCGGCATACCACAGCGGATTCAGAAGAGAAGGGCGGTCTCCCAGCTCGCGCAGGCGCTCGCTGGTCCAGGCCAGATGGTCTTCTTCCTCGCGGCTCGCATGCTCGAAATGCGCCCGCAATCCGGTGTCGGAAGTGGCCATGGCCTGCGCCGTGTAAAGCGCTTGCGCACAGACCTCGCCGACGTGGTTGACACGCATCAGCGCGCCTGATCTGCGCCGCTGACGGGCGTCCAGCACGCTGGCTTCCGATGGCAGGGTGGGGCACGCCCGGGTCGCCCGCGGGGCGGCAAAGAGCGTACGCAAGGCGGCATCCGCCGCCGTCAGGAATTTGTCCATGGTGTCCGGCTCGCAAACTTGCAAAAGTCCAGTATAGGGCTGGCATGCAATGTGCAGTGGCTGCCATTTGTTGTCATTCTTCAACGCCGGATCGATGATTTGTTGTGACCATGCAACGAAAGAAGGCTGCACTGGTTAATTCCTTTGCCTAACCTCATCGGCTCTGGTGCAATAAGCACAACTTCCCAAAAGGAGGTTGGCCCGGGCTTCCGGAGGGATCAAGAAAGTGTCTAAACACTCAAATGTTCTCCTCGTACCGGAGCCCTATGTTTAACCTTGGAGAATCTCGCAATGAAAAAAACTCTGATTGCTTTGGCTGTGCTGGCCGCTTCCGGCGCCGCCATGGCGCAGTCGTCCGTCACCATCTACGGTGTGTTGGACGTTGGTGTTGGTAAGGTCAAGGGCGGCAAGTGGGGCGTGAACAACGGCGAAGGCTACAACCTGCCTGCCGCCAGCTCCATCAACCCCGCTCCGAAGGACGGTTTCAACAGCACGTCCGTGCTGGGCTTCCGTGGTACGGAAGATCTGGGTGGCGGCTTGAAGGCCAACTTCAACCTGCAAACCAGCGGTCTGGACCTGTCCAGCTCCGGCACGCCTCTGGCCTTCGGCCGTGAAGCCTGGGTTGGCCTGGAAGGCAGCTTCGGCGCGATCCAACTGGGTCGTTCGAGCTCGCTGGGCGCCAAGGTTCTGGGTGCTTATGACTTCAACGGCACGTCCTACTCGTCCGCTCACTCCAACGCCGGCGTCAGCGCGGTGACCTGGTACGGTTCTTCGCGTCGTAGCGATCAGATCCAGTACGCTTCGCCGAACTTCGGTGGCGTCGTGGTGCGCGCTGCCCTGACCCCGAAGGGTGACTCTACGCCGAACGGCCTGGCTCTGCCCGCAACTGCCAAGGCACGTTACAGCGCTGGCGCAACCTTCGCCAACGGCCCTCTGTCGGTCAGCGCCGTTGCTGAAACCAAGGGCAACAGCACGCTGCGTACCGCTTACGCTGTTGGCGCAAGCTACGACCTGAGCGTCGTCAAGCTGGGTGCTACGTACAACCGTCGCGAAGCCAAGGGTGTGATCACCGGCTTCAACACGTTCCAAGCTGGCGGCGGCGCTGGCGGCGGCGGCAAGGGCTGGACCGTGAGCGCACAAGCTCCGTTCGGCGCTGCCAACGTGGGCGTTCAATACGCTCGCAACACCGACACCTCGGTGAAGGCTCTGGAACTGTATGCCAACTACGCTCTGTCGAAGCGCACCCGCGTGTACATCGACTTCGGCAAGGGCTACGACATGAACGCTGTGGCTGCCGTTGCTTCGACCGCTACCACCGGCGGCGCCAATGCCGTGCCGGCGAACCCGACCGTTCTGGGTCTGGGCGTTGTCCACACGTTCTAATTGCACGCTGGCGTAAGCCGGCTGTGATGAGCATTCAAAGCCGCCAGGTCTTCGGATCTGGCGGCTTTTTCTTTGACTGTTTCTCCTGTTTCGTGGCTTGAGCCGTCCTTCGAGTGTCTGGATCATGCATATCCCATCCTGGTTGACGGTCTGCCTTGTGGTTGGCCAACTCGTCGGCTGCGCGTCGATGGACGTCGCGCACGAAGACGCTGCACCCGCGCCTTCCCGCTGGTCGGCTGCTTCGTCATCGGCGCCGGCGTCCGCGTCCGGTGCCCCCGCACATTGGGAACATTTCAAGCTGCCCGGCAAGCGCCCGACGCAGTTCGCCTATGTGCAGGTCGACGGCCGCGATGCGATGGCGGTCACGGCAGTCTCCTCGGCCAGCATGCTGCGCAAGGCCGTGCGCATTGAACCCTCGGCACTCGGCCATGTGCGTTTCTCGTGGAAGGTGCCCGCGCTGATCTCCGGCGCCGACATGGCGCAACGCGACAAGGACGACGCTCCGGTCCGCGTGGTGCTGGCGTTCGAAGGCGATCGCTCGCTGTTCTCGCCCAAGAACGCGATGCTGTCCGAAATGGCACGCATGTTGACCGGTGAAGAGATGCCTTATGCCACGCTGATGTATGTCTGGTGCAACCAGCGACTGCCCGGCAGCGTGATCGTCAACCCGCGCACCGACCGCGTCCGCAAGCTGGTGGTCGAGACCGGTCCTGGCCGGCTCAACCAGTGGCTCGAGTACGAGCGCGACATCCGGGCCGACTACCTGGCCGCGTTCGGCGAAGAGCCGGGCGCGCTGGTCGGCGTCGGCATCATGACCGACTCGGACAACACCCATTCCACGACCAAGGCATGGTATGGGCCGGTCAGCACGACGCTGCCGGTGGCGGCCCGGAACTGACCGCGTGCCGTGCGTGGTGCATGCGGACGGCAGGTTCAAAAAGGCCTTGGCCGTGCACCCGAAATTTTCTTTAAGCCTCAACGATTTCCCGGGTCGGGTATGACACTTGCTGTGCTACTCTCGCCCCGCGTGTTCCGCTCTATCTGATGCTCGCTTTCATTCTTCGCCGCTTGTTCCAGGCCGTGCTCGTGATGGTCACGGTGGCCTTCATCGCGTTCCTGCTGTTCCAGTATGTCGGCGATCCGGTGGTCTTTCTGCTGGGGCAGGATGCCACGCCGCAGCAGATCCGCGAACTGCGTGAAGCGCTCGGGCTCGACCGGCCTTTCATCGTGCAGTTCTGGCACTTCATCCTGAACGCCGCGCAAGGTGAATTCGGCCTGAGCCTGCGCCAGGGCGCCAAGGTCTCACGGCTGATCGCCGAGCGATTCCCCGCCACGTTCGAACTCGCGCTGGTCGCGGCCTTCATCGCGCTGGCGCTCGGCTTACCGGCCGGCGTGTACGCGGCACTGCGCCGCGGCAGTTTCATGAGCCAGGCGTTCATGACGATCTCGCTGCTGGGCGTGTCGCTGCCGACCTTTCTCATCGGCATCCTGCTGATCCTGATCTTCTCGGTGGGGCTGGGCTGGTTCCCGAGTTTCGGGCGCGGCGACACGGTGCAGCTGGGCTGGTGGAGCACCGGCCTGCTCAGCGCCAAGGGCTGGCACCACATCGTGCTGCCGGCGATCACGCTGGCGGTGTTCCAGCTCACGCTGATCCTGCGCCTGGTGCGTGCCGAGATGCTCGAGGTGCTGCGCACCGACTACATCAAGTTCGCGCGGGCACGCGGCTTGTCCGACCGGGCGATCCATTTCGGCCACGCGCTGAAGAACACGCTGGTGCCGGTGATCACCATCACCGGTCTGCAGCTGGGCACGCTGATCGCGTTCTCGATCATCACCGAGACCGTGTTCCAGTGGCCCGGCATGGGCCTGCTGTTCATCCAGGCGGTGACCTTTGCGGACATCCCGGTCATGGCTGCCTACCTGTGCCTGATCGCGTTGATCTTCGTCACGATCAACCTGGTGGTCGACCTGCTGTACTTCGCGGTCGACCCCCGCCTGCGCATCGGCCAGGCCGGAGGACATTGATGCTCGCGCCCCTGTTGAAGGCCAATGGCCGCGCGTTCGCGCACATCGCGCAGTTCCATCCCGAGCTGACGGCGCTGCGGCGCGACCTGCACGCGCATCCGGAGCTCGGTTTCGAAGAGGTCTACACCGCGGGCCGTGTGGCCGAGGCACTCCGGCTCTGCGGCGTCGACGAGGTGCACACCGGCATCGGCAAGACCGGTGTGGTTGGCGTGATCCACGGCCAGCGCAACACCAGCGGGCGCTTCATCGGCCTGCGCGCCGACATGGACGCGCTGCCGATGGCCGAGCACAACGAATTCACCTGGAAGTCGTCGCACCACGGGCTGATGCACGGCTGTGGCCACGACGGCCACACGACGATGCTGGTGGGCGCGGCACGTTACCTGGCGGAGACGCGCCACTTCGACGGCACGGCCATCGTGATCTTCCAGCCCGGCGAAGAGGGCTACGCCGGCGCCAAGGCGATGATCGAAGACGGCCTGTTCACGCGTTTCCCCGTCGAGGCGGTCTACGCCATGCACAACTGGCCGGCGATGAAGCCCGGCACGGTGGGCATCAATTCGGGCCCGATGATGGCGGCCGCCGATCGCATCACGATCGAGATCACCGGCCGCGGTGGGCACGGCGCGCATGCCTACCTGACGATCGATCCGGTGCTGGTGGCGGCCCATATCATCACCGCCGTGCAGAGCATCGTGTCGCGCAACGTGCGGCCGATCGATTCGGCCGTGGTCAGCCTGTGCGCGATGCAGGCCGGCGACCTGGGCGCGATGAGCGTCGTGCCCGGCAAGGCCACGCTGGTGGGCACGGTGCGTACCTTCAAGCCGAGCGTGCAGGCTATGGTCGAGCAGCGCCTGCACGAGCTGTGCAGCGCGATCGCGCTGGGCTTCGGCGCCACGGCCACCGTGAAGTTTGAGCGCATCTACCCCGCCACGGTCAATTCATTGCAAGAAGCCCTGTTCGCCGGCGACGTGGCCGAGCGCCTGGTCGGGCCCGAAAACCTCGAGCGCAACATGGAGCCGAGCATGGGCGCCGAAGACTTTTCCTTCATGCTGCAGGGCAAGCCCGGCGCCTACCTGCGCATCGGCCAGGGCGGCGAAGGCAGTTGCTTCCTGCACAACAGCCGCTACGATTTCAACGACGAGATTCTCCCGCTCGGCTCGGCGCTCCATGCGGGCCTGGTCGAGCACAGCATGCCCTTGCCATCCCCATCCATCGTTTGATGGTGTTCTACCGATCCCTTGTCTGCCCGAAGGAGTTCCTGATGAAACCGATGATGACCCTGACCGCTGCCTTCGCCTTCTCGGCACTGGTGGCTGCAACCCTGCCGGCCTACGGCGTCACGCTGAAGATCGCCAACCAGGGTGATGCCACGTCGCTCGACCCGCACTCGCTGCAGGAGTCGCTGCAGCTCACGATCACCGGCAACGTCTACGAGCCGCTGGTCACGCGCGGCAAGGACTTCAAGCTGGCGCCCGCGCTGGCCACCGACTGGAAGCAGACCGCCCCCACCGTGTGGCGCTTCAACCTGCGCAAGAACGTGCAGTTCCACGACGGCACGCCCTTCACCGCCGACGACGTGATCTTCAGCTACGAGCGCACCAAGGGCGATGGCTCCGACCTGAAGAGTTATGTCGGCCAGATCAAGGAGATCAAGAAGATCGACGACCACACCGTCGACATGATCACCACCCAGCCGTTCCCGATCCTGCCCGACCTGTTTACCAACTGGTACATGATGAGCAAGAAGTGGTGCGAAGCCAACCAGGCCACCAAGCCGGTCGACCGCCGCAAGGGCATCGAGAACGCAGCCTCGTTCCGCACCAACGGCACCGGCCCCTACCGTGCGCGCGAGCGCCAGCCCAACATCCGCTCGGTGTTCACCCGCAGCCCCAACTACTGGGGCAAGGTCGAAGGCAACGTCGACGAAGTCATCTTCAACGTGGTTGGCAACGACGCCACCCGTGTCGCCGCCCTGCTGTCGGGCGAGGTCGACGTGATGGAGCCGGTGCCGGTGCAGGACGTCGAGCGCATCAAGAGCAACTCCAACCTCAAGGTCCTGCAAGGCCCCGAGCTGCGCGTGATCTTCCTCGGCATGGACCAGAAGCGCGACGAGCTGCTGTTCTCCAACATCAAGGGCAAGAACCCGTTCAAGGACAAGCGCGTGCGCCAGGCGTTCTACCAGGCGATCGACATCGAGGCCATCAAGAGCCGCGTGATGCGCAATTCCGCGATTCCCGTTGCCGAGATGATTCCGCCGCAGGTCAAGGGCTTCGCGCCCGATCTGGCCAAACGCCTGCCGTTCGACCTCGAAGGCGCGAAGAAGCTGATGGTCGAAGCCGGGTATCCGCAAGGCTTCGAAGTCAAGATGAACTGCCCGAACGACCGTTACGTCAATGACGGCGAAATCTGCCAGGCGGTTGCGGCCAATCTGTCGCGCATCGGCGTGAAGATCAACCTCGAAGCCGAGAGCAAGGTCGGCTACTTTCCGAAGATCCTGCGCCGCGACACCAGCTTCTACATGCTGGGCTGGACCGCCAGCACGGTCGATGCGCACAACGTGCTGTTCCCGATCCTCGGCACGCCGGGTGAGGGCGGCCGCGGCCAGTTCAACCTGGGCGCCTACAGCAACCCCAAGCTCGACGAGCTGACCGACAAGATCGCCTCCGAGATCGACGACAAGAAGCGCATGGAGATGATCCGCGAAGCGATGAAGCTGCACCAGGACGACATCGGCCACATTCCGCTGCACCAGCAGACCGTGAACTGGGCGGTGAAGAAGAACATCGACGTGGTGCAGTGGCCTGACAACGGCATGCCCTGGAAGTACATCAGCGTCAAATGATGCAGCCTGCTGCCAGCGGGTGGTTCCAGAGGGCGTGGCATAGCGACGTCGGCCACAGCTTCCGCACCTCGCCCATGGCCATCGCCGCCGGCGTGGTGGCCCTTGTCTGCATGGTCTGCGCGTTCTTCGCGGGATGGGTGGCGCCGCACAACCCGTTCGACCTGACCACGCTCGAGTTGAGTGACGCGCGACTGCCCCCGGCCTGGGAGCACGACGGCATCCGCAAGTACCTGCTGGGCACCGACGACCAGGGCCGCGACATGCTGTCGGCCGTGATGTACGGCGCCCGCATCTCGCTGGTGGTGGGGCTGGCCTCGGTCGCACTGTCGCTGCTGGTCGGCGTGACGCTCGGGTTGATCGCGGGTTTTCGCGGCGGCTGGGTCGACACCGTGCTGATGCGGCTGTGCGACGTGATGCTCTCGTTCCCGGCCATCCTGGTCGCGTTGCTGATCGCCGGCGTCGGCCGCGCGCTGTTCCCGAATGCGCACGAGGGCCTGGCCTTCGGCGTGCTGATCCTGTCGATCTCGCTCACCGGCTGGGTGCAGTACGCGCGCACCGTGCGCGGCTCCACGCTGGTCGAGCGCAGCAAGGAATACGTGCAGGCCGCCCGCGTCACCGGTGTCGCGCCGCTGCGCATCATGCGCCGCCACGTGCTGCCCAACGTGATGGGGCCGGTGATGGTGCTGGCGACGATCCAGGTCGCCACCGCCATCATCACCGAAGCCACCTTGTCTTTCCTCGGTGTCGGGGCGCCGCCCACCGCACCGTCGCTCGGCACGCTGATCCGGGTGGGCAACGACTACCTGTTTTCCGGCGAGTGGTGGATCACCGTGTTCCCCGGCCTGATGCTGGTGTTGATCGCGTTGAGCGTCAACCTGCTGGGCGACTGGCTGCGCGACGCATTGAACCCCCGCCTGCGCTAGCCCCATATCCAGAGCCAGCCGCAGTGCCAGCCACCTCTCCATGTCGCTTCTAGAAGTCAAGAACCTCGTCGTCGAGTTCCCCGGCCGCCGCGGCACGCTGCGCGCGCTCGACGACATCTCGTTTTCGATCGCGCCCGGCGAGATCCTCGGCGTGGTGGGGGAATCCGGCGCGGGCAAGTCGCTGACCGGCGCGTCCATCATCGGCCTGCTGGAGCCGCCCGGCCGCGTGGCGGGCGGCCAGATCCTGCTCGAAGGCCAGCGCATCGACAACCTCGGCCACGACGCGATGCGGCACATCCGCGGCCGGCGCATCGGCGCGATCTTCCAGGATCCGCTGACCTCGCTGAACCCCTTGTATTCGATCGGCCGGCAACTGACCGAGACCATCCTGGCGCACCTGCCGGTCACGGCCGCGGAAGCACGTCGACGCGCCATCGGCCTGCTCGAGGACACCGGCATCCCGGCCGCGGCCGAGCGCATCGACCACTACCCGCACCAGTTCTCCGGCGGGATGCGCCAGCGGGTCGTGATCGCGCTGGCGCTGGCCGCCGAACCCAAGCTGATCGTCGCCGACGAGCCGACCACGGCGCTTGATGTGTCGATCCAGGCGCAGATCATCACGCTGCTCAAGCGCATCTGCCAGCAGCGCGGCGCGGCGGTGATGCTGATCACGCACGACATGGGCGTCATCGCCGAGACCTGTGACCGCGTGGCCGTGATGTACGCCGGCCGCGTCGCCGAGATCGGGCCGGTGCACGACGTGATCAACCGGCCTGCGCACCCCTACACCGAAGGGCTGATGGCTGCCATCCCCGACATCACGCTCGACCGCCCGTCGCTCAACCAGATCGACGGTTCGATGCCGCGCCTGAATGCCATCCCGTCGGGCTGCGCCTTCAATCCGCGCTGCCCCAGGACCTTCGACCGTTGCCGTGTCGAACGGCCCGAACTGCTGGCGGCCGGCGCCAGCCGGGCGGCGTGCTGGCTGCATGCCGGAGCTGCGCGATGAGCGCCGCCATCATGCCGACGACACCCACGCCCGCGACCACGGCGCCGCTGGTGCAGGCGCACGACCTCGCCAAGACCTTCGACGTGTCGCCGCCCTGGCTCAACCGTGTTATCGAACGCAAACCCCGGATGATGTTGCACGCGGTCGACGGCGTCAGCTTCGACATCGAGAAGGGCACGACGCTGGCGCTGGTGGGTGAATCCGGCTGCGGCAAGAGCACGGTCGCGCGGCTGCTGGTCGGGCTGTACCAGCCGACCCGCGGCGGCCTCACCTTCGACGGGCAGGATGCCCATGCCGCGTTCCGCGCTTCCGACGGCAAGGCCGGCAGCAGCGGCGCATCACTGCGCCGGCGCATCCAGATGATCTTCCAGGACCCGTACGCGAGCCTCAACCCGCGCTGGATCGTCGAGGACATCATCGCCGAGCCCTTGCACGAGCACGGCTTGATCGCCGAGCGCGCCGCCCGCAAGCAGCGTGTCGGCGAACTGCTGTCCTCGGTCGGCCTGTCGCCGCTCGACATGGTGAAGTACCCGCACCAGTTCTCGGGCGGGCAGCGCCAGCGCATCTCGATCGCGCGGGCGCTGGCCACCCAGCCCGACTTCCTGGTGTGCGACGAGCCGACCTCGGCGCTCGACGTCAGCGTGCAGGCCCAGGTCCTCAACATCATGAAGGACCTGCAACGCCGGCAGGGCCTGACCTACCTGTTCATCTCGCACAACCTGGCCGTCGTGCGCCACGTGAGCGACCAGGTCGGCGTGATGTACCTCGGCCGCCTGGTCGAACTGGCCGACAAGCAGACGCTGTTCGCCAACCCGCGGCACCCCTACACACGCATGCTGCTGGACGCGATCCCGAAGATGCACGACACGGGCCGTGCCCGCACGCCGGTGCAGGGCGAGGTGCCCAACCCGCTGAACCCTCCCAGTGGCTGCACCTTCCACCCGCGCTGCCCGCATGCCAATGCGCGCTGCAAGGCCGAGCGTCCGGCGATGCTCGGCATTGCCGGCATCAAGGTCGCCTGCCACGCCGTAGAAGAAGGCCGGATCTAGACCGGGTTGAAACTCGGGTCGGTGCGGTCGCGGCTGACCGGGATGCCCTTGCGGAACGACCAGCCGGCATTGAAGCGCTGCTCGAACTCCGGCGCCAGCGGCCGCGGGTCGTGCGAGGCCAGCCAGATGCGCAGCAGGTGCCGCCACTTGGCCGGGTCTTCGTGGTCGACGAACGCGGTGCGCGAATGCAGCGTCGACAGGTTGTTGGCGAACTGGATGTCGCCGCGCTCGAGCTGGAAGTCCACGCGCAGCTCGGGCCGGCGCGCCGTCTCCAGCACCGCGTCGAGCGCCGCCTGTTCCGCCGCCGTCAGCGGCACGCCGCTCAGCCGGTTGGCCTGGTAGATCGTGTTGAGTGTGAAGCGGCACGACAGCTTGCCGTCGCACCACGAGAAGATCGGGATGTGGTGGTCCGACACCGGGCTGATGCCCGGCCGCTCCTCACCCATCAGCGAGAAGATGTAGCCGCGCAACAGCAGCTCCAGATGCTGCGGGCATTCCTTCAGGATCGTGTTGAACACGCTGGCCGAACTCACCATCGACGACTGCCCGCCGCTCTGCGCGGTCTGCAGGCACATCAATACGATGATGTCGCACTCGTCGTTGTGGTGGCGCAGCTCGGAGTCGGTGTCGTAGCCGCGCACGCCGGGCTCGCCCAGCTTGCGGCCGGTGCTGCGCACGCTGCAGATGGTCTCGCCGTACATGTTCTGCGAGATCAGCCGCCCAAAGTGCGTGCCGATGCCGACCAGCGCCGCACGCCGCTGCGGCGGGGCGTAACGGTCGATGTCGAAGCCGCGCAGCAGCGCGAAGCCCTTGCCGTTGTCGACCTCGTCGGCGATGCGCAGCAGGCGCGCCGACAGGGTCTGCATCGCGAACGAGGCCCGCGTGATCTCGCCAACCGGCAGGTAGACGTTGGCAGCGATCGCCTGTTCGAGCTCGGCCCGCTCGGCGTCGCTCAGATGGTGCAGCCAGCCGTCGCCCTGCGCCACGTCGCGGTGCACCCAGGCGCTGCGGCCGGTGACGGGCTGCAGGCGTGGGTCGGCGGGGTGGGGCGGCACAGCGGTGGCCTGGGTCATTGCGCTACCTCGATCTTGTTGTCCCGGATCACGTTCGCCCAGCGGGCGGTCTCGTCGTCGATGCGGGCCTGGAATTCGGCCGAGGTGTTCGGCAGATAGACCAGTCCCTGCTCCGCCAGCAGTTTCTGCACGTCCGGCGACAGGGCGACGGCAGTGTATTCCTTGTACAGCCGGTCGACGATGGGTTTGGGCGTCTTCGCGGGCACGATCAGCGCGTACCAGGTCACGATGTCGGTGTCGCTCAGGCCCAGCTCCTTCAGCGACGGTACGTCGGGCAGCTGCGGCACCCGCGCTGGCGTGGAGACCGCCAGCGCGCGCACCTTGCCGGCGCGGATGTGCGGCAGCAGGAAGGGCAGGGTGTCGAAGGTCGACTGCACGTCGCCCGACAGGATGGCCGGCAGCGATTCGGTCGTTCCCTTGTAGGGCACGTGCACCACGTTGATGCCGGCACGCTTCTTCAGCAACTCGAAGATCAGGTGCTGCGGGCCGCCGATGCCGACCGAGGCGAAGTTGTAGACCCCCGGCTTGGCCTTGGCCGCGGCGATGAAGTCCTGCATGTTCTTGATCGGCGAGTCGGCCGCCACCACCAGCACCAGCGGCGACGCGGCGAACATCGTTACCGGAATCAGATCCTTCTTGGTGTCGAAGGGCATCTGCTTGTACAGGTTGGGGAAGATCGTCAGCGGGCCCAGGTTGCCCATGCCGATGGTGTAGCCGTCCGGCGCGGCGCGCGCCACCTCGGCCACGCCGATGCGCCCGCCGGCACCGGCCCGGAAGTCGGTCACGACCGTCTGGCCCAGCGCTGTCGACACGCGGTCGTTGAAGGCGCGGGCGATGACGTCGTTCAGGCCGCCGGGCGGCCAGGGCACGATGAACTTGATGGGGCGGGTGGGCCAGTCCTGTGCGCTGGCCAGCGCGCTCAGGCACAACAGGACGAGGGCGAGCGACGATCGAAACAACTTCATGCGGGTTCCCGGTTGAACGGCTGACGGGCAGCGGAGTCGGTCCAGGTTAACGCACGAAGGCGTGGTGCTGAACCTGTCTATACAAGTTCAGCACCACGCAAGTGCCATGCCCGGCTATTCGGCTCGCACGGTGTTGCGCAGCACGCCGATCGCGTCGACCTCGATCTCGATCACGTCGCCGGCCTTCATGAAGACCGGCGGGTTGCGCCGGGCGCCCACGCCGCCCGGCGTGCCGGTGACGATCACGTCTCCGGCTTCGAGCGGGGTGAAGGTCGAGATGTGGGCGATCTGTTTCGGGATGCTGTGGATCATCAGGTCGGTGGTCGCGCGCTGCATCTCCTGGCCGTTCAGGCGGGTCACCAGTGTCATCAACTGGTTGGGCTTGATCTCGTCGGCCGTCACCAGCCAGGGGCCGAAGCCGCCGGTACGCCAGAAGTTCTTGCCGGCGGTCCACTGCGGCGTGGCCTGCTGCCAATCGCGCACGCTGCCGTCGTTGTAGCAGGCGTAACCGGCGATGTGTTTCCAGGCATCGGCTTCGCTGATGCGCCGGCCGCCTTCGCCGATGACGATGGCGATCTCGCCCTCGTAGTCGAGCTTCACCGACTCGGGCGGCAGGATCAGGTCTGCGCCATGCGCCACCTGCGAGGCCGCCACGCGGATGAACAGCGTTGGCGCTTCGGTCACCGTGCGGCCGGTCTCCTGCACGTGCTCGCCGTAGTTCAGGCCCACGCACAGGATCTTGCCGGGGTTGGGGATCACCGGCAGTAGGGTCACACCTGCCAGGGCCAGCACCGGTGCACCGACAGCGGCGGCTTCGACCTCACCGACCAGCTGAGCGGCGATCAGGGTCTTCAGGTCGGGTGCACGGTCCTTGAACACCGCCCCCAGGTCGTGCACCTGGTCGCCGCGCACGACGCCATAGGAGGCGCGTCCGCCCACGGTAAAACTGATCAGCTTCATCTCGGTCCTTTCGGGTTGTGTGTGAGGAAAAAATTCAGGGCGCAGGCAGGTGCGCCGAGATGCGTTCAAGGTCTGTCGCGTTGCTGGCGATGCCCAGAATGTAGCGGTCGGGGCGCAGCACGACAGCCGCTGCGTTGTGCGTGGACAGCCAGGCGGCGATGGCTGCACCGGGCGTGTCGAGGGTGATGGCGCCGCATCCGGACCAGCGGGTGCGCGTGGCATCGCTGACAGCCTGCAGTACCGCCGCATTGCCGATCACCGCAAACCGCGGGCCGAGCAGATCGTCGAGCCGCTGTCCGTCGTCCAGCAGCGGTTGCGGGAACGGCCGGCCGACAGGCGCTACGGTATTGGTCAGCAGACCGGGCCCCAGCGGCGGCGCCGGGAACTCGAAGATCTCAGGCTCGCCGCCGCCGCGAAAGCGCCGGTCGCGCGCCTCGGCCTGGACGGCGTCGGTGGTCTGGATGATGTCGCCCAGCCGCACGGCCAGGTCGATGAAGGCGCGCACGTGCGGCGAGCGCTCGCTCTCGTAGCTGTCGAGCAGGGTGTCGGCGGCACGCCCGCGCAGCACGGCTTCCAGCTTCCACGCCAGGTTGGCCGCGTCGCGGATGCCGGCGCACATGCCCTGGCCCAGGAACGGCGGCGTCTGGTGCGCGGCGTCGCCAGCCAGCAGCAGCCGGCCGCGGCGCCAGCCCTCGGCGATCACCGAGTGGAAGGTGTAGATCACGGCGCGCTCCAGCCGCGCCTGCGCTGGTGTGACCCAGCGCGCGACCAGGCTCCACAGGCGCTCCGGCTCGACCATGGCCGCCGGATCGTCGCCGGGCATCAGCATGATCTCCCAGCGCCGGCGCTTGCCCACCACGTTGCAGTAGGTCATGGGCCGTGCCGGGTCGCAGTGCTGCACGGTGTAGGCCGGCAGGTCGACCGGTTGCTCGAGCAGCGCATCGAACACCAGCCAGGGCTGGTGCAGGCCCAGGTCTTCCATCGTCGAGCCCATCGCCCGGCGCACGCCCGAGCGGGCACCGTCGCAGCCCACCACGTAGCGCGCCTGCACGCGGTGCGCCTGGCCGGTCCGCAGGTCGGTCGCCCACAGCGTGGCGCTGGCGGGGCCGTCGTCGACCTGCGTCAGTTCGTGCTGCAGCCGCACTTGCACGCCCGGCCAGCGGGCCAAGCCGTCGCGCAGCACCCGCTCAAGTTCGGGCTGGTGGAAGTAGTAGTTGTTGGCGCAGCCGTGCGGCCCGTGGGCAGCCGTGCCGCCGCGGATCAGCAGGGTCTCGCCGGCGGCGTTGACGAAATGCATGCCCTGTGTCCCCGGTCGCGAGATCGCCTCGACCTCCGCGCGCAAGCCCGCATTCTGGAAGATGCGCATCACCTCGCCATCGAAGTGGATCGCGCGCGGCATCGGGTAGATCTGCGCCTCGCGCTCCAGCACCAGCACCGACAGGCCGGCCGCGCCCAGCAGGTTGGCCAGCAGTGCGCCGGTCGGCCCGAGGCCGACGATGGCGACGTCGTAGGTCTGTGCTTGCACCCCAGGCACGTCTTCCATCTCAAGCACGTTGGTCCGCTTCCATCTTTCGCGCCAGTTCGGCTTGCCACTGCGCCCTCGGCATGAACTTCGGCAGGCTGCGCGCCAGCGCCTCGGTCTGCGCCAGGATGGCGTCGTCGGGCAGGTTGAAATCGACCGGCTCGCGCAGCGGCTGGTCGCAGTACCAGGGCGTGTCGAGGAACAGCTCCAGCCGGTTGCCCTCGGGGTCACGGCAATAGACCGAGATCGCATTGCCATGCGTCACCGGCTGCACGTCGCTCGCGCCGGCGGCCACCAGGCGCGCATGGAAGGTCCGCAGCGTGGCGACGTCGGGCACGCGGAACGACATCTGGTTGATCAGGTTGAACGGCAGATCGGCCGGCCGGCCCGTGGCCAGCACGACCTGGTGGTGTTCGGTCGGGTCGCGGCTCAGGAACACCAGGCGCACGGCGCCCAGGTTGCCGGTGTCGGTCTGCGTGAACTGCAAGGCACCCTTGTAGAAGGCCGCCATGCGGTCGATGTCGGTGACGTAGAAGCCGATGTGGCTGAACGCCAAGGACAGGGCGCCCGTCGCGGCGGCCCGAGAGGATGTGCTTGTCTCCATGATTCTCCGTCGGTTCAATCAGACACCTGATTCTAGCAATGAAGATCACAAAACTTAATAAAATTATCATAATTTGACAATTTAATAAAAATCTCTACGATGCGTCCAGGCCGCGCCGTCCGGAGTGCGGACCCAAGGAGACAAACCATGTTCACGAACCCATCCGTGCGGCCCCGTCTGTGGGCCGCGGTGCTGCTGCTCGGCGCCGTCGCCGCCACCTCCGCCCACGCGCAGGACTACCCCACAAAACCCGTGCGCATCGTCGCGCCATTCGCGGCCGGCACCGGGCCCGATGCCAACGCCCGCGAGATCGCAGCGGAATTGACCAAGGTGCTGGGCCAGACCGTCTTCATCGAGAACCGGCCCGGCGCCGCCGGGGTGATCGGCACCGAGGTGGCGGCACGCTCGCCGACCGATGGCTACACGCTCTACATCGGCACGACCAGCACCTTGTCGGTGGTGCCGCACCTCTACTCCAAGCTGCCCTTCAACGCCGAGAAGGACTTCGCGCCGATCAGCCTGCTGGGCGTGCTGAACACCGGCCTCATCGCCAACCCGAGCGTGCCGGCCAAGGACGCGACGGCCTTGCTCGGCCAGCTGAAGGCCAGGCCCGAATCGCTGAACGTGGCGACGCAGGGGGTGGGCAGCTACTCGCACCTGTCGGGTGAATGGTTCGGTTTTGCGGCCGGCACGAAGATGAGCTTCGTGCCGTACAACAGCAGCAGCCCCTACAGCGATCTGCTGGCCGGCCAGGTGCAACTGATGTTCGACGGCCTGCCGGCGGCGGCGGGCAATATCCGCGCGGGCAAACTCAAGCTGCTGGCCATCACCGGCAAGGCGCGCCACCCTGCGTTCCCCGACGTGCCGACCTTCGCCGAGGCCGGCCTGCCCGACTACGCGCCGATCGCCTGGCAGGGCCTGCTGGCGCCGGCCGGCACGCCGAAGGCCATCGTCGACAAACTCAGCGCCGCGATGCAGAAGGCCGCGCAGAACCCCGAGCTGGCCGAGAAGTGGCGCCAGTACGGCGGCGAGTTGCGCGGCAACACGCCGGCCGAGTTCACCGCCTTCATCAACGCCGACCGTGCGATGTGGGGCAAGGTCGTCAAACAGGCTGGCGTCAAGCTTGATTGACACCGGGCTGTCAGGCGAGCAGGGCCTGGGGGCCCTTCGCGCGAACGCCGCGGAACCGGCTTTGCCGGGCCGCCAGCGTTGCCCCCTTGCAAAGGGGGTTGGCGGAGCGACACGCAGTGCGCGCAGACTGGGGGATGTCTAGGTATAGCGTTTGCTGAGCAGGTTGTCCTTCATCGCCAGAAGAAGGGGTTGGAGGTGCGTACCCCCGATGCGCAGCGCCACGCAGGTCGCCAGGATGTCGATGATCATCAGGTGCAGCAGGCGCGACACCATCGGGCTGTAGCGGTCGTAGCCTTCCGGGTGGTCGGCAGCCAGGTGGATGTCACCGGCGGCGGCCAGCGGCGAGCCGCTGGCCGTGAGCACGATGGCGGTGGCGCCGTTCTTGCGGGCGATGTCACAGGCGTCCATCAGGTCGCGGGTGCGGCCCGAGTTCGAGATCACCACCACGCAGTCGCCGGGGCCCAGCATCGACGCGCTCATCACCTGCATGTGGCCGTCGCTGTAGGCGATGGCGTTGACGCCGAGGCGAAAGAACTTGTGCTGCGCGTCCTGCGCCACGATGCCCGAGTTGCCGGCGCCGTAGAACTCGATGCGCCGCCCGGTCTTGAAGGTCGCGGCCAGCGTCTCGGCCGCCTGCTCGATGGCGCTGGTGCTGGCGGCACTGCGGTATTTGAGGAACGCGGCCACGGTGTTGTCGATCACCTTGACCATCACGTCGCCGGTCTTGTCGTCGGCATCCACGCTGCGGTGGATGAAGGGAACGCCCTCGATCACGCTGCCGGCGAGCTTCTGCTTGAAGTCGCTCAGGCCGTCGTAACCCACGCTGCGGCAGAAGCGCACCACGGTCGGTTTGCTCACGTGTGCCCGGTCCGCCAGCTCTCCCACCGGCAGGCTGGCGAACGCCCGCGGATCCAGCAGCACCAGCCGGCCCACACGCTGTTCGGCCGGGGCGAGGGAAGGCAGCGACGCCTTGATGCGTTCCAGCATGTCCGTCATTGCCGCTGGGCAGCTACACCATGCGTGCCCATTCCGCAGCGCAGACGATCGCTCAAGGCCGACCGCACGTCGCGGCCGAATGCCAGGACACCGCGGAACCGGCTTCGCCGGGCCGCCAGTGTCGCCCCCGGTAGGGGGTTGGCGTAGCGACACGCAGTGCGCGAAGACTGGGGGCGAGCAACATCTATGCCTCCTCGCTCCAGAAGTACCCGTCGCGGGCAATCATCGCGCTCGAAGCGCTCGGCCCCCAGGTGCCGGCCGCATAACTGCGCGGGCCACGCGCATCGTTCTTCCAGTAGTCGAGGATGGGCTCGACCCAGCGCCATGCCTCCTCCTGCTCGTCGCTGCGCACGAACAGGTTCAGGCGCCCGTCGAGCACGTCGAGCAGCAGCCGCTCGTAGGCGCCCACGCGTTCGCCGCCGAAACGTTTGTCGAAGTCCAGGTCGAGCTGCACCATCGCCAGCTGCGGGTTGCCGCTGCGGCTGCCGCCCTGGCGGTTGTCCTGGGCCTGGGCCAGCAGGTGCAACTCCAGCCCGTCCTTGGGCTGCAGGTTGATCGCGAGCTTGTTGGCCACGCCCAGCGGCGAGCGGTAGATCGCATGCGGCGTGGGCCGGAAGTTGATCTCGATGCGCGCGTCGCGCGACGACAGGCGCTTGCCGGTGCGGATGTACCAGGGCACGCCGGCCCAGCGCCAGTTGTCGATCTCGGTGCGCAGCGCGACGAAGGTCTCGGTGCGGCTGTTCGGGTTCACGCCCGGTTCGTCCAGGTAGCCGTGCACCCGTTTGCCGTAGGCCGTGCCGGCCGCGTACTGCCCGCGCACCGTGTGCAGGCCCAGCGTCTCGGGGTTCCAGGGCCTGAGCGAGCGCAGCACCTTCAGTTTCTCGTCGCGGATCGCGTCGGCGTGCGCGTTGATCGGCGGCTCCATGCCGATCGCGCAGACCAGCTGCAACGCGTGGTTCTGCACCATGTCGCGCAGCGCGCCGGTCTGGTCGTAGAAGGCGCCGCGTTTCTCGACGCCCAGGTCTTCGGCGATCGTGATCTGGATGTTGGCGATGTGCTCGCGCCGCCAGATCGGCTCGAACAGCGCATTGCCGAAACGCAGCGCGAACAGGTTCTGCACCGAGGGCTTGCCCAGGTAGTGGTCGATGCGGAAGATCTGGTTCTCGTTCAGCACCTTGGCCACGGCGTTGTTGATCGCCCGGTTCGACGCCAGGTCGTGGCCCAGCGGCTTTTCCAGCACCACGCGCGTGCGCGGGCCGTTCAGCCCGGCGGCGGCGATCTGTTCGACCACCTGGGTGAACAGCGCGGGCGCGGTCGCCACGTACATCACGATGGAGTCTGCATTGCGGCTCTCCAGCTTGTCCTTGAGCCGGGCGTAGTCCTCCGGCTTCGACAGGTCCACGCGCAGGAAGTACAGCAGCGAGGCGAACTTCTTGAACTCTTCGGGCGACGGGCGCTTGGCGCCCTCGACCGCCTCGAAACGCGACTGGATCAGCTCGCGGTACTGGTCGTCGCTCAGGTCGTCGCGCGCCACGCCGACGATGCGGCCGCCTTCGGGCAGGGTGCCATGGCGGAACGACTGGAACAGGGCCGGCATCAGCTTGCGCCAGGCCAGGTCCCCGGTGCCGCCGAAGAGAACAAGATCGAAACTCATGGGCATGCGGGCAGAGTCAAGGTGAGATTCACTGTAACTGAGTTTCTTGCTGCACCGCAGCGCGCACCGGGGGCACCGGGCAGGCGCTGGCGTTTTCCCGCTGGAAGGGCGCGGCGCCGCGGCGTATCGTGGTCGCAAACCATTCCAACGGAGACCTCGACATGCACAAACGATTCGCCAGGGCGGCCGCCCTGCTGTGGGCCTGCGCCTTTTCGCTCGGCGCGGCGGCGCAGCAGGTCAACGTGATCTGCTCGGTGCAGGCCGAGTGGTGCAGCATGATCGCCACCGTCTATGCGCGCACGACCGGCGTCCGGATCAACATCGTGCAGAAGGGGTCGGGCGAGGCGCTGGCCCAGCTGATCGCCGAGCGCGACAACCCGAAGACCGACGTCTGGTTCGGCGGCACCGGCGACCCGCACCTGCAGGCGGCCGAGCAGGGCCTGACGCTGGAATACAAGTCGCCGCTGCTCGCGCAGCTGCATCCCTGGGCCCAGCAGCAGGCACAGCAGTCGGGCTGGCGCACGGTGGGCATCTACTCGGGCCCGCTCGGCTTCGGCTACAACCCCGAGCTGCTGAAAAAGAAGAACCTGCCCGTGCCCACCACCTGGGCCGATCTGCTCAAGCCGGGTTACAAGGGCGAGATCCAGGTGGCCAACCCGGCATCGAGCGGCACGGCCTACACGATGATCGCCACCCTGGTGCAGCTGATGGGCGAAGACAAGGCATTCGACTACCTGAAGGCCTTGCACCGCAACGTCGGCCAGTACACGCGCTCGGGCACCGGGCCGATCAAGGCCGTGGCCCGCGGCGAGACGGCCTTGTCGATCAGCTTCGTGCACGACGGCCCCGGCGAGAAGATGCAGGGCTTCCCGGTCGAGACGGTCACGCCCACCGACGGCACCGGCGCCGAGATCGGTTCGATGAGCATCCTGAAAGGCGCGCGCAACCTCGATGCCGCGAAGAAGTTCTACGACTGGGCGCTCACGCCTGCGGCGCAGGAGATGGGCGCGGCCGCCAAGAGCTTTCAGGTGCCGAGCAACAAGAGCGCCAGGCTCGATCCGCACGTGCCCGACTACAAGAAGATCCGCTTCATCGATTACGACTACGCGAAGTATGGCGCCAACGCCGAACGCAAACGCCTGATCGGCCGCTGGGAAAAGGACGTCGGCGCGTTGCCACGCTGACGCCGCAGGGCCGCCACGCGACGGTGCGCGGGACCGATGTGTCGCGGCCGCACGTCGCCTGGCCGCCTCCTCGTGGCGGCAGGGCGGTTTCGCCGTCTGTTGGCCCTAACATGGCGCCAGAGGTGTCCTTGAAGCAATCGTCCAATCTTGCGATCCGGCTGTGGTGCGTGGCCGGCCTGCTGGCGTATCTGGTGTTGCCCTGGTATGCGGTGCAGGATGTCGGCTGGTACCGCGTACTGCCGCAATTGCTGGGTGGCCCGGAGACGGCCAACGGCCTGGTGCAGGCGCTGGTGCATGGGCGCATCTGGTTGCTGGCCGGCATGGCGGGGCTGGCGATCGCCGGCATCGGCGCGTTGCTGCCGCCTGGGCGCGCGCAGGGTGCCTGGCTGGTCGCCGGCGGGGGCCTGGGTTTCGTGGCGCTCGCGGTCTGCGGGTTCGCCATCGGCGCCAAGGGCTGGGCCTTTCCGGCGCTCGAGGCGCGGTTCGGACCGCTCGGTGTGCAGCAGTTCGGCATGGGCATCGGCGCCTTCGTCGTGCTGTTGTCGCTGGTGCTGCTGACGGCCTTCGGCAGCGCGCGGCGCGGCTGGTTCCGAGGCGACCTGTTCGTGGCCGGCAGCGTGGTCGGCTGCGGTGTGCTGATGCTGCTGTTCATCGCCTATCCGGTCGGCCGGGCGCTGGTCGGCGCCTTCCTGAACGACGACGGCGCCTGGTCGCTCGGCGCGATGCTGGCGCGGGTGGCCAACGAGCGGGTCTGGGGCGTGGGCTGCCTGGCCGGCGGCGTGCGTTGCGGTGCGGCGTGGAACACGCTGGCGCTGGCGCTGCTGACGGCGGCCGGCACCACCGTGCTGGGCACGATGCTGGCCTTGATGGCCGAGCGTGGCAACCCCCGCTGGCAGGGGCCGCTGCGGCTGCTGTCGCTGCTGCCCATCATCACGCCGCCCTTCGTCGTGGGGCTGGGGCTGATCCTGCTGTTCGGGCGCGCCGGCGTGGTGAACCAGTGGCTGGAGTTCGCCTTCGGCATCGAGCCCACCCGCTGGTTCTACGGCATGTTCGGCGTCTGGGTGTCGCAGCTGTTCGCGTTCACGCCGATCGCCTTCATGATCATGCGCGGCGTGGTGCAGGGCGTCGCGCCCAGCCTGGAGGAAGCGGCGCAGACCTTGCGCGCCGACCGGCACCGCACCTTCTTCAGCATCACGCTGCCGCTGCTCAAGCCCGGGCTGGCCAATGCGTTCCTGGTGGGTTTCATCGAGAGCATCGCCGACTTCGGCAACCCCATCGTCGTCGGCGGGCAGTTCTCGGTGCTGTCGACCGAGATCTTCTTTGCCATCGTCGGCGCGCAGTTCGACCAGGGCCGCGCCGCCTCGCTGGCCTGGGTGCTCACCTTGTTCGCGCTGGCGGTGTTCGCGCTGCAGCGTGGCCTGCTGGGCAAGCAGAACTACACCACCGTCAGCGGCAAGGGCGATGCCGGCATCGCGATGCCGCTGCCGGCCGGTGTGCGCCGGCTGCTCTGCGCCGTGGCGCTGCCCTGGCTGGCCTTCACGGCGGTGGTCTACGGCTTCGCCTTTGCCGGTGGCTTCGTGCAGACCTGGGGCCGCGACTACTCGCTGACCCTGGCGCACTTCCACACCGCGTTCGCGCTGGAGTGGGGCGCCTATGGCCTGGTGTGGGCCGGCACCGCGTGGAATTCGCTGATCACCACGGTGCAGCTGGCGGCGATGTCGGCGCCCGTCACCGCCTTTGCCGGGCTGCTGATCGCCTGGCTGCTGGCGCGCACGACCTTCAAGGGCCAGGGGCTGTTCGAGTTCGCGGCGCTGCTGGCGTTCGCGATCCCCGGCACGGTGCTGGGCGTGAGCTACATCCTGGCGTTCAACGTGCCGCCGCTGGAGCTGACCGGTACCGGCCTGATCATCGTGCTGTGCTTCGTGTTCCGCAACCTGCCGGTCGGTGTGCGGGCCGGCACCGCGGCGTTCCAGCAGCTCGACCGTTCGCTGGACGAGGCCTCGCTGATGCTGCGCGCCTCGACCGCGAAGACGCTCTACCACGTGGTGCTGCCGCTGCTGAAGCCGGCGCTGGTGGCCGCGCTGGTCTACAGCTTCGTGCGGGCGATGACCACCGTGTCGGCGGTGATCTTCCTCGTGACCGCCGAGAACGAGCTGGCCACCACCTACATCATCGGCCGCGTCGGCAATGGCGACTACGGCGTGGCACTGGCCTACTGCACCGCACTGATGCTGCTGATGGGCCTGGCGATCGTGCTGGTGCAGTGGCTGGTCGGCGAGCGGCGGCTGGGCCGGCGCCGGGCCGCGTCCTCGGTGGCGGCCCCTCCCGTCAAGTACATCCAGGGTTCTCCATGAGCGCACTTTCCGAAGACCTGCCGCCGGCGGGCATCGAGTTCCGCAATGTCAGCAAGCGTTACGGCAGCGACCCGGCCGCGCCGCTGGCAGTGCAGGGCATCAGTTTCCGGGTGGCCCGCGGCACGCTGACCACCATCCTGGGCCCGTCGGGCTGCGGAAAGACCACCACGCTGCGGATGATCGCCGGGCTGGAGTCGCCCACGTCAGGCGAGATCCTGATCGAGGGCCGCGACGTCACCCTGCTCGGCCCGGCCGACCGCAACGTGAGCCTGGTGTTCCAGAGTTACGCACTGTTTCCGCACATGGACGTGTTGGCCAACGTGGGTTATGGCCTGCGCATGAGCGGGGTCGACAAGGCCGAGACCGCCCGCCGCGCCACCGAAGTGCTGGAGAGCGTGGGCCTGGTCGGTTTCGACCAGCGTTTGCCCAGCGAACTGTCGGGCGGCCAGCAGCAGCGTGTGGCATTAGCCCGGGCGCTGGTGCTGCAGCCGGCCGTGCTGCTGTTCGACGAGCCGCTGTCCAACCTCGACGCGCGGCTGCGGCGCGAGATGCGCGACGAGATCCGCTCGCTGCAGCAGCGGCTGCAACTGACCGTGGCCTACGTGACCCATGACCAGAACGAGGCGCTGGCGGTCAGCGACCAGATCGTCGTGATGCACCAGGGCCTGATCGCGCAGCAGGGCACGCCGCAGGACATGTACGAGCGGCCGCACAGCGAGTTCGTCGCGGGTTTCATGGGCGATGCGATGCTGTTTGCGGCGCAGGCCGGCGACGATGGCTGGGTGCGGCTCGGCCCGCTCGGCTTCCGCCCGCGCGAGGCCGTGGCGCCCGGCCCGGTCAAGGTGGCGGTGCGCCCCGAGGCCTGGGTCATCGACCGGCAGGGCAGCGGCGTGGCGGGGCATGTGGAGAAGGTGGTGTACCTGGGCAGCTTCTACGAATACACCTTCAAGACGGCGCTGGGCGATGTGTTCGTGGTGTCGCCGGATCTCGCCGATCCGCTCACGCCCGGCGCGATGGTGACCCTGAGTCTTGCGGACCATGGGGTCTCCGTCGTACCGGTAGAGTAGGCTTGCCGTATCCTTGCGATCAACCCTCTGCCACCGCACGCCATGAACCAACTCGACACTCTGAAACAATTCACCACCGTCGTTGCCGACACCGGCGATTTCAGGCAGCTGGAGGCGTTCAAGCCGACCGATGCCACCACCAATCCGTCGCTGATTCTGAAGGCGGTGCAGAAGGCCGAGTACGCGCCCCTGCTGAAGGAGACCGTCACGCGCTTCAAGGACAAGCCGCTGGACGAAACGATGGACCGGCTGCTGGTGCGCTTCGGCACCGAGATCCTGAAGATCATTCCGGGCCGGGTGTCGACCGAGGTCGACGCGCGGCTGAGCTTCGACACCCAGGCCACCGTGACACGCGGCGAACGCATCATCGAGCTGTATCAGGCCGAAGGCATCCACGTGGACCGCGTGCTCATCAAGGTCGCGTCGACGTGGGAGGGCATCCAGGCGGCGGCCCAGCTGGAGAAGCGCGGCATCCACACCAACCTCACCCTGCTGTTCTCGTTCTGCCAGGCCGTGGCCTGCGGCGCGGCGAAGGTACAGCTGATCTCGCCGTTCGTCGGGCGCATCTACGACTGGTACAAGAAGTCCGCCGGCAAGGACTGGGACGAGGCCGCCAAGGCCGGCGCCAACGATCCCGGCGTGCAGTCGGTGCGCCAGATCTACGCGTACTACAAGCACTTCGGCATCAAGACCGAGGTGATGGGGGCGAGCTTTCGCAACGTCGGGCAGATCACCGCGCTGGCCGGCTGCGACCTGCTGACGATCAGCCCCGACCTGCTGGCCGAGCTGGCCAAGAGCGACGCGCCGCTGACGCTGGCGCTGGACGCCGAAGCCGCAAAGAAGACCCAGCTCGACGCGGTGCAGTACGACGAGGCCGCGTTCCGCTTCGCGCTGAACGAGGACGCGATGGCGACCGAGAAGCTGGCAGAAGGCATCCGCGCCTTCGCCGCCGATGCGATCAAGCTCGAGCACCTGATGCAGGCGGTGTGATGGATTGGGCCGCACGTCCCCGTTGCGACCAGCTGCCCGCCTGGGGCCAGCTGCGGGCCTGCAGCCAGTCGAGCGCCGCCGAGTTCGATCTGCGGGCCGCGTTCGCGGCCGATGCCGGCCGCTTTGCCCATTTCAGCCAGCAGGCGCCCGAGGTCTTTGCCGATCTGTCGAAGAACCGCATCGACGCCGCCACCGAGGGCATGCTGTTCGACCTGGCGCGCCAGTGCGGCGTGGAGGCGCACCGCGATGCGATGTTCGCCGGCGAGAAGATCAACAGCACCGAGCAGCGCGCCGTGCTGCACGTGCTGCTGCGGGCGCCGGCCGACGCGCCACAGCCCGACGCCACGCTGCGGCAGGCGCTGCAGGACGTGCACGGCACGCTCGACGCGATGCTGGCCTACGCCGAGACGGTGCGCGCCGACGCGGCGATCACCGACGTGGTCAATATCGGCATCGGCGGCTCCGACCTCGGACCGCAGATGGCGGTGCGCGCGCTCGACGCCTTTGCGGCGCCGGGCCGCAAACTGCACTTCGTGTCGAACGTCGACGGGCATGAACTGGCCGGTGTGCTACGCGGGCTGCGGCCGGCCAACACGCTGTTCCTGATCGCGTCGAAGACCTTCACCACCACCGAGACCATGACCAATGCGCGCTCGGCGCTGGCGTGGTTCACGCAACAGGGTGGTACCGACGTGGCGCGGCACTTCGCGGCGTTGACCACCAATGTCGCGGCGGCGGGCGCCCTCGGCATCAAGACTACTTTCGGCTTCTGGGACTGGGTGGGCGGGCGCTATTCGTTATGGTCGGCGATCGGTCTGCCGATCGCGATCGCGGTGGGTGCCGAGAATTTCCGCGCGCTGCTGGCCGGCGCGCACGCGATGGACACGCACTTCCGCACGGCACCGCTGGAGACCAACCTGCCGGTGCGGCTGGGCCTGCTCGACGTCTGGTACCGCAACTTCCTCGGTTTCGGCAGCCGCAGCATCGCGCCGTACCACAGCGCGCTGGCACGCCTGCCGGCCTATCTGCAGCAGCTGGAGATGGAGAGCAACGGCAAGCGCGTCGACCGGCAGGGCCAGGCCCTGCCGTACCAGACCTCGCCGGTGCTGTGGGGCGAGCCCGGCACCAATGGGCAGCATGCGTACTTCCAGATGCTGCACCAGGGCACCGACGTCGTGCCGGTCGAATTCATTGCCGTCCGCCAGGCGGCGCACGACCTGCCGGGCCACCAGGCGATCCTGCTGGCCAACGTGCTGGCGCAGGCGCAGGCGCTGATGCAAGGCCAGGTCGACGCCGGCGGGCACCGCGACTTTCCCGGCAACCGGCCCAGTACCTTCCTGCTGCTGGAGGCGCTGACGCCGCGCAGCCTGGGTGCGCTGGTCGCGCTGGAGGAGCACCGTGTGTTCGTCAGCGGCTCGGTCTGGTCGATCAACAGCTTCGACCAATGGGGCGTGGAGCTGGGCAAGGTGCTGGCGAAGAACATCGGGCCGCGGCTGCAGTCAGGCGACGTGGCCGGCCTGGACGGTTCGACCGCCGGCCTGCTGCAGCGCCTGCGCACGTGACGCGCGATCGTTTGCAGGGCCGGCCGCGCGGGACCCGTCCCGTGCTGCCGGCGAGGGTCCGCGCAGGGGTGGATGGCTGAGAACGGAGAATTGGGGATGCGCACTTTGCTGATCCGGATACTGAGCGGCGCCGCAGCGCCGGTGGCGCCGGTGTTGTTCGGTCCCGAAGGCGGGACCATCGGGCGGGCCGACACCAATACGCTGGTGCTGTCGGATCCGGAGCGCTCGGTCTCGCGTCTGCACGCGCGTGTCGAGCCGGATGGCGATGGCCAGGTGCTGGTCAACCTCGGCATCAACCCGGTGCTGTGCAATGGCACGGTGCTGCCCACCGGCGCCCGGGTTCCGCTGGCAGCGGGCGACCAGGTGCGCATCGGCCGTTTTGCGCTGTCGGTCGAGGCAGAGCCGGCTGCGCTGCAGGGGCGCACGCAGCCGATGCCGTCGCTGCCGGAACTGGACGCGCCGCTCGACCTGTCCGTGCCCGATCTGCTGCTGGAAGACGAGGACGAGGAACCGCTGTTCGACGACATGACGGGCCTGCCGCTACCCCGGCGCACCCCGGCCGTCGCGCCGCCGCCCACCCCTGCGCCAGTCTCTTCGCCAGCCCCTGTCCCCACATTCATCCGGCCTGCGCCCGGCGCGGAGGAGTTGCTGCTGGCCGAGCTGCTGCGCGGCATGGGCTGCGCCGTGCCGGTCTGGCCGACCCCGGTGCGGGCGCAGGACGTGGCCCAGGTCGGCGCAGCGCTGCGCACGGCGATGCTCGAGGCCTTGCGCCAATCGCCCGGCCTGGAGTCGGCGGCAGCGCAGGCCCGGTGGTTTGCCATGTTCGAGCACGCGTTCCAGCACGGGTACGCCACGGCGGCACCGGATTTCGACCGGACGATGGTCAGGCCGTGAACGTCGTGTTCGATCTCGGCGCCGTGCTGTTCACATGGCAGCCGGCGCAACTGCTGCAGGCGCATTTCCCCGAACTCGCGGCCGACCCCGCCGCGGCCGAGCCGATGGCGCGCGCGATCTTCCACCATGAGGACTGGCTCGGCTTTGACCGTGGCACGCTCAGCCTGGCGCAGTCCATCGACCGCATCGCGCGCCGCCTCGCGCTGCCGCCCGACGCGCTGGACCGCATGTTGTCGCCGCTGGGCGAACGCCTCGCACCGATCGCGCCCACGGTTGATCTGCTCGGTCGCCTGCACGCGCAGCGCGGCGAGCGGCGCGACCTGCGCCTGTTCTACCTGTCCAACATGCCGGCGCCGTATGCGCGGGTGCTGGAGTCGCGGCACGCGCTGTTCGCGTGTTTCGATGGCGGCATCTTCTCGGGTGACGTGCAACTGGCCAAACCCGATCCGGCGATCTACCGCCTGCTGGCGGAGCGCCACGGCCTGGAGCCCGCGCGCACCGTGTTCATCGACGACATGCTGCACAACGTGGAAGCAGCGCGTGGGCTGGGCTGGCGCGGCATCCAGTTCGCGTCGGCGGCGCAGCTCGAAGCCGAACTGCATCGGGAGATGGCCGGCCTCTGATACCAAGTCTGAAGGTTGCCCAAAGAAAAAGCCCCGCGGCTTGCGCCGCGGGGCTTTTGTGCGTCGGGCAGGTTGCCGGACGGACCGGACTTACATGTCCATGCCGCCCATGCCACCCATGCCGCCCATGCCACCAGGCATGCCGCCGCCAGCAGGAGCGTCTTCCTTCGGCGCTTCGGCGACCATGGCTTCGGTCGTCAGCATCAGCGATGCGACCGATGCTGCGTTCTGCAGAGCCGTACGCGTCACCTTGGTCGGATCCAGAATGCCCATTTCGATCATGTCGCCATAGGTGTCGTTGGCTGCGTTGAAGCCGTGGTTGCCCTTGCCGGCCAACACCGCGTTCACGACCACCGAGGCTTCGCCGCCTGCGTTGTAGACGATCTCGCGCAGGGGCGCTTCGATCGCACGCAGCACCAGCTTGATACCGGCTTCCTGATCGGGGTTGTCACCCTTGATCGTGCCAGCAGCTTGCTTGGCGCGCAGCAGGGCCACGCCGCCGCCAGCCACGATGCCTTCTTCCACGGCAGCACGGGTGGCGTGCAGCGCGTCTTCGACACGGGCCTTCTTTTCCTTCATTTCGACTTCGGTTGCAGCGCCGACCTTGATCACGGCAACACCGCCGGCCAGCTTGGCCACGCGTTCTTGCAGCTTTTCACGGTCGTAGTCGCTGGTGGCTTCTTCGATCTGCACGCGCACTTGCTTGACGCGGGCTTCGATGTCGGCAGCGGCACCGGCGCCGTCGATGATGGTGGTGTTTTCCTTGCCCACTTCGATGCGCTTGGCCTGGCCCAGATCGGCCAGGGTCACCTTTTCGAGCGTCAGGCCGACTTCTTCAGCGATGACCTTGCCACCCGTCAGGATGGCGATGTCTTCCAGCATGGCCTTGCGGCGGTCGCCGAAGCCAGGTGCCTTGACGGCCACGACCTTCAGGATGCCGCGGATGGTGTTGACCACCAGGGTCGCCAGCGCTTCGCCATCGACTTCTTCGGCGATGATCAGCAGCGGACGGCCAGCCTTGGCAACGGCTTCCAGCACCGGCAGCAGTTCGCGGATGTTGCTGATCTTCTTGTCGAACAGCAGCACGAACGGGTTGTCGAGCAACGCGGCCTGCTTTTCGGGGTTGTTGATGAAGTAGGGCGACAGGTAGCCGCGGTCGAACTGCATGCCTTCGACGACGTCGAGTTCGTTGTCGAGCGACTTGCCGTCTTCGACGGTGATCACGCCTTCCTTGCCGACCTTGTCCATCGCGTCCGCGATGATCTTGCCGATGGATTCGTCGCTGTTGGCCGAGATCGAGCCGACTTGTGCGATTTCCTTCGACGTGGTGGTGGCCTTCGAAGCCTTCTTCAGCTCGGCGACCAGGGCGGTGACCGCCTTGTCGATGCCGCGCTTCAGGTCCATCGGGTTCATGCCGGCGGCCACGTACTTCATGCCTTCGCGCACGATGGCTTGTGCCAGGACCGTTGCGGTCGTGGTGCCGTCACCGGCGTTGTCGCTGGTCTTGGAAGCAACTTCCTTGACCATCTGCGCGCCCATGTTCTGGAGCTTGTCCTTGAGTTCGATTTCCTTGGCGACGGACACACCGTCCTTGGTCACCGTGGGGGCGCCGAACGAGCGCTCGAGCACCACGTTGCGACCCTTGGGGCCGAGCGTGACCTTGACCGCGTTGGCCAGGATGTTCACGCCTTCGACCATGCGTGCGCGGGCTTCACCGCCGAAAATGACGTCTTTAGCTGCCATGAGAATTTCTCCGATTCAGTAAATGTGGGAAGGAAGGATTACTTTTCGACAACGGCGAAAAGGTCTTCTTCTTTCATGACGAGGAGTTCGTCGCCATCGACCTTGACGGTCTGGCCGCTGTACTTGCCGAACAGCACACGATCACCCACCTTGACGCCGACAGGGGACACTTCGCCCTTGTCGTTCTTCTTGCCTGGGCCGACGGCCAGCACTTCGCCTTGATCAGGCTTTTCGGCGGCGTTGTCGGGGATCACGATGCCGGACGCGGTCTTGGTTTCGCTTTCGACGCGTTTGACGATCACGCGATCGTGCAGGGGGCGAAGTTTCATTGCATCTCCTAGATTTGAAACAGAGGTTTGGTTTTCAGCACCGGCCAGCCGTGGCTGGCGTGCCCGAAAGGTTGGAATCGCTGTGTTAGCACTCAACTCCAGCGAGTGCTAATGATACGGGCATTTGCGAAGTTTTCAAGCGCGACCGGGGCAAATTGCGTTTCCTGCTGCGGAACGTCACTCATTGTCGGGTTTCAGTTAACTCTGAACTTTTCTCACTTAACTCTGAACTGCTGCCACCGGCACCCGCCTGCTGGACCGCGCTGCGATCTTCAAAGGCTACCCAGCAGCCGTGCGGACCGACAACGGCCCGGAGTTCACCAGCCGCGCCTTAATGGCCTGGGCCAACGCCCACGGCATCAGGCACGTCCTGATCCAGCCAGGTCGCCCGATGCAGAACGGCTACATCGAGAGCTTCAATGGCAAGTTCAGGGACGAGTGCCTGAACGAGCAGTGGTTCGAGACGTTGCAGCAGGCCAGGACTGACCTGCCCCCTACAGCCGTACCATCAATAAAGCGGAAGTCCTGGTTGCAAGGTTAATAGATTTCCGTGGTGGTTGACGTTCAAGCAGCGACGCCCGTGCGCTGGCGATGCTGCTCGGCGAAGCTGGCCGGTGGCATGCGATGGCAGCTGCTGTGCGGCCGGACCTCGTTGTAGTCCTGCCGCCAAGCAGCGATGGCAGTCCTGGCCTGCTGCAGCGTCTCGAACCATTGCTCGTTCAGGCACTCGTCCCTGAACTTGCCATTGAAGCTCTCGATGTAGCCGTTCTGCATCGGGCGACCTGGCTGGATCAGGATGTGCTTGATGCCGTGCGTGTTGGCCCAGCCCATGAACGCACGACTGGTGAACTCCGGGCCGTTGTCGGTCCGCACGGCCGCCGGGTAGC
This sequence comes from Pseudorhodoferax sp., assembly GCA_965279475.1. Lineage (GTDB taxonomy): Bacteria > Pseudomonadota > Gammaproteobacteria > Burkholderiales > Burkholderiaceae_C > Pseudorhodoferax. The sequence continues at coordinate 273,765 of CBDIIA010000001.1, forward strand.
CTCTGAAGAGCGCAGCGCGGTCCAGCAGGCGGGTGACGTAATCGCCCGAGATGCCCCAGTCGGCCGTGATGTCCACGCACTCGTGGCTGAAGTCATCGGCCACCGTCAGGCACTTGATGCGCCGTCCAGTGCTCAGGCTATCGCTGACGAAGTCCATGCTCCACACCTCGTTGACCGTCGTGGCCAGTTGCAGCGGCACGCGTTCGCTGATCGGGCGCTTGGCCTTCCTGCGTTTGCGCACCGCCAGGTCGGCGTCGCGGTACAGCCGGTAAACCTTCTTGTGATTTACGCCGGGGAAGGTCGGACGCAGCAGGTCGTGGATGCGCCGGTAGCCGAAGCGCCGGCGCACGTGTGCAATCTCGATGATCTTGCTGGCAAGCTCGTTCGTCATCGCATCAACCTCGGGCGGGTGGCGGTAGCTGTCGCGGGAGAGCCCCACAAGCCTGCACGCACGTCGCTCCGATAGATCGCACTGGTCGACCATCACGAGGATCGCTGCGCGCTTGGCCTGTGGGGCTAGCGCTTTACCCCGAAGGCGGTGTTCAGGGCGTGGATATCCAGATGGGCCTCGGCCAACAGCTTCTTGAGCTTGTTGTTCTCGGCCTCCAGTTCACGCAATCGCTTGGCATCGGGCACGTCCATGCCACCGTACTTGGCGCGCCACTTGTAGAAGGTCGCGTCGCTGAAGCCGCCTTTGCGGCACAGCTCCTTGATCGGCAGACCGGCCTCAGCCTGCTTGATGAAGCTGATGATCTGCTCTTCGGTGTATCTGCTCTTTCTCATGTCCGTCATTCTCCTGGTTGACGGACTTCTCGAACTTCATGTTGGTACGGCTGGGTGGGAGCAGGTCAGGAGGATTCCGAGATTCTCCGAATCGAGCCGTTTGGACCGGTCGCGCCAATCCTCGGTTTTTCGGACGAGGACGAGATGCTCGCGCGTGCGAACGCGTTGCCATTCGGGCTGGCAGCCTATGTATCACCGGCGATGAGGCGAGGCAGAAGCGCCTCAAGAATGCGCTGGAGTGTGGCGGCGTCGGGGTCAATGACGTCGTCACGCATCCGCCCGAGGTTCCTCTGGGCGGTTGGAAGGAGAGCGGCTACGGCACCGAAGGCGGCATCGAGATTCTTGCACCGTACCAAAATACGAAGTTCGTCAGCTGGAGATAGCAAGCGTTCGATCGAACGACGATCGTGTCAAGGGGCTAGAGCGAAGCTAGACATTCGACGATGGCTCATTGACTGTCGCAACCCAGTTGTTACTGAACCGCCCCGGGTTTTGAGGAGGCTCCATTCTCTGAGAGGATTGAGCCATGAAGAAGTCGAACAAGTTCTCACCCGAGGTGCGTGAGCGCGCGGTGAGGATGGTGCAAGAGCACCGTGGGGAGTACCCGTCGTTGTGGGCGGCGGTCGAATCGATCGCACCGAAGATTGGGTGCGTGCCGCAGACGCTGCTGGAATGGGTCAAGCGTGTCGAGGTCGATTCAGGGACACGCGAAGGCGTCACGACCTCGGAGGCACAGCGGGTCAAGGACCTGGAACGCGAGGTCAAGGAACTGCGCCGGGCCAACGAGATCCTGAAGCTGGCCAGCGCGTTTTTCGCCCAGGCGGAGCTCGACCGCCGACTCAAGTCCTGATGGACTTCATTGACGAACACCGGGACACCCACGGGGTCGAGCCGATCTGCAAGGCTTTGCAGGTCGCCCCCTCGGGATACTGGCGGCATGCAGCACTGCGACGTGAGCCGCAACTGCGCTGCGCCAGGGCAATACGTGACGAGGCGCTGATGCCGCAGATCGAGCGCGTGTGGAGCGCCAACATGCAGGTCTATGGAGCAGACAAAGTCTGGCGACAGCTCGCGCGTGAAGGCACAACGGTTGCGCGCTGCACCGTGGAGCGCCTGATGCGCCGCCAGGGCCTGCGCGGGGTGATGCGAGGCAAGGTATTGCGCACGACGATCAGCGACGGGCGTGCGCCGTGTCCTCTGGATCGGGTCAACCGTCAGTTCCTGGCCGACCGGCCGAACCAGCTCTGGGTCTCCGACTTCACCTACGTGTCGACCTGGCAGGGCTGGCTGTACGTGGCCTTCGTCATCGACGTGTACGCACGACGCATCGTGGGTTGGCGCGTCAGCAGCTCCATGCGCGCGGACTTCGTGCTCGACGCCCTGGAGCAGGCGTTGTACGCCCGGCAACCCGAGCGTGATGGCACACTGACCCACCACTCGGACAGGGGCTCGCAATACGTCGGCATTCGCTACAGCGAGCGCTTGGCCGAGGCCGGCATTGAGCCCTCTGTGGGCAGCAAAGGCGACAGCTATGACAACGCTTTGGCGGAGACGATCAACGGCCTGTACAAGGCCGAACTGATCCACCGCAAGGCCCCGTGGAAGACCAAGGAATCGGTGGAGCTGGCGACCCTCGAATGGGTGTCTTGGTTTAACCACCACAGGCTTCTCGAGCCCATCGGGTACATCCCGCCGGCTGAAGCTGAGGCAAACTACTATCGGCAACTCGCCAGTCAAGTCTCCACGGTGGAGGCCTGACTTAAACCAACGGGCCTCCATGAAACCCGGGGCGGTTCATACAGGGAGACTTTCAATTTTGTCCCACCATTGCGTTTGGTTGCAATTTTCAAGCGCCAGATGGAAAACATCCGATCTTTTTATTTTGGTCGTTTGCCATTTCCAAAACCTCGATATTGGAAGTTGACGAAGGTTTAAGGGACCAACTGCACGCAGCACTGCCAAGCAAAACGGATAGGAACACGCGGAACTGCAAGTGTCGTCCTCGCGCTGCCTGAAGCATTTCACTGGTCAATCGAGATGCATACCGAAAGTTCAGAGTTAGCTGAGCGAAGTGTCCGAAAGTTCAGAGTTAAATGATTCGAGAGTTCGGGACTGTCTGAGTAACACCGTTGCAAGTTGCTGATTTGTATGCGCTCACGGTTCAAGACTAAGCGAGGATCGACACTCATCATTCACTTTTGCGTCATTGAACCTTCTGTCGATTTCCAGCATAGTTTGAATTTTGTTCACCATATCGTGAATTCTTGGATGGGCCGCAGTCGACGCTACCGACAAACGACTCTGGGGCGATCGACCGCTTCGGTACCGATCGTCACTGGTCGCCGGCATCGCCGCGCCACGCTTGGGGAAGATGACGATCCGGCGGCCAATGGCAATTTTCGCGCGCGCGAAATTGCTACAAAAAAGAGAGTGCTTTCGCTCTTGATGGTCAGCCGCTGCTTAGTGGTGCCGATCTCGTCGCTCAGCGCATGCTGATTCGCGGTGGTCATGGGCACGACGGCAGCGGATCCGAGGAGGACGATTGGTCACGATGCGCCTAACCTGTCTCCGGGCGCCTTATCCCTCTCGATATCTGCTGCGAATTTCTGCAGAAGGCGCACAAGGTCTTCGAAATCCTGCATAGGCCAAGTCGCAAATATTTTCCGGCCGATCCGTTCTCTCGCGGCATCGACTGCATCTGTCATGGCTTTGCCCTTCTCGGTCACTATCGCCTCGCGAACGCGGCGATCTAGGGCGCAGTTGAGTGCATCTTACACATATTTGAGTTCATGATGACAGCACGCTTTTCCACCGACGTACTGATCTGCGGGGCCGGCGCAGCCGGCCTGACGCTCGCGCTTGATCTAACGCGACGCGGCTTGTCCTTCCGGCTGATCGAGAAGCTGGACGGACCGTTTCTCGGCTCACGCGGCAAAGGCATCCAACCTCGGACACAGGAAATCTTCGAGGATCTGGGGATCATTGACCGGGTCGTTGCTGCAGGCGGCTTGTATCCGCCCCAGTGGGAATATCACGCTGACGGCAGCCACACCGAATCGCTCGTGATGGCGCACGTCGACCCGACCCCTGCGGAACCCTATCACCTGCCCTTGCTCGTGCCTCAGTTCCTGACTGAGCGCGTGATGCGCGAGCGGCTGGCCGAACTCGGGCATCAGCCGGTATTCGGCTGCGAGCTCATCGGCTTCGAGCAGAGTGAGCATGGCGTCACGGTGCGGCTGAGCCGCGCTTCAGAAGAAGAGACGATTCACGTGCGCTACCTGGTCGGCGCCGACGGTGGGCGCAGCTTCGTGCGACAGGCGCTGGGTATCGGCTTCCCTGGCAAGACACTGGGCGTGCGTGCTGTAGTGGCCGATGTCAGCCTGACAGGGTTGGGACGCGAGGCATGGCACCGTTTCAACGAAGGACAGATGGATTCCCAGATGTCCCTGTGCCCGCTCGCCGGCACCAAATTGTTTCAGTTGCAGGCGCCAATCGCGCCAAAGGGCGACATCGATCTAACAGCCGCAGGTTTGACCGCCATGGTGCAAATGCGCACCGGTCGTGACGACATTCGCATCGAGACGGTCTCGTGGGCCTCGGCCTTCAGCATGAACGCGCGGCTGGCGGATCGATACCGGGTTGGCCGCGCGCTGTTGGTCGGCGACGCGGGCCATGTCCATCCGCCGACGGGCGGGCAGGGTCTCAACACCAGTGTCCAGGATGCTTATAACCTCGGTTGGAAGTTGGCGGCCGTCATCCTCGGCGCACCGGAACACTTGCTCGACAGCTACGAGACGGAGCGCCGACCCGTTGCACAAGACGTGCTCGGCCTCTCGACTCAACTATTGGATGCGGCCAAACGCGGCGAAATGCGACGCGGGCGTGCGGTGCACCAACTGGATATCGGCTATCCCGAATCGCCGCTGACGCTCGAACTGCCCAAACGCACCGGCGGCTTGCTCGCGGGCGATCGTGCACCGGACGCGCCCGTGCTTGGCGCCGCGGGCCAACCGAGGCGTCTGTTCGACCTGCTCAAGGGCACCCACTGGACGCTGTTGGGCTACGGTGTGGAGCGCGAAGCAGTGCCGCCACGCAGGGGCATGCACATCCACACGTTCGGCACGCGTGGCGATATCTTCGACGTTGACGGCCATTTCCGCGACGCCTATGCAGTGCGATTCGGAGATTGGGTACTGGTGAGGCCGGATGGCTACGTCGGCGCGATCATAGGGACAGGTGGTGTCGAAGAACTGGAGCGCTTTCTAGGCTCAGTGGGCATCACGACGGAGGAGAGCACCAATGCCTAGCATTCCAATGCGCACTTGGGCCACGCCCCTGATTATTGGTGCTTTCGTCCTCATGGCGGGAACCGGTGCCACCATGTTTTTCAACTGGAACCACGGACTGACGACCGTGGTGCACCAATGGTTCTCCTGGCTCTTCCTGTTCGGTGCCAGCGGCCACATCGCGGCCAACATCCGGCCGCTCAAAAACCATCTCCGATCTCGCTGGGGTAAGGCCAGCGTCGTCTTGTTCGCCAGCGTGCTGGCCGCCTCCTTCTTTTCTTGGTCACGGATCACCGGCCCTCAGTTGAAGGGTCCGATCGAACAGGCGTTGGTGGAGGCACCTTTGTGGGCGTTAGCGGGCACAACCAGGATCGAGCCGGAGGCGCTTGTGGCACGGCTAAGGACCCGCGGGATTCAAGCAACCCGTGACCAATCCATTCGTGAGCTGTCCAGAAGAAACGGCATCGGCGAGAATCGCCTGCTAGCCGTTGTGTTCATGCCGGAATGAAATGCTCGTCCGAGTCGAGTTGCCATTGATTGAAACGATCCAGAGGCAACTGCCGTCGGCGACACTTCTTCGAGATCAGCCAGCGTCAACGCGCTCGCTGTCCGACACCGAAACGGTGATTTGATTCCGCCAGGCTCGGCAAGTATGCGTTGCAACAAGGTTGCGCCTACCGCATGCACCCCCGTATCCCCCGCGTGATTTGGTCTGCTCTGCAGCGGGGGCGGCCGCTGAGGCAGACGTCCCGCGTGTAGACGAGAGCAAAAGTGAAGGATGAATGGCGAAGTTTCGGAAAGGTGAATGATGAGTGACGCGCCAAGTGAATCAACGCTGGCGCGTACATACCATGGGCGCAAGCAATACAAGGCCGTGCCGCCCGCGACGGGGAATGTTCAATGATGTTCCGCAGGCATTACCGCGCCACGCGTGGGGACGATGACGATCCGACGGCCAATGGGATTTTTCGCGCGCGCGAAATTGCTACAAAAAAGAGAGTGCTTTCGCTCTTGACGGTCGAATGCAGCTCCAGGGAATCAGAGGCGGTTCTGGTCCCGACGGAGTGGCCGTCATGAGGCAGAATTCGGCGGCGGATTCAACCGGTCGATGCAACACACTAAGAACTGCGCGAGCAGACGGAGTGTTGCAGATGAAGTACCGGACACGAAATTGCTACACCGGCAGCCAGAAAGCTTTGATGTGGGAGCGTTGGAAGGAAGGTTGGACGCTTCACCAGATTGGCCAACTGTTTGACCGGCCGCACACCTCGATCCAAAACATTTTGGTGAAAACGGGTGGCATTCGGCCACCGGAACGATGCCGGTCCGCGACAGGATTGTCTTTGTCCGAAAGAGAAGAGATATCGCGCTCCATTGTTGCAGGCGAATCGATCCGATCAATCGCTGTACGCCTCGGCAGAGCACCATCGACAGTCAGTCGCGAGTTGAAGCGTAACGGCGGCCAAGAATGCTATCGCGCGACCCAGGCCGAAAGCGACGCATGGGATCGATCTGCCGGGCGTCCGTGGATGCGGGAGGGCCATGCGGTACAGCGCGATGCGATCTTCAACGACTTCTTCGCCAAGCTCGCTCACTTGAAGGCCAGCCAGCCCCAGTAAATGCGCATCGCGATCGTCAGAACGCACAGCACGCAGAAGCTCCAGGCCAGCCAGGCAAAGTGTTGTGGCCAGAGGCACATCGCGATGAAGAAGGCCAGCGTTTCGCCGGCCTCGGTCAAGCCGCCGAGCCGGGTCGGCGACCGCGAACGCGAACGGGATCGACGCGTAAAAGAGAAAGTCCAGCGTGATGTCGAGGAACCCGCCGCGATCGGTGGGCATGGTCAACCGCGCGACGGCGCCGTCGAGCCCATCGATCAGGCGGGAGAGCACGATCGCGCCCAAGGCCCACCCGAAGAAGCCACTGGCCACCAGAACGGCAGCGAGGACACCGACGGCAAAGCCCGTGAAGCTCAGTGCGTCGGCGCCAACGCCGACGGCGTGAAGGCGGCGGGCCATCCCGTCGACCGCGGGCCGGATCCATCGCGTGGCCTGTCGGTCAAACATGCATGGCCGCCACCGCGCCGCCGACCATCAAGACCGCGAGCGCGTTCACGCCCGGAAGGCGCACCGTCATCACGACTTGCGCCGGCAGCGCGACCGACGCGCGTTCTTGCCAACCGTTCGACACACTCAGGAGGCGCAGGCGCAGGCGCAGGCGCAGTCCGTCCTGGCTGGGCAGGACCAGCGTGCTGCCGACCCACGCGGCCATGTCGAGTTCGCGGGTGCCGATGCGGTGCGTGCTGACGTCGCCGACGACACGGCGCCGAAGGAGCCGATGGCCTTCCAGGGTGTATGCGAACAGGTCGCCGCCGACATGGGGGGTGTGCACGGCCATGAGGTGCCGGCCGTCGGTGGTGGGCGCCATCCAGCGGCGCGGGCTGCCAAGGTCTTCTCCCAGCGCCACCAGCTCGATGCGCGCGGGGTCTGCGCGATCGGCTGCCAACAGGGCCAGCTGCGCGCCACCGGGACCCGAGCGCACGGTGAGCAGACCGTTGCGGCCATCGAAGCGCACGGGGCGCGGGGCGATGTCTTCGAAGACGTAGGGCGCGGGCAAAACGTGCTCGCGCAGCACGCCGAGCCCATGGCGTTCGAGCGACAGCAACCGGGTCGCTTCGATGCCGTCGCCCAGAACGCCGTGGCGATAGCGGCGGTCGTCAGGTCCGCCGAAGACAGTAAGCTGGCCACCGTCGCCGAAGGCGTCGAGGTCCACCTGCAGCGGGCGGGCATCGGGCAACACGGTCGCTTCAGACCGGGCAACTTCCTGCCAGCCGCGAGGGCTGGGCTCCATCCGCACCAGCCGATACGCCGGACCGTCCTGTAGCACGCCGATCACCGCGAGCGGCAGGTTCAGCAAGCCCGCATGCGGCGCCAGCACGCCGGGAGCGGAGGCGCTCGCTTTGCCCTGGTCCAGCACCCACAGCGCGCCGTCGCGCGTGCGCGCCGCGATGCGCCCTTCGGCTGCCGCCACTGGCGTATGCGCATCGAGCGAACCGGCAATGCGCAGTGGGGCAATACCCGACAAGCTCAACGCCCAGAGCGCTCCCGATGCATCGAGGCCCAGCAGGCCGGTCGGGCCACCCGCATCGATGCGCTGGATGCCTTCTGCGCGCACAGGCGCCAATGAATCGCCCTGAGCGCCGATCACACGAAGGCCGCCGCAGGCCAAGAGCCCCGCCGACACGCCCAGCGCAAGCGTGCTTCTGCGTGAAAGCAGCCGAGGCACGACGTGCCTCATCGGTCGCCGTCCGGCTCGTCGGAGGTCGAGACCGCAGCGCCGCTCCCGTAGTGCTGCATGGCGCTGCGCATCGTGTGCATCTGATGGCGAAAGTTGTTGCAGCCACTGCACATCAACAGGTGCATGCGCAACGACATCCGCTCCTGCAACCGCAGGTCGCGCTCCATCTCTTCCGAGCACATCTCGCTCACTTCCTTGCAGTTCAGCATGCGCGCGCTCCCGGTTGGACCCAGCCGTTTTCGAGGCAGCCACGCAACTTGAGGCGCGACCGGTGAAGAATGACGTGCAGGTTGCTCGTGGTGAGGTCGAGCTGCAAACAGATTTCTTCGGATTCGAAGCCGAGAAACTCCCGCATCATGAAGATTCGGGACATTGCCAGCGTCTTGCCGTTGCACTGGCGGGACCGGAGAAGCTTTTGTCATGAAAGCAGTCTTTCTTTGCGGAGCGCTCACTGCCAGGGCGACACGCAGCGGATCGGGTTGTTGGCGCAGGTGCGCGCTGAAGCAAGGAGTTCGTCATCTCGGCTGACAAGAAGACCAGCATCCAGGCGCTTGCGCATCCACCCAAGCCTTTGCGCGGCGCCCGATAAGCCGAGGCGCATCGATCACGTGTCCGAGCGCGGGGGGCCGGTTTTCGGCGGTGGCTTGGTTCCTTCGGGCTCTGACATTCGGGCGCAAGTATTTTCTGCTTGAACGCAAGGAAAAGCGGACAAGTTGGCGACCTGCGGGCTATGCTGGCGGCTTGCAACCGGAGACAAACGATGCAACGCCTGCAGGTTGATCCGTCGATGTGGGCCGTGGATCGGCGCCAGCAACGCAACCGATTCAGCGGATGAATTCGTCCTCGCCCTCCAGCGTTTCGACCTCGATGGACGACGCCGTTGCGCGCATGGGTGCTGCCTTCAAACGCAGGCTGTTCGGACTTGCAGCGAGCCTGGTACTGGCCTCCGGCGCGGCGCTGTTCGGCGTGCTGGCCTATCTGCACGGTCAGTCGATCCGCGCCGCCGAACGCCTCACGGCGTCGTTCGCGCAGGTGATCGAGGAACAGACCAGCCGCACCTTGCAGACCGTCGATCAGCAACTGCAGCTGGCCGCCAGCCGTCTCGCCGAACGCAGCACCAGCGGCCCGCTCGGCGAAGCCGCCGCCAGGGCGCTGCTGCAGGAACAGATCAGGGAGCTGCCGTTCGTGCGCGCGATGTGGGTGCTTGACACCCAGGGCCGCATCGTCCACGACTCGGACATCGGCAACATCGGCATCAGTCTGGCCGACCGGGCCTATTTCAAGGTCCACCGGGACCAGCCGCAGACCGGCTTCTATATCGGCGACCCGGTGCGCAGCCGAACCACGGGCACCTGGTTGATCAGCACCTCGCGGCCCTTGACCGACAGCGCCGGCCGCTTCGCGGGCGTGTTGGTGGCGGCGCTGGAGCCGCCGTATTTCGACCGGTTGTGGCGCTCGGTGGACCTGGGCGACGGCGGTTCGGTGGCGCTGCTGCGCCGCAGCGGAAAGATGATGATGCGCAGCCCTTTCGACGAAGCCGCCATGAACAAGGGCTTCGAGATGCAGCCCCTGTTCAGCCAACACCTGCCACGCAGTGCGGAAGGGCAATACAAGGAAACCAGCGCGGTCGACGGGCAGACGCGACTCTACGCCTACCGCGCCATGGGCGCGCAGCCCGGGCTGGTCGTGATGGTCGGTCATTCCTACACGTTGGCACTGGCGCCGTGGCGTCATCTGGCCTGGCTGGCGTCGTCGCTGTGGGCGCTGGGCTCGGCCATGGTGCTGCTGATCAGCGTCTTCCTCCACCGGGCCTGGCTGCGTGTGCAGCAAGCCGACGCCGCACTGCAGCGCATGGCGCAACGGCTGGTCCTGGCCACCGAGGCGGCCTCGATCGGCGTCTGGGACTGGGATGCAGAGGCCGACCGCTGGTACGCCACGCCGATGTACTTCACCATGCTGGGTTACGACCCGGAGGATGGTTTCGGCAGCCGCGAGCTCTGGCTCGAACGGCTGCATCCGGAAGACCGCGCGGCGGTGGCGGAGAAGATCGCCAGCGTCGTGGCGCATCAGCAGGTCGACTACCGCTACGAGGCGCGCATGCGCCAGGCCGACGGCACCTACCGCTGGATCGCGGTCATCGGCAAGGCCTTGAGCCGCGGCCCCGACGGCAAGGTGCAGCGTCTGGTCGGCGTGCGCCTGGATATCGATGAGCGCAAGCGGGCCGAGCAGGAGCGGCTGAGCATCTTCGAGCGCATCACCGATGCCTTCGTCGCGCTGGACCGCGCGCTTTGCTACACCTACGTCAACCCGGCTGCGGCGGCCTTGCTGGGCCGCTCGGCGCAGGATCTGATTGGCCAACACGTCTGGACCTTGTTTCCCGAGCTGGTGGGCCATCCCACCTACGACAAGATCGCGCAGGCCTTGCTCGACCAGCAGCCGGCGCAGCTGGAAGACTATTTCGCACCTTTCGACCGTTGGTTGGAATTGCGCCTTTACCCCTCACCCCAAGGCATCACCGTCTATTTTCGCGATGTCAGCGAGCGTCGGCGCGACGCGGAGAAACTGCGCCTGAGCGAGGAAAGCCTGGCGATCACGCTGCAGTCCATTGGTGATGCGGTGATCGCCACCGACACCGGTGGACGGGTGACACGCATGAATCCGACCGCCGAACGCCTGACCGGCTGGACACTGGCCGAGGCCATGGGACTGCCGCTGGCCGAGGTGTTTCGCATCGTCAATGCGCAGACGCATGCACCGATGGCCAATCCGGCCGAACTGGTGTTGAGCCGCGGCGAAGTGATCGGTTTGGCCAACCACACCACGCTGCTGTCGCGTGACGGGCGCCAGTACCAGATTGCCGACCGCGGCGCGCCAATCCGTGACGGGCAAGGCGCGATCGTTGGCGTGGTGATGGTGTTCAGCGACGTGACCGAGTCCTACCGCGTGGCCCGGGCGCTGGAACAGACGGCCGAACTCCTGGAGCGCACCGGCGAGACGGCGAAGGTGGGCGGCTGGGAGCTCGACCTGCGCGGCAAGGCGCTCTCGTGGTCGCGCGAAACCTGCCGCATCCACGAGGTCGATCCGTCGGCTGTGCCTGACTATGAGAAGGCGGTGGAGTTCTATCCGGCGGAATGGCGGCCACTCGTGCACGCAACCGTCCAGTCCGCCATCGCCGATGGCCGCCCCTGGGACATGGAATTGCCCCTGGTCACGGCCACGGGGAGGCAGATCTGGGTGCGCAGCCAGGGCTTTGCGGTGTACGAGGATGGCGAGATCGTGCGCCTGCGCGGCGCCTTCCACGACATCACCGAACGCCGGCGGGCCGAAGACGCGCTGCGCGCCGCGGTGCTCCGCACGCAGGCGATCCTGGACAACATGAGTGACGGCGTGATCACGGTCGACGCGCACGGCCGCATCGATTCCTTCAACAAGGCCGCGAGCACCATGTTCGGCTATGCGTCGGAGGATGTTTTGGGCGGCAACCTGGCCATGTTGGTGGCGGAGCCGCCGCCGAACACCGACGGCGCGCGGCTGCTGCTGCAGTTGCGCGGAGGCGCGCTGCAGATCACCGACGGCGCGTGCGAATTCGAGGGCCGGCGCAAGGATGGCGGCTTGTTTCCGATGAGCCTCACCGTGTCGGGCAACGGCCAGCGCCGCGACGACGCCTTCATCGGCGTGGTACGGGACATCACCCGCGAACGCAAAGACATGGAAGAGATCCGCCGCCTGGCCTTCTTTGATCTGCTGACCGGTCTGCCGAACCGCCGCCTGTTGATGGACCGCTTGAAGCACGCCGTGGCCAGTTCGGGCCGCACCGGCCAGTACGGCGCGCTGATGTTGCTGGACCTGGACCACTTCAAGCTGCTCAACGATTCGCGTGGCCACGACGTGGGCGACATCCTGCTGCTGCAGGTGGCCGAGCGGCTGCAGACCTGTGTGCGCGCAAGCGACAGCGTGGCGCGGCTCGGCGGCGACGAGTTCGTGGTGCTGCTCGAGGCACTGAGCACGCAGGCCCATGAAGCCGCGGCCCAGGCCGAAGTCGTCGCCCTGAAAATCCTCGAGGCGTTCAAGTCGCCGTTTTCGCTGCGGCAGCAGTTGCACGACAGCACGCCCAGTATCGGCATCGTGATGTTCGGCCGCGACCACGAAGGCATGGACGAGCTGCTGAAGAAAGCCGACGTGGCGATGTACCAGGCGAAGGCCGCCGGCCGCGCCAATGCGCGCTTCTTCGATCCGGCCATGCAGGCAGCCGTGGCCGCCCATGAGGCGCTGGAGAAGGACCTGCGCCGCGGTCTGGCGATGCAGGAGTTCGTGTTGCATTACCAGGTGCAGGTGGACGGGCAGGGCGGGATTCTGGGCGCCGAAGCCCTGGTGCGTTGGCAGCATCCGGCGCGTGGCCTGGTGGCGCCGGGCTACTTCATCCCGCTGGCGGAGGAATCGGGTTTGATCCTGACACTCGGCCAATGGGTGCTGGACAGCGCCTGCGCGCAACTCGTCGAATGGGCCGCACATCCCGTCACGGCGCAGTGGACCATGGCCGTGAATGTGAGCGCGTTGCAGTTCGCGCAGACCGACTTCGTGGACCACGTCACCGCGGCGCTGCGCAAGGCGGGTGCCGACCCGCGCCTGCTCAAGCTGGAGCTCACCGAGAGCATGCTGGTGGGCGACATGGAGGATGTGATCCGCAAGATGAACCTGATCAAGTCGCAGGGCGTGGGGTTCTCGCTGGACGACTTCGGCACGGGTTACTCTTCACTGTCCTACCTGAAGCGCCTGCCGCTGGACCAGTTGAAGATCGACCAGTCCTTCGTGCGCGATGTGCTCAGCGACGCCAGCGACGCCGTGATCGCCCGCACCATCGTCGCGCTGGGCCAGAGCCTGGGGCTGAAGGTAATCGCAGAAGGTGTGGAGACCGCCGCACACCGCGATTTCCTCGTCGGCATCGGGTGTGACGGTTTTCAGGGCTATTTCTTCGGCCGGCCCGCACCGGCGCAGGTGCTGGTGCGTCAGGCAATGGGCTGAAGATACGCCGACGCCACGACGTCGGCAGGCCAAAAACGGTGTCCGGGGTCGGCAACAAACACCGCGTTGCGCGCCTCCGACAACGGTTCAGTGGTCTCAGGTGCTGCGCTCACCGAACTGCATGCAGTAGGCAAGAAAGTCGTCAATTTCTGTGGATTTGTCGAACACAGCGTCGGCACCGGCCGCGAGGCAACGGGTTCGGATTTCGCTTGTGGCGAAATTGGTCAAGACGATTGCGCGTTGGGTGGCGCCACGCGCGGCGCAGGCGTTCAACACCCTCAAGCCTGAGCCCCCGCTCTTCAGGAACAGATCGATGACGGCGATGTCCCACTCGTTCCGGTCATCGACCAGCCAGGCACAGGCACCGGCTTCAGACTCCTCGAAGGCCACAACGCGCACGCCGGCGACCTCGGTCAGCGCCACCATGAGGTTGTCTCGGATCACCGCAATGTCTTCAACCAGGAAAACAAGCGCGGGACTGGCCTGTAAGGTCATGACAAGAAGGGGTATTTTTTGGGGAGATGCAAGTGTGTGGCGCGCGCAGTGCGGCGGCCGTAGGAAGAAGTCGCACGATCACGCATCTGATGTGCCACGACAACACGGACGCGGCTTTTGATTTCCCTGCGAATCGCGCACCTGCATGGTCGATTTGTGTCGCCTGTGACAAAATCATCGCCACGATCCGCACCACATCAGCCTGGAACCGGTATGGCCGACTCACCCCACTACGATCTCCAAGGCGAAATGCAAGTTCTCGCGCAGGCAGCAGTCATTGCTGTCTTTTCAAAACTGATGCGGATTCACCTGGCCACCCAACATGGCGCACAGCGACAAATGACGATCGCGATCCTGCAACACGAATTCACCGAAGCACTGCGCACCCACGAATCGCAGGTGCTGGTGGATTCGGTACTGACCGATCGTGGCAAGCTTTTTCGTACAAGCTACATGGACTTGTCTGCTGCATTGCTGCTGGACATCGGCCGGGGACTGACGGACGAAGAGAGAAAAGCGATCCTGGGCTGACAGGAGCCGAGTCTCTGAGCGTAGCCAGGGGATTTCAAGAGACCCTGCACAGCGTTAAAGCGCTACGACTTCCATCTGTCAAGCCCGGACAAGCGACAACACCCGATTGCGCGTCCGAGTGGCCCTGGTGGCGCTCACCGGTTCAATAATGGTTGCTGCCGAGTCACCGGTTGACATTTCGGAGAGCGCCAAGATGACCAGCGTACCTGAGGGGCACCATCGTCCGCCGAGCACGCGAGGACTGCTGATCGCCGATGTACTGGTGATGGCGTTGTTCATCTTCCTGGCAGGCGTGTCTCTGAAGGCCAGCCGGGACGCGTATCGCCAGCGCGCCTGGACTGCCGCGGAGAATCTGGCCGACATCCTGCAGCAGAATATTGCGGCCCAGTTGACGCGCGTGGACACGGCGATGCGCCATGTGGTGCTCGAGCTTCCCGGCAAGGAGCGCGTCGATCTGCTGGATCCCGTGCAGACGGAGAAACTGCTGTCCATGCAGGTCACGCTCGTGCCGGAGCTGCAAGGCCTGCGCATCGCGGGTGTCGATGGCATCGTGCGCTTCGGACGGGGCATCTCTGGCACGAGCCCGGTGGATCTCACCCCCAGAGCCTTTTTTCGCCGGGCGCGCGACGACCCCCATGCGGGGCTGGTGATCTCCGAGCCCATTCTGTCGCGCCTCAGCAACCAGTGGGTGATCGTGCTGGCGCGGCGGCTCGAGCGTGCGGATGGTGCCTTCGCCGGGGTGATCTATGCGACCTTGCAGACCGCACATTTCGATCGGCTGCTGTCCAGTGTGGATCTGGGCGTACAGGGCGCGGCGAGCCTGCGTTTCCGGAACCTGCAATTGATCGCTCGGCGCTCTCAAGGGGCGGCCGACCTCGAGACCATCGGCAGCACGGATGTGTCGCCCGAACTCATGCGTGCGGTACACCAGAATCCGGAGCGTGGCGCCTTCACTGCCCATACCGCGCTGGACCAGATCGAGCGCATCAATGCCTACCGACAGGTGTCTGGCTATCCGCTGCTGGTGCTGGTGGGGCTGGGGACCGAAGAATACTTTTCCGCCTGGCGCGTGCAGCTTGCTCAGGTTGCGGGGTTGGTCTTACTCGGGATGTTCGTGGTGTGGGTGTCGTCGTTTGCAGTGCACCGGGCCCGGCTGCGCGCTTACGCCGCAGGAGTGGCGGTCGAGCGTGAGGGTCGACGTCACCAGGCGCTGCTGCATACCGCCAGCGATGGTGTTCATGTCGTCGACCGCTCGGGCAATCTGGTGGAGTTCAGTGAATCGTTTGCGACGATGCTTGGCTACAGCCGAGCCGATTTGGCGGGGCGGCCGATTTCCACTTGGGAGGCCGAACTGCCGCAGGAGGAAGTCGTCACGTTGTTGAAGGACGTCGAGATCGGGCGGGCCGAGAAGTTCGAGACTCGGCATCGCCGCGCGGATGGGCGGCTGATGGACGTGGAGGTGACCACAGTCGCGGTGCAGATCGAAGGCGAGGAACTGATCTACTGTTCTTCCCGGGACATCACCGAACGCAAAAGACTGGCGGCGCAGCTGGCGGCGTCCGCGGTGGAGATCCAGGACCTGTACGAACACGCACCCTGCGGCTACCACTCGCTTGACCGCGATGGGGTGTTCCTGCACGTCAACACGCTGGCCGCTTCCTGGATGGGCGGCACGCCCGACTCCTTGATCGGCAAGAGATGCTTGCTGGACTTCCTCACACCCGAGGGATGCGAGCAGTCCCGGCGGGAATTCCGGAAGGTCAAGGCCGGTGGACGTGTGGATGGCCTGGAATTCGATCTCGTCGTACCCGGCATGCCACCCCGGCGCGTCTGCCTCAGTGCGACAGCGGTAATGGGCGCCGACGGTGAGTTCCAGATGACCCGTACCGTGATGTACGACATCAGCGAGCTGCATGCGGCCCGGGAGCGGCTGGACCACCTGATGCGCGAACAGCAAGCCATGCTGGACAACGAGCTGATCGGCATCGTGAAATTGCGCGAGCGGCGGGTGGCCTGGCATAACCAGGCCATGCGGACGATCTTCGGGTACACCGCGGAGGAACTCATGGGACGCTCGCTGTCGCAGTTTCATCTCGACGAAAGCTCCTACGAAGAACTGGCACGCGAGGCGTATGCGGTGTTGCTGGCGGGACAAAGTTTTCGCACCCAGCTGCGGATGCGGCACAAGAATGGCCAGACCCTGTGGATCGATGCCAATGGCGTCATGCTGAACCACGACAGCAGCGAAGCGATGTGGATGCTCGCCGACATCACGGCGATCAAGAAGTCCCAGGAGCAGTCGGAACACATGGCGCTCCACGACGGGCTGACCGGCCTGCCCAATCGCCTGCTGCTATCGAGCCGCACGGAGCAAGCCATGGCGATGGCCGACCGCTACGACCGGATGCTGGCGCTTTGTTATCTCGATCTGGATGGGTTCAAACAGGTCAACGACGCGCACGGACATGTCGCCGGTGACGCGCTATTGCGGGAGGTGGCAAATCGGCTGCTGGCCAGCGTACGCGCCAACGACACCGTGTGCCGCGTGGGCGGCGACGAATTCGTGGTCCTGCTGGCACACCTGGAACATCGCGACGAATGCCTGGCGATTCTGCAGCGCGTCATCGCCGAGGTGGGCAGGGCATTCGGCCTCGAGAACGGTCGCGAGGTGCTGGTCTCGGCCAGCGTCGGGGTGGCCTTCTATCCCCAGGACGGGCAGGAGCTGCAGGCTCTGAAGGGCCTGGCCGACCGGGCCATGTACCAAGCCAAGAAGTCGGGCAAGGGCCGCGTATGTTTTTCTGGAGGCGAATCCGTGTAGCGGGGACCTTCACGTTCGACGCCACGCGACCCGTACGATCATGAAAGCACTTGATACATCTCGTCGGTTGCGAGTCGTTCTGATCGCGGGTACGCTGGCCGCCAATGTCTTCGTCGGGGGGCTGCTCACCGACATGCTGGCCACGACCAAGAACAGGCTCGACAGCGACGTGCGCACTGCCGCGGAAAACGTGGCTTTGCTGCTGGACATCGCCGTGACCGAGATCGTGAGCAAGGTCGATCTGGCTTTGCGTGCGACCGTCGAGGAGCTGGAAAGCGAGCTGCTGCGCAATGGCCGTCCCGACGACCGGGCGGTGGCTGCGTTCCTTGCGCAACGGCAGGCGTGGTTCGCAGGGCTGCCGTTGACCTTGCGTGTGATCGATGCCGCCGGCACGGCACGCTACTGCAGTGGCTGCACCGGAGTCGACGGCAGCTTTGCCAACCGCGACTTCTTCGTTGCCAGCCGCAATGGCGAGCAGAGCGGGCTGATCGTCGGAGCGGTGTCCATCGACGACCGGACCGTTTCGTTCTCGCGGCGTTATGGACTCGCGGGGCAGCGTTTCGCTGGTGTCGTGTCGGCCACCATACCGATCGATGGTTTGGGCCAGGTCTTCTCCAAGGTCAACCTGGGGCCGCGAGGCACCGCCTTGTTGCGGGACGCGAGCCTGGCGCTCATCCTGCGCGCTCCACCCGGAACGGATTCCTCGCAGGGTGCCGGAACACGCACCTACTCCAGGGAGCTGGCAGAGATCGTGGCTTCGGGCGATACAGCTCGCACCTACCACACAGCCCAGTCGGGAGATGGGATCGAACGGACCCTGGCCTACCGACGCCTGTCCATCGTACCGTTCCATGTGGTCGCGGGGATGGCGACGGAGGACTATCTGGCCGATTGGCGCGAACGCATCACCCAGGCCATGGTCCTCGCCGCGTTCTTCCTGATCGCCTCCACGGGTCTGGCCTGGATGTTGTGGCGTGCCTATGTCCGCACGGAGACGGCCGACGAGCGCTACCGCTCGCTGCTGCACAACGCCAGCGATGGCGTGCACATCCTGGATCCTCAGCACAACGTGATCGAGGTCAGCGACGCGTTCTGCAAGATGCTGGGTTACACGCGTGCCGAGATGATCGGAATGAACGTCCGCAAGTGGGATATCCGACTTGCGGGCGATCCACCAGAGGATTTTGTCGTACCCATCGAAGGGACGCCGGGCATTGCCACCTTCGAGACCAGGATCCGCCGCAAGGATGGGCATACCCTGGATGCGGAGATGACCGTGCGCGCCTTGAAGATCGGCGGACAGGGCATGTTCATCGCTTCGGCCCGCGATATTTCCGAGCGCAAGCGGGCGGTACAGGCGCTGATCGATCGCGAAGCCCAGTTCCGCAGGTTCTTCCTGGACAACGGGTCGGTCATGCTGCTCGTCCACCCGTCGAGCGGAGAGATCTCCTCCGCCAACCAGGCGGCCCTGGACTACTACGGCCATGCCCGCGAGCGCCTGATCGGCATGCGCATCGAGGACATCAACGCTGGCTCGAGCGAGGATCTGGCCTACCAGCGTGGGCGCGCGCTGCGCCAGGAACGCACCTATTTCAATGCGCGGCACCGCCTGGCTTCCGGCGAGGAGCGCGACGTGGAGGTCTACGCCAGCCCCATCGCCATCGATGACACGACGACTCTCCTGTGCATCGTCCATGACGTCAGCCGGCGCAGGGCGGCAGAAGCCAGAAGCCGGCGACTGTCCAATCTGTATGCGGCATTGAGCCAGTGCAGCCAGGCGATCGTCCACTGCCCGAGCGAGACCGAACTCTTCCCCGAAGTCTGCCGCTGCGTGGTGGAGTATGGCTTCGCGAAGACGGCGTGGATCGGCTTCGTGAACGTGGCCACCAGAAGGGTCGAGCCCGTCGCCTGCGACGGCAGCGAACTCAGCCTCGAGTTTCTCAGCCAGATCCCCATGTCGGTCGACGCCGACGATCCCTATGGCCGCGGACTCACCGGAACGGCCATCCGCACCAACCGTCCGCAGTGGACTCAGGACTACCTGCACGACCCCGTCACGGCCCCTTGGCACGAGTACGGCAGGATCGCGGGCTGGAAGTCGTCGGCAACGCTGCCGCTGTGCCGGGGCGGTGTCCCGGTCGGTTGCATGGTGATCTACTCGGATACGCCGGGTGCGTTCGACGATGACGCGCGCAAGCTCCTGTTCGAGATGGCGGCCAACATCAGCTTCGCGTTGGACAACTTTGCGCGCGAGGCGGAACGGCAGAGGTCGCAGGCCGCATTGCTGGCGAGCGAAGGACGCTATCGCCTTGCGTTCCAGACGAGCCTGGATGCCATCTCCATCACCCGGTTGAAAGATGGTGTCTATGTCGATGTCAACGAGGGCTTTGTCGCCATGTCGGGTTATGCGCTCGATGAAGTCATCGGGCTCTCTACATCGGGTTTGAACGTATGGGCGGAAAGTGACAAGCGACAGATGTTGTTCGACCAGTTGCGCGAGGCTTCGAAGTGCCGAAACGTGGAAGCCCAGTTCAGGAAGAAGAACGGAGACCTGGTCTGGGGGTTGATGTCGGCGTCGCTGGTCGAGCTCGACGGCGAGCCCTGCATTCTCGCCATGACCC
This sequence comes from Pseudorhodoferax sp., assembly GCA_965279475.1. Classification (GTDB taxonomy): domain Bacteria; phylum Pseudomonadota; class Gammaproteobacteria; order Burkholderiales; family Burkholderiaceae_C; genus Pseudorhodoferax. The sequence continues at coordinate 293,615 of CBDIIA010000001.1, forward strand.
GGGACATCACGGACATCAAGCTGGCCGAGGACGAGATCAGGAAACTTGCTTTCTACGACTCGCTGACGCAGCTGGCCAACCGGCGGCTCCTCAACGATGTGCTGCGACTTGCGGTGGAGGCCGCCGGTCGCACGCGGCACAAGTGCGCATTGCTGTTCGTCGATCTGGACAACTTCAACCTGCTCAACGACAGTGGCGGCCATGCCATGGGCGACCTGCTGCTGCAGGAGGTCGGGCGACGCCTTGCCAGGGCGGTCCGGGAGGGCGACAGGGTTGCGCGGTTCGGGGGTGACGAATTCGTCGTGCTGCTCGAGCGGCTGAGCGAGCGCCATGACGAGGCCGCAAGCCAGGCCGAAGCGGTCGGCGAGGCCATTCTTGCCGGCATCCGCGAGCCCTATCTGCTCGCCGGCCGTGAACATCGAGGAACCGCCAGCATCGGGATCACCTTGTTCGGCGGGCAGAATGAAAGTGCCGATGCGCTGCTGGCACAAGCGGACATCGCGATGTACCAGGCCAAGGAGAGCGGTCGCAACACCCTGCGCTTCTTCTCTCCGGACCTGCAGGCGGCCATTCAGGCCCGCACGGAGATGGAGGCCGATCTTCACCGCGCCATCGCGCAGGGGCAGTTCCTGCTCCACTACCAGCCGCAGGTGAACCACGACGGCCTTGTCGGCGCGGAAGTACTGATCCGGTGGATGCACCCTGAGCGGGGCCTGATGGCGCCCGGCAGGTTCATTCCGCTCGCGGAGCAATCCGGGCTCATCCTGCCGATCGGGCAATGGGTGCTGGAAACCGCCTGCCAGCAACTGGCGGCGTGGTGTGCGCGGCAAGAGACGGCCGGACTCGCGCTGGCCGTCAACGTGAGTGCCCTGCAGTTCCGGCAGCCCGACTTCGTCGAGCAGACGCTGGCGACACTGGAGCGCACGGGTGCCAACCCGCATCACCTGAAGCTGGAGATCGTCGAGAGCATGCTGATGGACAACGTCGACGACGTCATCGAGAAGATGACGGCGCTGCGGTGTCGCGGCGTCAGGTTCTCGCTCGACGACTTCGGTACCGGCTATTCGTCGCTTTCCTACCTGAAACGCCTTCCCCTGGACCAGCTGAAGATCGACTGGTCGTTCGTCAAGGACGTGCTCACCGATGCCAACGACGCCGCCATTGCGCAGACCATCGTGGCACTGGGAAAGACCATGGGCTTGTCGGTCATCGCCGAGGGGGTGGAGACCGAGGGGCAAAGAGACTTTCTTTCCGGCATCGGCTGCCATGCATTCCAGGGATTCCTTTTTGGACGGCCGATGCCGCTGGAAGAGTTCGAGCGCACGCTGACGGCCCGGTGAAAGGCCAGTCGCCGAGCACCCTGGCGGCCGAGGTGAAAACGGCGGCGTGCGCGAGCCGGGACGGCCGCCTGAAAACCAACTCTTGAAACCATTTCCTGAGACCCTATTTCCGGAATCGAGCCGGCGGGAACGGGTCTCAAGCCGGTGTCATTCAACCCATCGGAGGACTCACCATGTATGTATCGTTGTTGAATTCGCCCAGCAGTTTGTTCAGCCAATTCGAGCGGCTACGCCGTGAACTGGATGACGTGTTCGGCGTCTCCTCGTTGCCCAGCAGCATCCGCTCGGTCACGCCGGGCACCCTGCCTGCAATCAACGTGGGACGCACGCCGACCAGCGTGGAGGTGTATGCCTTCGCGCCAGGGCTGGACGCCTCGAAGATCGACGTGAGCCTGGACCGCGGAGTACTGCGGATCGCTGGCGATCGCGCTTCAGGCATTCCTGCTGACAATCCCGAGACGCAGATCTACGCCCGCGAGCGCGCTGCAGGCAGCTTCACCCGCACGATCTCCCTGCCGGACGACGTGGACCCGACCCAGGTGAACGCAAGCTACCGCGACGGCGTGCTGCAGATCAGCGTCGCCCGCCGTGCATCGGCCCAACCCACGCGCATCACCGTTCAGTGACGTGCCCGACATTCAAGGAGAACTCTCATGAGCGACAACAAGCAAGTGACCGCGTCGGCCTCTGCGCCGGCCGTTTCCGAACAGGATCAGCAGCGCGCCGCGATGCCGGCGGTAGACGTGTTCGAGGATGCGCATGGCATCACGCTGCTGGCCGACATGCCCGGCGTGGCGAAGGAGCAGTTGGAGCTGAAGGTCGAGGGCGAGTCCCTGCTGATTGAGGGCGGTGTGTCGCCGCGCGCTCCCGACGGTCTGGAGGCCATCTACGCCGAAGTGCGGGTGCCCCGTTACCGCCGCAGCTTCACCCTGAGCCGCGAACTCGATTCGACTCGCATCGAAGCCAACCTGAAGGACGGTGTCCTGAAGCTGCGCATCCCCAAGCAGGCCCATGCCCAGCCACGCCGGATCGCCGTGACGGCAGGTTGATGGCCCGAGCGGGAGGAACGAACCTGATGCGAACTTTCAGAAAGGATGAACCATGACCAAGCTTGCGGAGCAACTCAAGCAAGGCGCGGATCAGGCCTGGGAGTCGGGCGTCAGGGTCCAGGGCCACCCTGCCGAGCTCCCTCGTGCTGAACGGGTCTTCCCGGCAGCCCCGGCCGTCCCCCCCGCGTGCCGAATTCGAGCAGTTCGACGGTCTGCTTTGCGAGGTGCTTCAGGTATTCCAATTGCTCACTGGACAGTACCCTTGGCACGGTGTCGATCACGCAGATGGTTCCGAGCGGGTACCCCGTCGACGTCACCAATGGAGCCCCCGCGTAGAAGCGGATATTCGGATCGTCCGTCACCAACGGGTTGCTTGCGAATCGCTCGTCTTCGGCCGCGTCGCGCACCACCATGACCTCTGAGGGCGTTGCGATTGCATGGGCACAGAAAGCCAACTCCCGCGCTGTTTCGCTAGACCGAAGCCCCACCCGAGACTTGAACCACTGGCGGCTGCTGTCGATCAGCGACACCAGCGCAATGGGCGTGCCGCAAAACTGTGCGGCCAGTGCGGTCACGTCGTCGTAGGCGCGCTCGGGCGGGGTATCCAGTACCGCAAGACGGATGAGTTCCTTCATCCGTTCGATCTCGAACGTATCGCGCTCTTCCATTGCAGCCTCCGATGGAACTGGCGGTCCCTGATGTCTCTGAATCGTCACGGGTGTGCAACATGACAGCACAATTGAAAATGCGTGTCAACTCGAAAACAGCTGTCCGCCATGGTCGAACAATTCGGACAGGGTTGGGGTGCGCGATGGCATGCTGAATCCTGCACACGCCAGTTGGGCAGGCATGCATGGGGGCATGGCCGGCCCGCGATGTGGCGCCCGCATCCTGCTCCATATCCCCCACGACTTGCGAGGCCGGCTCCAGGCGATCGACGCGGGTCGCTCGCTATACTTTCCCGCGATGCTTCGGTTCCTCGTCCTGTTGTTGGCTTTCGTGCTGCCCGTCCAGTTTGCCTGGGCCGGTGCGGCGGCGTACTGCCAGCACGAAAGGGAGCCGAGCCTGTCCAGGCATTTCGGGCACCACGAACACGTGCACAAGCCCTCTTCGGCCAAGACCGGCGACAGCACGTTGGCGCTGGACACCGACTGCGGCACATGCCATGCCAGTTGCGCGCAACTGCTTCCGATGAACAGCCCGGTGGTGCCGTACGTCATGCCCGTCGTTGCACTTGCTTCCAGCACCGTACCCCGGCCATCTTCCGCGCCGCCCGGCGCACCCGACCGCCCTCAGTGGACCCGTCTCGCCTAGCCGGCGGGACACCAACAGCAAGCTCGACTTTCTGCACTGCGTCTCGCCGAATCCTTGGTTCATTCGGTGAGATCGCATGCAACATCACGTATGGCCGCTCGGGCTGGCGGCTCTTTTGCTCAGCCCCGTTTTTTTGCAGGCCCAGCCTGCGAGCATCCCTCTCGCGACCCCAGCCGCGCCGCCGTCGTCGGCCGAGCCCGCTGAGCTGACGCTGGACCAGGCGCTCGCCCTGGCGGCAGCCCGCCATCCCTCGCTGCGCGCGGCCCAACTGGAGATCGACGCCCAGGACGGGAGCGTCCAGCAAGCCGGCGCTCGCCCCAACCCGGAGCTGTCTGCGCAGCTGGAAGACTTCCGCAGCAGCACACGCACGACCACCGCCACCATCGGTTTTCCGCTCGAGCTGGGAGGCAAACGTGCAGCCCGGGTGACGGCCGCCGAACGTGGCCGGGACGTCGCCCGCGCCGAGCTGAGCAACGCCCGGGCGCAGCTGAGCAGTGCGGTCATCTCGGCCTTCTTCCACGTGCTGGTGGCGCAGGAGCGGGTAAGGCTCACGGCCAGCTCCGTCGACCTCGCGGTGCGAGGCGCCGACGTCGCCGCCCGCCGTGTGGCGGCGGGACGCGTGTCACCGGTCGACGAAACCCGGGCACGGGTGGAACAGGCCAATGCCGAACTCGAACTGGCCGAAGCCCGCGCCGAGCTCCTGGGCGCAAAACGGGTGCTGGCAGCGCAATGGGGTGCTCCCACCTTCCACTTCGGCCAGGCCCGCGGCGACCTCGACACGCTGCCCGCGCGCGCCGGGCTCGAGACCTTGTTCGAGCGGCTGCAGGATTCCCCTCTGCTGGCCGGCAGCCGGCTGGAGCTGGAGCGCCGGCGTGCCGGGGTCGCGGTCGAGAACAGCAAACGCTACCCCGACCTCACGGTCACGGTCGGCGCCAGGCGCGACAACGAACTGGGGCGCACACAGGCCGTGGTCGGCCTCTCGGTGCCGCTCCCGTTCTTCGACCGCAACCAGGGCAACCTGCACGAGGCCGGCAAACGCGTGGAGAAGGCCGAAGAGGAATACCGCGTCGCGCAGTTGCGGCTCTCCACCGAGCTCAGCCAGGCGACCACCCAGCTCGACATCGCGCGTGCGTCGGCCCAGACGCTGCGCACAGCCGTGCTGCCCGCCGCACAGCGAGCGTTCGATGCCGCTGTGCAGGGATTCGAGGCCGGCAAGTTCAGCCTGCTCGACGTGCTGGACGCACAGCGCACCCTGCTGCAGGCGCGCGTGCGCCATCTCGCCGCCGTGGCCAATGCCTACCAGGCCGCTACCACCATCGACCGCCTTCTCGGCCTCTGACCGCAGGACTTCACCATGAACATCTCAAAGAAACAAAAGGCCGCGATGGCGGTCATCGTGCTCGTGGGCGCCTTGCTCAGCGCAGCGTTGTGGATGAAGACCGGGACCGCGCACCATGAAGACGCGGAGGAAGGGCATGCCGAACACGCCGAAGCCGGTGAGCACAAGGACGCCGGCCATGAACGCGAAAAGGCCGGCCACAAGGAAGCCGATGCGCATGGGCATGCCAAGGATGCACCGGCGCCTGCGGCCACCCAGGGTGCCCGAGAAGGAGAGGTGAAACTGACGGAGGAACAGCGCCAGGCCGCCCACATCGGTGTGGCACAGGCCGGCCCCGCCAGGCTGCAAGGCACGCTGCAGTTTCAAGGCGAGATCCGTTTCAACGAAGACCGCACGGCGCACGTCGTGCCGCGCCTGGCGGGTGTCGTCGAAGCGGTGCCTGCCAACCTGGGTCAGACCGTCACCAGGGGCCAGGTGCTGGCCGTCATCGCCAGCGCGGCGCTGTCGGACCATCGCAGCGAGCTGCTGGCCGCGCAGCAGCGGCGCGCCGCGGCCCAGGCCACCCACGACCGTGAGAAGAAGTTGTGGGAAGACAAGATCTCGGCCCTCCAGGACTACCAATCGGCCCAGACGGCGCTGCGTGAAGCCGAGATCGCGGTGCAGAACGCATCGCAGAAACTCACGGCGGTCGGCGCAGCGGCATCGAGCGCCACGCTCAACCGCTTCGAACTGCGCGCACCCTTCCACGGCACCATCGTCGAGAAGCATCTCTCGCTCGGCGAAGCCGTGAAGGAAGACGCCAGCATCTTCACGCTGGCGGACCTGAGCTCGGTCTGGGCCGAGTTCGTGGTCGCACCGAAGGACCTGGCTCACGTGCGGGTCGGCCAGAAGGCGACCGTCACCTCCACCGCATTCGACGGCAAGGCGCAGGGCAGCGTCTCCTACGTGGGGTCGCTGCTGGGCGAGCAGACCCGCACGGCCAAGGCGCGCGTCACGCTCGCCAACCCCGATCTGGCCTGGCGGCCGGGCCTGTTCGTCACGGTCTCGCTAGCGGGCAGCGAGACGCAAGCGGCGGTGGCGATTCCGGCCGAGGCCATCCAGACCTCGAACAACGAAAGCGTGGTGTTCCTCGCCGTGCCCGGCGGCTTCGTCGCGCAGCCGGTGACGCTGGGCCGCACGGACGGCAAGCTGGTCGAAATCACCAAGGGATTGAAGCCCGGCGACAGCTTCGCCAGTTCGAACACCTTCGTCATCAAGTCGGAGCTGGGCAAGTCCAGCGCGACCCACACGCACTGATATGTTCGAACGCATCATCCGATTCGCCATCGCGCAGCGGTGGCTGGTTCTGCTGGCCGTGCTGGGCATGGGCGCCCTGGGCGTCTACAGCTACGCGCGCCTGCCCATCGACGCCGTGCCCGACATCACCAATGTCCAGGTCCAGATCAACACCGCGGCGCCGGGCTACTCGCCGCTGGAAACCGAGCAGCGCATCACCTACGCCATCGAGACCGTGATGGCCGGCTTGCCCGGGCTGCAGGAGACCCGCTCGCTGTCGCGCTACGGGCTGTCGCAGGTCACCGTCATCTTCAAGGACGGCACCGACATCCACTTCGCGCGCCAGCTGGTGAACCAGCGCATCCAGGAGGCGCGCGACAGGCTGCCGCCGGGCGCCTCCCCGGCGATGGGACCTATCTCCACCGGCCTCGGTGAGATCTACCTGTGGACGGTGGAGGCCGCCGTGGATGCCAGAAAGCCGGACGGCACACCCTACACCCCCACCGACCTGCGCGAGGTGCAGGACTGGATCGTGAAACCCCAGCTGCGCAACGTGCCGGGCGTGACGGACATCAATTCCATCGGTGGTTTCGAGAAGCAGTACGTGGTGGCGCCCGACCTCGAGCGCCTGGCGTCTCGCGGCCTCACGCTGGCCGACGTGGTCGGTGCGCTGGACAAGAACAACAGCAACGTCGGCGCCGGCTACATCGAACGCCGCGGCGAGCAATACCTGGTGCGCGCACCGGGCCAGGTGAAGTCGCTGGACGACATCCGCGACATCATCGTCGGCACTGCCGACCGGGAGCCGATCCGCATCCGCGACGTCGCCCAGGTGGACCTGGGCCGCGAGCTGCGCACCGGCGCCGCCACCGAGAACGGCGCGGAGGTAGTTCTCGGCACGGTCTTCATGCTGATCGGCGAGAACAGCCGCGCCGTCTCGCAGGCGGTCGACCGGCAGATGCTGGCCATCCAGAAAACCCTGCCGGACGGCATCAAGGTGGTCACCGTCTACGACCGCACGGTGCTGGTCGACAAGGCGATCGCCACCGTCAAGAAGAACCTGCTGGAAGGCGCGGTGCTCGTGATCGCCGTGCTGTTCCTGTTCCTGGGCAACATCCGCGCGGCCCTCATCACCGCGACGGTCATTCCGCTGGCGATGCTGTTCACCTTCACGGGCATGGTGCACTACCGCATCAGTGCGAACCTGCTGAGCCTGGGGGCGCTGGACTTCGGCATCATCATCGATGGCGCGGTGGTCATCGTGGAGAACTGCGTGCGGCGCCTGGCGCACGCGCAGGCCCACCAGGGCCGGGCGCTCACCCGCAACGAACGTTTCCACGAAGTGTTCCTGGCGGCTAAGGAGGCGCGCCGCCCGCTGCTGTTCGGGCAGCTCATCATCATGATCGTCTACCTGCCCATCTTCGCCTTGTCCGGTGTCGAGGGAAAGATGTTCCATCCGATGGCGTTCACGGTGGTGCTGGCGCTGCTGGGTGCCATGGTGTTGTCCATCACGTTCATCCCCGCCGCCGTGGCGCTCTGCATCGGCGAGAAGGTGGCGGAGAAGGAGAACCGCCTGATGACCCTGGCCAGGCGCTGGTACGCACCCGCATTGCGCAGCACCATGGCCAACACCCCGGTGGTGCTGACGCTGGTGGCGGTCGTCGTGCTGGTGTCCGGCGTCATGGCGAGCCGGCTGGGCAGCGAGTTCGTGCCCCAGCTGAACGAGGGCGACTTCGCCATCCAGGCGCTGCGCATCCCGGGCACCAGCCTGACGCAATCGGTCGAGATGCAGAAGCAGCTCGAAGCGACGTTGAAGGCGAAGTTCCCCGAGATCGAGCGTGTCTTCGCGCGCACCGGCACGTCCGAGATCGCGTCCGACCCGATGCCGCCCAACATCTCCGACGGCTACATCATGCTGAAACCCCAGGACCAGTGGCCCCGACCGACGAAGACCCGTGACGAACTGCTGGCCGCCGTGCGCGCGGAAGTGGCCAAGGTGCCCGGCAACAACTACGAGTTCTCGCAGCCGATCCAGCTGCGGTTCAACGAACTCATCTCCGGTGTGCGCTCCGACATCGCGGTCAAGGTGTTCGGCGACGACCACGCGGTGCTGAACGACACCGCGGCCCAGATCGCGGCGGCCCTGCAGAGCGTGGCCGGCGCGACCGAGGTCCAGGTCGAGCAGACCACGGGGCTGCCGATGCTCAGCGTCAACATCGACCGTGCCAAGGCCACGCGCTACGGCCTGAACATGGTCGACGTGCAGGAGGTCGTGGCCACGGCCGTCGGCGGCCGGGAGGCCGGCACCTTCTTCCAGGGCGACCGGCGCTTCGACATCCTGGTGCGGCTGCCCGAAGAGGTACGCAGTGACGTCGACGCATTGCGCCGGCTGCCGATTCCATTGCCTAAAGGGGCCGATGGCCGAACGCACTACGTGCCGCTGGCCGAGGTCGCCACGCTCGACGTGACGCCGGGCCCGAACCAGGTCTCGCGCGAGAACGGCAAGCGCCGTGTCGTGGTCAGCGCCAACGTGCAGGGCCGCGACATCGGCAGCTTCGTCGCCGATGCCGAAGCCGCGATCCAGCAGCGGGTGAAGCTGCCGTCCGGCTACTGGACGACCTGGGGCGGTACCTTCGAGCAGCTCAAGTCGGCCACGCAGCGCCTGCAGATCGTCATTCCGTTGTCGCTGCTGCTGGTGTTCGTGCTGTTGTTCGCGATGTTCGGCAACCTGAAGGATGGCCTGCTGGTGTTCACAGGCATCCCGTTCGCGCTGACGGGGGGCATCCTGGCGCTGTGGCTGCGCGACATCCCGATGTCGATCTCCGCCGCGGTGGGCTTCATCGCGCTGTCAGGCGTCGCGGTGCTGAACGGGCTGGTGATGGTGTCCTTCATCCGCAGCCTGCGCGAAGAGGGCAAGGGGCTGGACGCCGCCGTTCACGAAGGTGCGTTGACCCGGCTGCGCCCGGTGCTGATGACCGCGCTGGTGGCCTCGCTGGGCTTCGTTCCGATGGCCCTGGCAACCGGCACCGGCGCCGAGGTGCAACGGCCGCTGGCCACGGTGGTCATCGGCGGCATCCTGTCGTCCACCGCGCTGACGCTGCTGGTCCTGCCCCTGCTGTACCGCCTGTTCCATCGCAAGGAGGACGACGCGGTGCTGGTGGCCGGGCGGGCGCATTGAGCTATGGTCGAGGCCATGGCGCTGCGCCCTTCGCGGCGATTGGCGCGCGACCGGCTCCTTCAACCCTGGAATCCCCATGCTCAAGATCCACCACCTCGGCCACTCCCAATCCGAACGCATCGTCTGGCTCTGCGAAGAACTGGGCCTGCCGTACGAACTGCACCACTACACGCGCGACGCCGTCACCCGGCTTTCCCCGCCCGAACTCAAGGCGATGCATCCGCTGGGCGCGGCGCCCTTGCTGGAGGATGGCGACCTGCTGCTGGCCGAGTCGGCCGCGATCGTCGAGTACATCATCGTGCGGCACGGCGGCGGCCGCCTCAAACCTGGGCCTGAGCATCCGGACTATGCGGCCTTCCTGTACTGGTTCCATTTCTCCAATGGCAACCTGCAACCCTGTGCGGGCCGCCTGATGGTGGTGAGCCGCGCGAACCTGCCGGCCGACCATCCGGTGCTGGTCTCGGTGCGGGGGCGGCTGGACCTGGTGCTGGGGCTGCTGGAGGCACGGCTTGGCGAGGTGCCCTACCTCGCGGGAGATGCGTTGACGGCGGCCGACATCATGAGCGTGTTCTCGCTCACCACGATGCGCCTGTTCCAGCCGATCGATCTTGCGCCGTATCCGAACATCCTCGCCTATCTGCAGCGGATCGGCGAGCGGCCCGCCTACCGCCGTGCGATGGGCAAGGGTGATCCTGATCTGACGCCGCTGCTGACCTGATACGGCTTCGCAATCAAAACGATCACGGCGTTGCTTCGCCTCGCCGTGCTGCAGCACTGTCTTCGGCTTCGCGCCTTCTGCTCGCTCTGATTGCAAACCCGTATGCGTCGACCCGTTCGCCGCGGGCGGCGTGGTCAGGTGTCGGCCCACATGCGCAGCAGGTTGTGGTACGTGCCCGTGAGGCCGACCACATCGGCGTCGGTCTCGCCGACGCTGCTGCGCAGGCGCATCAGGTATTGGTCCATATCGAACAGCAGGCGGCGCTGCTCGCTGCTGCGCACCATGCTTTCGATCCAGAAGAAGCTGGCGATCCGGTGGCCACGGGTGACGGGTGTCACGCTGTGGACCGTGTTGCCGGGGTACAGCACCATGTCGCCCGCCGCGAGCTTGACGCCGTGCAGGCCGAATTCGCCTTCCACGCGCAACTCGCCGCCATCGTAATCGTCCGGCTCGGACAGGAACAGGGTGCAGGAGATGTCGGTGCGCACGCGGGTCTTGCCGTCGCGCAAATAGCGCACCGCACTGTCCACGTGCTTGCCGAAGCTGTTCGATCCGCCACCGTAGCGGTTGAACATCGGCGGTGAAATCTGTTTGGGCAGGCTGGCCGAAAAGAAGATGGCGTTGTGCTGCAGACCTCTCAGGATCAGGGACCTGAGAGCGTCTGCCTCAACGCACACTTCGGGCAGTTGCTCGTTGTTCTTGGCCAGGGCCGACTGCTCGCCCGCCGTGACCCGGCCGTCGCCCCAGGGGGCTTCGGCCAGCAGCTTCCGCGCGTGTTGCAAGTCATCGGCAGTGAGGACCTGGCGAACGTGAAGAAGCATCGGAACAACCTTGCAGGGCGACTCTGGAAGCCGCCGATCTTATTAGAACCGCATGCCCACCGTGGCCAGCGCGGTACGCGGCAGGCCGGGTACTGCGAAGCCTGGGTACAGCTGGTCACCGTAGGTCTTGTTGGTGATGTTCGACACGTTCAGCTGGGCGTACACATCGGGCGTGAACTTGTACTCGACCATCACGTCACCGACCACGTAACCCGCCGCGCGAGCATTGGGCGATGCGGCGCCACTGGTGCCTGCCAACGCGAAGTTCTCCGACGCACCGTGCGCACCGGCTGCCACGCGCAGCTTCGGCGTTGCCTGGTAGCTGAGCCACAGGGCGCCCGAGTTGCGCGGGGTCAGGCCCACACGTTGACCGATGGTGGCTTGGGCAGTGGTGGCGCTGCCGGCCTGGTCGATGCGTGCCGTGCCCACGTAGGAGTACGAGGCATAGATCTCCCATTCCGGCGTGATGCGGCCCACCACGTCGAACTCGACGCCGGTCGAGTGGCGCTTGCCCGACAGCAGGAACGCGGTGCCGGCGAAGTCGGCATCGGTCGTGCGTTCGTTGTACTTCTCGGTGCGGAACACGGCCACGCGGGTCGACAGCTTGCCGTCCATCCAGTCGAGCTTGGCGCCGATCTCGATGTTGCGGCTCTTCTCGGGATCGGTGTTGGCGTTCTGCGGCGTCGTGTACTGGTAGGTGTCGGCCGAGGTGTTGAACGACGTGGCGTACGACGCGTAGTACGTCATGTTGCTGGTCGGCTGGTACAGCACGCCGCCGCGGTAGCTCCACAGCGAGTTGAAGTCCACATCGGTCGACGGCGTCGTGGCGACGGAGCCGTTGGTGTTGTACGTGATCTGGCCGGTCTTGGCGTTGAAGCGGTCCCAGCGCACGCCGCCGAGCAGCTTCCACGACGGCGCGATCTGCAGCAGATCCTGCGCATACAGGCCGACCGAGTGGCCGCGGTAGTTGCTGGTCTCGCGGTAGGCGGGCGAGTTGCCGGTGCCGGCCAGGCCGACGCCGTTGTCCGGCGTGCCGACCGTGGTGTTGGGCCGTGTGCCCAGCGTGTTGGAGGTGACGTTCTGGAACCGGTTCGCGGTCTCGTAGGCCGCGTCGAAACCGGCCTGCAGGTCGTTCTTGAAGCCGAAGACTTCAGCCTTCTTGCTGTAGTCGCTCTGCAGATAGGTGCCGGTGTAGCGGTCCTTGCGCGGGGTCAGGCTGCCGCGCGTCAGGATCGTGGCGTCCGAGAGGTTGCCGATGGTGGTTGCGGCGCCGTTGGTCGTGCCGAAGCGCGCCACCGAAGACCATTGCGCACGCTTGAACGACCCGCTGCGCAGTTGCGTGCGCAGCTCGCTGCTGTCGTCGAAGATGTGCTTGTGGCTGACGAGGCCGTAGCCGGCTTCGCCGTCGGCGTAGTCGGCCGACGTGCCGTAGAAGTTGCGCGGGTCGATGTCGGCCACGTTGCCGCCCAGGTAGCCGACGGCGTTGCGCGGGATGTTGTTGTTCTTCAGGTAGAAGTAGCCCACGTTGATCTCGTCGCGCGTGCCGAGGCCCCAGGCGTAGGACGGGGCGATGCCCTGCTTGTCGATCTTGGCGCCGTACTGGTCGGCCTTCGTCACCATCGCGTTGATGCGCAGTGCCGTGGTTTCGCCGGTGCGGATGTTGAAGTCGCCGGTGCCGCGGTAGTAGCCGCCGGTGCCCACCGTGCCGACCACGTCGCTCTGGTCCACCAGCATGGGCTTCTTCGTGACCTGGTTGATCACGCCGCCGGTGGAGCCACGGCCGAACAGCATCGAGGCCGAGCCGCGCAGCACTTCGATGCGCTCGTAGTTGAAGGTATCGCGGTCGTACTGCGAAGGATCGCGCATGCCGTCCATCATCAGGTCGCCGGTGGTCGCGACCGGGAAGCCGCGGATGCGGATGTCCTGGTCGGTGCCGTTTTCGGTGGCGGCGAACGAGATGCCGGCGGTGTAGTGCAGCGCCTCCTTCAGTGTGTCGAGCTTGATGTCGTCGATCAGCTTCTCGGTCATCACGGTGATCGAGTTCGGGATGTCGCGCAACTCCTGCGTGCCCTTGCCGATGTTGGTGGTCTTGGTCTGCAGCAGGTCCTTGCCCTGCGGTGCTTCGGCCTTCTCCTTCACCGTCACGGAAGGCAGCGCGGCGCCACCGCTCGGCGCGGTCTGCGCCCAGCCGGTGACCGCGGCGGCCAGCATCAACACGCCGACGGGCAGGCGCACATCTTCGGCGGCCAGCATCGGCGCGGCGCAAGAGGTGTGGAGCGGAAGAGAAGAGCGACGCGCAGCGTTGCGCGTGGTAGATCGTGCCAAAGTGGCCTCCATCAGCTGATAGGTCCCGAACTCGCCGGCAAAAGGCCGGAAAAAGGACCTGGTTTTAGATTGATGAGGCTGGCTGGGACATGCATGAAGCTGCGTTGGCTCGCCCTGACTTTTTATTCTAAGAAGGATGCAAATCAATCGCATTTGCACACCGCTCTTTTTTAGCGGAAGGAGCGTCGATGCAACGCGAATTTTATTCACGAATAAGAATGCGTCTTATCTGATGGAGCGGGTTGTCGCAAGTGCCGGTGATCGAGCCTTCGATGGGCGGCCACATACGCAGCCTTGCCGGCCACGCGCAAAAAAAGCATCACCAGTGTGCCTGGTGATGCCGCGTGTCTGGAGACGATCAGTGTGCGGCGTTCGCCGTGCGCGTTGCCGCGCGGTTGCTCATTCCTTCCAGGCACCCCAGGCCACGGGGCGTCCGGAGGCCCAGGGCTGGTAGCCGCGCACGGCACGGCCCACGCCTTCGACGGTGGGCGAGTAGTACAGCCCGACGATCGGCACCTCGGCGCGCATCAAGGTGTGCATGCGGCGGAAGATGGCGGCGCGCTCGGCCGGGTCCGAGCTGCTGGAGCTGTCCTCGAGCATCTTGCGCGCCTCGGGGCTGCCCCACTGCGACCACTTGGCGGTCGACTTGTCGGCCACGAAGGCGGCGTACATCAGGCTCGGATCGAAACGCGATGAGAACGCGAAGGACGACAACTGGAAACGGCCGTTCAGATAGTTGTCGAGTTGTGCCGACCAGTCGAGCACCTCGAGCTGGACGTTGATGCCCACGGCCGACAGCATGGCCTGGATCATCACCGCGTTGTCGTACATGCCGACCGCGCGGCGGTTCGTCTGCAGCTTGATCGGCTCGCCCTTGTAGCCGGCCTTGCGCAGCGACGCCGCGGCGAGCTGCGCGTCGTACTTCGGCCAGTCGAGGAAATCGGCCGAGAACGCACGCATGCTCTCGGCCACGCCCGAGGGGTTGGCCTTGGCCAGGCCGTTGGTGCGCACCGCTGCGAGCTGGGCCGTGTCGATGGCGTGTGCGATCGCCTTGCGCAGCTCGGGGTTCTTCAGCAGCGGGTCGTCGGTTTGGATCAGCAGCGCGGACCAGTTCAGGCCGGGTGCCGCCATCACGCTGATGCCGGCGGCCTTGAGCTCGTCGATCTTGCTGATGTCGAGGTCGGGCAGGATGTCGATGGCCGCGGTCTTCAGCGCGGCCACGGCCGCATCGGGGTCAGGGATGATCTGGAAGCGCACCGCGTCGACGTACACGGTGCGCGCGCCGGCGTAGCCGCTCGCTGGCTCCCGGGACGGCACGTAGCCGTCGTAGCGCGTCAGCGTCAACGACTCGCCACGCCGCCAATTGCCGAGCTTCAGCGGGCCGGTGCCGATCGGTGTCCAGCTGCCATCGGCTGCCGCACTGGCCGGGTGCGCGACCAGCACGCCGCACTGCACGTTGGCCATCTGGGTCAGGAACAGCCCGGACGGGCTGGCCAGCCGGTACACCACGGTCGTTGCGTCCGGTGCTTCCACCGCTTCGACCTTGAGCCCCGCCTGACCATTGAAGAAGCGGCCGCACAGCCAGCCGGCCTGGCCCATCTTGCGGTCCCAGCTCCACTTCACGGCCTGCGCCGTCAGCTTTTCGCCATTGTGGAAAGTGACGCCTTCGCGCAGCTTGAAGGTGTAGGTGCGGCCGTCGCTCGACACGGACCAGCTCCTGGCCAATGCCGGCCCGACGCTCAGGTCGGTGCGGTAGGCGACCAGCCCTTCGAACAGGTGGTGCACGACCGCGTCCGAGATGGCGTCGCGGTTGATGCCGGGCTCCAAGCTGCGGGCGTCGGCGTTCATCGCCATCACCAGCGTGCCGCCGCGCTTGGGAACGTCGGCCGAGAACGAGGGCAGGGCGGCGATGGCCGACAGGCCTGCGACCACCGTGCCGAGAAATCTCTGAAGAGTGCCTGATTGCATGATCTTTCCTGTGTGGGTTGGCCGCCGAGAGGGTCGCTCTGTCCGTCCGTCAGCGGGTTGACTGCATCTGCCCTGCCAGGGCCGGCTGCGCATCGGGTTGCGCGAGCCGGTCCGACAGGAACGACTTGACCGCCGGCAGCAGCGGGGCCTGCCGGTGGGCGGCCCCGGGCACCACGTCGTGCACGACGTCGATGCCCCGGGCTGCAAGACTCGCCTTCAATGTCTCCATGCGTGCGATGCGCGTGGCGCCGTGCGAGTCGAAGTCCGGCTGCCACCATGCGTTCGAGGGGGTGATGGCGATCTCCCAGGTGTCGGTGTCGTCGCCCCCCACCACCAACTGCACCGCCACGCGGCGCATCGCGTCGACGTCGAGCGGCTTGCCGAACACAGCCTCGAAATTGCGCACGCCGGCAAGCCAGTCGACCTGGTCGTCCAGCAGCGTGACGATGCCGGGCGCGCCGATCGACACGGCCTCCAGCCGTTCGGGGTGGGCATAGAAGAAGCGGTGCGCGAAGTGCCCGCCCCCCGAGAAGCCGAACAGCGAGAAGCGGCGCGCGTCGATGCGGTAGTGCGCTGCCAGCTCGTCGACCATCGACAGCAGCAGCAGGTCGTAGGCGGGGCCGATGCCGCCGGCCCCGCGCAGGCGCTTGTAGCTCGACAGCTCGCGCGGCGCGGTGATGCCGCCGGGAAACAGCGGTGCCAGCACGATCAGCTGGTGCCGTTCGGCCAGATCGATGAAGGCGTCGCGGCAACCGGTGTTGTCGCGCAGGGTGCCGTGCACTGCCACCAGCAGCCGGTAGATCTGCGTGCCGTGCTCCTCGTAGCTCTCGGGCACGTAGGCGCAGTACGAGAAGCGTGGGTCGGCCGCACAGACCTGCACCGTGGTGCGGCCGAAGTCGTAGTACGACAGCCTGTCGCCGTGGCCGGGCTGGTTGCGCATGGCGTGGCGGCTTTTCGCGAGGGTGGGCGGAGGGGCCCGTGTCAGCGCGGATCGATCGGACACAGCCGGGGCGACGCCGCCTCGACCACCATGCCGGCCGCAAAACACAGGTCTTCGCGTTCGGGCCCGGCCACGATCTGCACGCCGGTCGGCAGCCGCACGCTGCCACCCGGTACCTCGATGTCGGCCAGCCCGGTCGGGACCGAGAGGCTAGGCAGGCCCAGGACCGAGACCACCAGCATCGGCGCCTGGGCCCGCATGATCTGGCTGGCCATGGCGGGTGACTCGACGTCGGCCAGCCGCGGGAACGGCGGCTGCAGCGACACCGGCATCACCACCACCGGCCATTGCTCGAAGAAGCGCTGCCACTGGCGCAGCAGCCCGTGCCGGCGGCCGATGGCGGCCAGGGCATCGGTCGCGGTGAAGCTGCCCAGGGCTTCGCGCCAGTAGGCGACCGCCGTGCGGATGTTGGCGTCGCCCGCCGCCGCGATCGCCGGTTCGAGCAGGGTCATGATGTCGGGGATGGCGATCTCCGCCCACATCTTGTGCAGTTCGTCCAGGCCCGGTGGCGTGACCTCGGCCACCTCCCAGCCGGCCGCGGCCAGGGCTTGCGCCGCCTGCGCCACGGCACGCGCCACCGCCGGGTGGCAATCCGGCCAGGCCGCCGTGCTGCACACCGCCGCCCGGCGCGCCGTGGCGGGCGGGTAGTCGACCATGGCGCGGGTGCGCGGATCGTCGACATGGGGCACGGCCATTGCCCGGAACGCCAGCGCGGCATCGCGCACCGTGCGCGCGAGCGGGCCCTGCACCGCCATCCACTGCGACGCGATCGAGCCTGGACCCTTGGCAGTGGCGTTGAAGGACGGCACGCGGCCATACGAGGGGCGCAGGCCGACGAGGCCGTTGCAGACGGCGGGGTAGCGCACCGAGCCACCGATGTCGTTGCCATGCGCGATCGGCACCATGCCGGCCGCCACCGAGGCGGCGGCGCCACCGGACGAGCCACCGACGGTGTAGTCGCGGTGCCAGGGGTTGAAGGTCGGGCCGTGCAGGGTGTTGTCGGTGAACCAGCGCATCGAATAGACCGGGGCGTTGGTGCGCCCGACCACGATGGCGCCGGCGCGGCGCAGGTTGGCGACGACCGGGTTGTCGGCAGGGGCGATCAGCGCGCGGTGCAGTTCGGTGCCGTTGTCGGTGGGGTGGCCCTGCTGGTCGATGTTGATCTTGACCGTGATGGGCACGCCGTGCAGCGGACCCAGCGTGCGGCCCTCGGTGACGGCCCGGTCGGCAGCCGCCGCGGCGGCGAGCGCCTCGTCGTCCATGCGGCGCACGATGGCGTTGACGGCCGGGTTCACGGCCTCGATGCGCGACAGTGCCGCCTGCACCAGCGCGGTGGCGGTGGTCTGGCCTGCTGCCACCTGCTGCGCCATGGTCGCGGCGTCCAGGCCGTGCAGGGCTGGCATGCCGTCGACTGTGGACGCTTGACCGCGCGTCGATTCTTCGACAAAGCTCGTGGAAGGCCGGTGGGACATGAGGAGTTTCCAGCGATAGTGGTGGGTGGAAGGCGGTCGTGGCCGTTAAATTGTATTATGTCATTGTATGAAACAAAAAAATCCAGCGCAAGTGTCCGTTGCCGATGAAGGGCCAAGTCGCCTGCAGCGCGATCTGCTGCCGCGCGCGATGGACTACCTCCGCACGGCGGGCCTGCAGCCCGGCGACCGCGTGACCGAACTGGCATTGGCCAAACATCTGCAGGTGTCGCGCACGCCGGTGCGCGCCGTGCTGGAGGAGCTGACGCGCCAGGGCCTGCTCGACCGCCAGCCGCGGCACGGGTTCAGCGTGCTGGCCGTGCCCGAGGCTGCGCCCGCCGAGGCAGCGCAGCCGGGCGAGGTGGACCGCCTGTGTTTTCGCCTGGCCGGCGATCGGCACCGCGAGCGGCTGCCGGCCGAGGTGTCGGAGGCCGACCTGATGCGGCGCTACGGGGTCAACCGTCCGCTGCTGCTGCGGGTGCTCGGGCAGTTGTCGGAGATCGGCATGGCCGAGCGCAAGCCCGGCCACGGCTGGGCTTTCCTGCCGGTGCTGGACGCGCAGGCGCGGCGCGAGAGTTACGAGTTCCGCCTGCTGATCGAACCCGCTGGTGTCACCGCCGAAGGTTTCCGGCTCGATCCGGTCTGGGTCGAGGATGTGCGCCGGCGCCACCGGGCGTTCCTCGATGCGCCATGGGGCGAGCTGTCCAGCATGACCTTGTTCGAGATGAATGCGGCCTTCCATGAGGGGCTGGCGCTGGCCTCGGGCAACCGTTTCATCCTGAATGCGATCCGCCAGCAGAGCCGCATGCGGCGCTTCTCCAACTACGACTGGGTCTATGGACAGGAGCGCGTGCGGGTGTCCTGTCTGGAACATCTGGACATCCTCGACCGGCTCGAGCTGGGGCAGCGCGAGGTGGCGGCAGCCCTGATCCGCCGGCATCTGGAGCAGGCCTCGGTGCTGACGCGGCCACAAGCCGTCGATTGATTCTCCAAAGTTGCTTGCATTTTGTATTTTGTAATTATAAAATTCTAAAAATGCATTGTGCAATTCGATTGGAGTGATCGCATGGTCGAGTCTTCTTCCGTGGCCGCGGCGGGTGTTGCCGAGGCCGCCGGCTCCTTGCAGCCGTATTGGCTTCCGTTCAGCGCCAACCGCCTGTTCAAGGCCAACCCGCGCATATTCGTGGCGGCCGAGGGCATGCACTACACGACGGCGGACGGCCGGCAGATCCTCGATGCGATGGCGGGCCTGTGGTGCGTGAATGCCGGGCACAACCCGCCGCGCGTAGTGCGTGCGATCCAGGAGCAGGCGGCGCGGATGGACTTCGTGTCGTCCTTCCAGATGAGCCATCCGCTGGCTTTCCTGCTAGCCGAGCGCATTGCCGGACTCGCGCCCCCGGGGCTGGACCGGGTGTTCTTCACCAACTCGGGTTCGGAGGCGGTGGACACCGCGCTGAAGATCGCCAGAGCCTTCCACAAGGTGCGTGGCGACGCGGGCCGTGTGAAGCTGATCGGCCGTGCCCGGGCCTACCACGGCATGGGTTTCGGCGGCCTGTCGGTCGCGGGCATTCCGCGCCACCGCCGCGACTTCGGGCCGCTGCTGGGCGATGTGGACCACCTGCCCCATACGCACGACCTGGAGCACAATGCGTTCTCGCGCGGCCAGCCGGCGTGGGGTGCGCATCTGGCCAACGAGCTCGAGGCGATCGTGCAGATCCACGATGCCTCGACCATCGCCGCGGTCATCGTCGAGCCGGTCACCGGTTCGGGCGGTGTGCTGCCGCCGCCGGTCGGCTACCTCGAACGGCTGCGCGAGCTGTGCACGCGCCACGGCATCCTGCTGATCTTCGACGAGGTCATCACCGGCTTCGGCCGCCTCGGTGCGCCGTTCGGCTCGACCGCGCTCGGCGTCACGCCCGACCTGATCACCTGCGCGAAGGGCATGACCAACGGCGCCGTGCCGATGGGCGGCGTGATCGCGTCCCGGGCGGTCTACGACGCG
Organism: Pseudorhodoferax sp.; assembly: GCA_965279475.1. Taxonomy (GTDB): domain Bacteria; phylum Pseudomonadota; class Gammaproteobacteria; order Burkholderiales; family Burkholderiaceae_C; genus Pseudorhodoferax. Next base: position 313,413 of record CBDIIA010000001.1, read on the forward strand.
TTCATGACCGGCCCCGAATCCTCCGTCGAGCTGATGCACGGCTACACCTATTCGGGCCATCCGCTGGCCTGCGCCGCCGGCCTCGCCACGATCGAGACCTACGAGCAGGAAGGCCTGTTCGCGCGCGGCCCCGAGATCTGCGCGGCCTGGGAGAATGCCGTCCACCAGTTGAAGGGCGCGCCGCACGTGCGCGACATCCGCAACATCGGCCTGCTGGCCGCGATCGAGCTCGAGTCGCGCGATGGTGCCGTGGGGGCCCGCGCGTCGGAAGCGGTGGAGCGCTGCTTCGAAGCCGGCGTACTGGTGCGGGTGGCGGGCGACAACCTGGTGCTGTCGCCGCCGCTGATCATCTCCCCCGAGCAGATGACGCGCGTGCTCGACACCATCCATGCGGCACTCAAGGCGGTCGCTTGAGCGTGCCCGACCGGTTCCCCTTCGTGTCGGTGGCGGGCACGCCCTACGCCCGTGGCCGTGCGTATGGCGCCGCCGTGCCCGGGCGGGTGGCGCGCAGCGCCGAGATCTATGGCCGCGCGCTCGACGGCCTGCGCACCGGCGACGATGTCCGCCGGCAGCTGATCGACGAGTTCGCCGGGCGCATCGAGGCGTTCGGTACGCATTACCTAGAGGAGATGCGCGGCATCGCCGATGGGGCCGGTGTTCCGCTCGACGACGTGGTGATGATCAACGCCCGCACCGAGATCGTGGCCCGGGCCCGCCGCCTGGCGGCCCAGACCCGGGCCGGCGACAACGTGGTGCTGTCGGCGCCGAGCGAGCCCGAGGACGGCTGCACCGGTGCCGTGGTGTTGCCCGACCGCAGCCGCAACGGGCGTCTGCTGCACGGCCAGAACTGGGACTGGCGTTCGGAGTGCATCGACACCGGCGTGGTGCTGCGCGTGCGCCGCGACGACGGCCCCGATCTGCTGACCTTCACCGAGGCCGGTGGGCTGGCCCGCTCGGGGCTCAACAGTGCCGGTGTGGCGATCACGGCCAACTACCTCGAATGCGAGCGCGATTTCCGGTCCACCGGCGTGCCGCTGGCGCTGATTCGCCGCAAGGTGCTGGAGCAGAGCCAGTTCGCGGAGGCGATCCGCACCGTGGTGACGACGCCGAAGTCCTGCGCCAACAACATCATGCTGAGCACGGCGGAGGGTTTTGCGATCGATTTCGAATGCGCGCCCGACGAGGCTTTTCCGGTGCTGCCCGAGAACGACCTGATCGTCCATGCCAACCACTGGATCAGCCCGGCCGCGCGCGCCAAGCTCAAGGACCTCGGCGTCTACAACATGCCCGAGAGTTTCTACCGCGACTGGCGGGTGGCACGGCTGCTGGCCGCCGCCGGCGACAAGCTCGATCTCGACGACCTGAAGCGGGCTTTCTTCGACGATTTCGGCACGCCCTTCTCGGTGTGCCGGCCGCCACGGCCCAACTCGGTCGGCGACCTGTCGGCCACGGTCGCGATGGTGGCCATGGAGCCGGCCAGCGGCTTCATGGACGTGCTGCCCATGCCGGCGCTGCAGCGGTGCTTCACGCGCTATTCGCTGAACGGCGAACCGGCGGCGGTGGCCTCCACGGCCTGACCCGCGCGGGCAACGGGAACGCACGATGGGCCGCTTTTTCATCACGCGCATCGCCATGGGCGTGCCGACCTTGTTGATCGTGGCGGCGGCGGTGTTCTTCCTGATCCGGCTCATCCCGGGCGATCCTGCGGCGCTGATGCTCGGCGACATGGCCACCACCGAGACGCTGGGCGCGCTGCGCCGCGACCTCGGCCTCGACCGCCCGCTGCCGGCGCAGTTCATGCTGTGGCTGGGCCATGTGCTCGGCGGCGACTTCGGCCGTTCGATCACCACCGGCCAGGCGGTGCTGCCGTTGATCCTGGAGCGCTTTGCCGTCAGCGGCACCATCGTCGGCGTGGCCGTGGTGCTGGCCGCGCTGATCGCGGTGCCCGCGGGCATGGTGGCAGCGTGGCGCCAGAACAGCGCCCTGGATCTCGGCGTCGTCACGGTCGCGACCCTGCTGCTGTCGGTGCCGACCTTCTGGCTCGGACTGCTGCTGCTGTTGCTGTTCGGGCTGAAGCTCGGCTGGCTGCCGGTGGTCGGCTACGTCGCGCTGTCGGAGAGCTTCAAGAGCGGCCTGCTGTACCTCGCGCTGCCGGTGATGACGCTGGTGCTGCACGAGGTCGGCGTCATCGTGCGCATGGCGCGTTCCAGCATGCTCGAGGTGCAGCGGCTCGACTACATCACCCATGCCCGCGCGAAGGGATTGTCGGAACCCGTGGTGCTGTGGCGGCATGCCTTTCGCAACGCCTTTGCGCCCACGTGGACGCTGCTCGGCCTGATCCTGGGCAACCTGCTCGGCGGCATCGCGGTGGTCGAGATGGTGTTCACCATTCCGGGGCTGGGCCGTCTGCTGGTGGATGCGATCTTCGCCCGCGACTACCCGGTCATCCAGGGTTGCCTGCTGTTCATCGCCACGACCTACGTGCTGGTGAACCTGGTCGTCGACCTCTGTTATCCGGTCTTCGATCCCCGCGTGACACTGCATTGAGGGGCCGGCCACATGATCTTTCGCTCCGTTCGCGGACTCACCGGCCTGCTGCTGGTCGGCTTCATGGTCGGCACCGCGGTGCTGGCGATGTTCTGGACACCGGCCAAGCCGCTGCAGCTCAACCTGCGGGCCCGGTTCGCGCCGCCCGGCGGCCAGTTCCTGCTCGGTACCGACGAGTTCGGCCGCGACGTGTTGAGCCGGCTGATGGCGGGCGCGGCCTCCAGCATGAGCATCGCGCTCCTGACCGTGGTGTTCGCCATCGTCGTGGGCGGCGCGATCGGCATCCTGTCGGGCTACTTCCGCGGCTGGACCGACCGCATCGTGATGACCTTCAACGATGCGCTGCTGGCGTTCCCCGGCATCCTGCTCGCGCTCGGCCTGCTGGTGGTGCTGGGCGGCGGCCAGACCGGCCTGGTGCTGGCGCTGGGCCTGGCCTATGCGCCGTCGGTGGCGCGCGTGCTGCGCGGCACCGTGCTGTCGCTGCGCGAGAACGCCTTCATCGAAGCCTCGCGCGTGATGGGCCACGGCGAGCTCTACACGATGCTGCGCCACGTGCTGCCCAATTGCATGGCGCCGCTGACGGTGCTGGCGACCTCGATGTTCGGCTGGGTGCTGCTGGCAGAAAGCGCGCTGTCATTCCTGGGCCTCGGCGCGCCGCCGCCGGCGCCGAGCTGGGGCAACATGCTGTCGGGTGGCCGCGCCTTCATGGCGCAGGCGCCGTGGCTCGGAGTTTTTCCCGGCCTGTGCATCTCGCTGACGCTGCTCGGCATCAACCTGCTCGGCGACGCGCTGCGCGACCGGCTCGATCCGCGCATGAGGAACATTGCATGAGCGCAGCGCACGGCCGCCCGGAGCAAGCTCGCCCCGAAGTGCAAAGTACGGAGAGCAGTTCAGTGACCACCGACACGACCGCGCCGCTGCTGGAGGTGCGCGATCTGTCGCTCGGGGTCGGCAATGAGGGCCGCCTGGTCGTGGACCGGGTGAGCTTCGCGGTACGGCAGGGCGAGATCGTCGCCGTGGTCGGCGAGAGCGGCAGCGGCAAGACGCTGGCCGCCCGCGCGTTGCTGGGCCTGACGCACCCGGCGATCCGCCACCGGGGCGGCAGCATCCGGATCGACGGGCAGGACCTGCACACGCTGACGCCGCGTGCACTGCGCGCGTTGCGTGGCGGACGCGTGGGCATGGTGTTCCAGGAGCCGATGACCTCGCTGAACCCATCGCTCACCGTCGGTCGCCAGCTGGAGGAAGCGCTGGCGCTGCACACGCCGCTCGACGCCGCCGCACGCCGCACCGCGATCCTGGCGATGCTGCAACGTGTGGGCCTGCGCGATCCCGAACGGGTGCTCAAGGCCTGGCCGCACGAGTTCTCGGGCGGCATGCGGCAGCGGATCATGCTGGCCGGCGTGATGCTGCCGCGCCCGGCGCTGCTCGTGGCCGACGAACCGACCACCGCGCTGGACGCGCTGGTGCAACGCGACGTGCTGGAGCTGATGGTCTCGCTCACCGCCGAGCACGGAACGGCCGTGCTGATGATCAGCCACGACCTGGCGATGGTCGCGCGTTACTCGCACCGGGTGATCGTGATGTGCCAGGGCGAGATCGTCGAACAGGGTTCCACCGAGCAGATCCTGCGCGCGCCCGCGCACGCCTACACCCGCAAGCTGCTGGGCGCGATGCCGCGGCGCCGCACGCTGACACCGGTGGACGAGACGGCGCCGCCGCTGGTCGAGGTGCGTGGCCTGGTGGTCGACTTCGCGGCCCGCGGCGGCCTGTTCCGCCGTGCTGCGCCCAAGCGTGCGCTGCACGGCATCGACCTCGCGATCCGGCCGCGCGAAGTGGTGGCCGTGGTGGGCAGCTCGGGGTCGGGCAAGACCACGCTCGGCCGCGTCATCGCCCGCCTGTTGAAACCCAGCGGCGGCGAGTTGCTGTTCGATGGCAAGCCTGTCGATGAAGCCCAGGGCTCCGTGTGGAACGACTACCGCCGCAACTGCCAGGTGGTGTTCCAGGACCCGTATTCGTCGCTCGATCCGCGCATGACCGTCGCGCAAGGCATCGGCGAGGCCCTGCACGGCGAAGGCCTCGACCGCGCGGCGGCGCGTGCACGGGTGCTGGAGGTGCTGGGCGAGGTGGGCCTCGATGCCAGCCACGCCGGTCGTTATCCGCACGAGCTCTCGGGCGGCCAGCGCCAGCGTGTGGCCATCGCCCGGGCCGTGGTGCGCCGGCCGCGCCTGGTGATCGCCGACGAGCCGGTGTCCGCGCTCGACACCACCGTGCGTGCGCAGATACTCGACCTGTTCGCCGAACTGCAGAGCCGCCACGGCTTTGCCTGCCTGTTCATCAGCCACGACCTGGCGGTGGTCGAACAGCTCGCCAATCGCGTGGTGGTGATGGACCAGGGCCGGATCGTCGAGCAAGGTCCGCGCGACCGCATCTTCGACCACCCGGCCGAGCCCTACACGCGCCGGCTGCTGCAGGCGATCCCGGTGCTGGAGCCGGCGCCCGGTGGGGGTGTGCGCCTGCATTGGCGCCACGAAGATGCGCCGCCATTGCCGATGGAACCGGTCATGGGCTGATGGATCACCGCTGCGGGCGCAGATGGGGCGCCAGCCGGTCTGCCACCTGCGCAAAGGCTTCGGCGGCGCCGGGGGAGATCGCTGCATACCCCGGAAAGTTGTGGATCATCGCGGGCAGGCGCACGTGTTCCACGATGCCACCAGCGGTGGCCAGCCGCTCGGCCATCGCGTCGCCCTGGTCGCGCAGGGGGTCGTAGCCTGCGGTGGCCAGGATCACCGGTGGCAGGCCGGTCACCTCGGGCCAGAACAGTGGCGAGGCGCGCGGGTCGTTGCCCTGCCCGGCATCGGTGAAATAGAGATTGCAGAACCAGTCGAGCGTGGCGGTGTCGAGGAAGTAGCCTTTGCCGAAAGCCTCGATCGAGGAGCCTCCCGGCCCGTTGCCGAACGTGCGGTAGTCGGTCACCGGGTACAAGGGCATGCAGGCCACGGGTTGCGGGCCGGTGGGCCGGTCGCGCGCCATCAGCGCGCACACCAGCGCGAGGCAACCGCCGGCACTGTCGCCGGCGACCGCGATGCGGGCCGGGTCGGCACCCCAGGCTGCGGGTTCGGCCGCGACTGCCGTGTAGATGTCCCAGGCGTCGTGCACCGCGGCGGGGAAGGGATGTTCCGGCGCCAGGCGGTAGTCGGGCGTGAGCACGGCCGCGCCCAGCCGATCGGCCAGCCAGCGCGACTGGTTGTCGTAGGCGGCAGGGTCGCCCACGACGAAGCCGCCGCCATGGAAATACACCACCAGGGGCAGTGCGGTGGCCGCCGCAGCGGCGCCTGGGCGGTACAGCCGGGCCGCGATCTGCCGTCCGGGCAGATCGAACACCCGCTCTTCCATCGCGACTGCGTTCGCCGGCGCCTGCAGTCCGCGGACCAGATAGCGCTCCCGGTAGGCCTCGCGCGCCAGGCTGACCGGTAGGTCGCGGATGCTGGGGCCCGCAGGTGCGGCCGCAGCGGTGGCCAGCATGGCCTTGAGATGGGGGTCGAGTTGATCGTCTTTCATGGCTGGTCCTGCGTTTGGTGAAACAATTGAATTTATGTATTTTATATTATCAAGATACATAATAGAGGTCGTCTGACTTTGGAGCGACACCATGTTCATTCCCGCCCACTACGCCGTCCATGAAACCGCCGACGCGCTTGGCTGGCTCGCCCGTTATCCGTTCGGCACACTGGTGACGATGGATGCCCGGGGTCTTCCCATCGCCACGCCACGTCATTGCCGGTGATCGTCGAAAGCCTGGAGGCGGGCGCGCACAGGATCGTCTCGCACATGGCGCGGCGCAACCCCCATGCGGCTGCGCTTTCGACCGGCATGCCGGCGCTGCTGGTGGTCAACAGCCCAAGCGCCTACATCTCGCCGCGCTGGTACGCAAGCCCGGTGAACGTGCCGACCTGGGACTACGTGGGCCTGCAGATCCGCGGCACGCTGACCGTGGTCGGCGACCGCGAGGGCCTGCTGGATCTGATGCGCCGCTCGATCGCCGTCTTCGAGGCCGCGGCCTCCACCGACTGGACGTTGGACGAAGCGCCGCAAGCCCATGTGGACCGGCTGATCCAGGGGGTGGTGGGCTTCGAGATCCGGGTGGAGGCCTTGCACTGCATGCAGAAGCTGAGCCAGAACAAGCCCGCCGACCGCCCGGTGATCCAGGCCGCGCTGCGCGCGTCGGGCGCCGACACGGCTGTGGCCGTGGCGGCACTGATGGATCTTGTGAAGTGATGAACTATGTGTTTTCATAAAACAAAAATGCTCGATGACTGATGTAGGCCGGGGCATGGCGCGATGCGCGGGAGCCGAGCCCTGTTCCGGCGCCAGGCTTGCGCCTGTTCCTACGCATGTCGGGCATGCAGCCGAATACCGTGGTGCGTCATGCACAGGAGAACGCCATGTCCCGACAGCCGCTGCGCCACCTGGCGCTGAGCATCAACGAGCCCGAGCCGGGCCTGTACCACTGGATGATCCTCGAGAGCGAGGATGCGATGAAGACCTGGTTCGTGCTCGAAGCCTCGGACGACGCGTACGACACCTTCGGCGAAGCCTGGGAAGACGGTGCCTCCGAGTTACGTGGGCTGGGCGATGCGCAGTACGGTCCGCGTGCGGAAGAACTCGAGGACGAGGATGCCGATCCCGTGCTCGAGACCGGCCCCGGCGTCGACGAATAAATTTTTCTTCGGGGCTTGACCCCGTCCGGCCAGCCCGTTCGTTCAAGTGGCTTCCACAACTTGAAAGGAACGGACATGGCACCCACACACCTCTGCCGCGCATGCGGCGCCTTGCTGGTCGCCCTTGGCACGGGCCTGGTGTCGCTGCAGGCGCATGCTGTCGGGCAACTGGCCGATGTGGTCATCTTCGACCGCAGCACGGGCATGACGCTGCCCACCTATCTGTACCAGGGAGAACATTGGGTCGCCGGCCGTCCGGGGGCGAGTTATGCGGTCGAGGTGCGCAACCGGGCCGGCCAGCGCATCCTGGCCGTGCCGTCGGTGGATGGCGTCAACGTCCTGACCGGTGAGACGGCAGGCTTCGACCAACCCGGCTACGTGCTGACGCCGGGCCAGCGGTACCAGATCACCGGCTGGCGCAAGAGCCAGAGCGAAGTGGCGGCGTTCGAATTCACGGATGCGTCGCGCTCGTACGCCGAGCGGACCGGCCGACCGGGGCATGTGGGTGTGATCGGTGTGGCGCTGTTTCGCGAGCGGCCGCCCGTGGCCGTGGCACCAGCGCCCTTGCCGCGCCCGTGGCCGTTGCCGGCACCGATGCAGGACGCGGCGAAATCGTCTGCCGATGCGCCGCCTCCCGCGGCTGCACCTGCGGCGCCTTCAGCGGCCGCGGCCGCTCCGCCGGTGGCACGCGAATCGGCGGCCGGCATGGTGCAGGAGAGCCGCAGCGCAGCGGTGCCCAAGCTGGGCACTGGCCACGGTGCGCGGGAAAGCTCGGTCGTCTCCCACACGCAGTTCGAGCGGCTGCAGCCCCAGCCGCAGGAGATCGTGCGGATCCGCTACGACAGCCGCGAGAACCTGGTAGCGATGGGCATCATCCGCGACAGGCCGGTGCCCGGCCCGCGCCCCGACGCGTTCCCGGGTTCGCCGACCGCGGGGTATGTGCCGGACCCACCGGCCCTGCGCTGAAAGACCCGGGCGGCGTCAGAGCGCCGTGATGGCCCGCCCGATGTCCGGCCAGCGCCGGTGCAGATAGATCCACGCCACCAGCCCGATGCCCATCATCAGCAAGGAGCCGGCCGCCAGCAGCACCGTCGAATGCATCAGCAGCGGCGAGATGACACCGGCCACGATGCCGTTGGCGGTGGAGCCGATGAAGGCCTGCAGCGACGAGGCCATGCCGCGCCGTTCAGGGTAGAGGTCGAGCACCAGCAGCGTGACCACCGGCACCATCAGCGCCCAGCCGAACGAGAAGATCGCGATCGGCAGCAGGGCCCAGGAGGGGTGGGGCGGCAGCAGAAGGTTGGCGACGAGGTTCACCACCGACACCACGGTCATGATCACGAAGCCATGGCGGATCTGCCGCTTTGGCGCGATCTTGCCGGCCAGCCGCCCGCTGAGCCAGGCACCCGACATGATGCCGGTGATCGACAGGATGAAGAACCAGAAGAACTGCGTGGGCGCCAGGCCCATGTGCGTGCCCAGGAACTCGGGCGCCGACAGCACGTAGAGGAACATGCCGTTGAACGGCACGCCGCTGGCCAGCGCCAGCAGCACGAAGCGCGGGCTCGACCCCAGCTGCCAGTAGCCGCGCATCAGATGCCTCACGGCGAACGGCTGGCGCAGTTCGGGATGCAGCGTCTCGGGCAGCAGCTTCCAGTTGGCGGTCCACAGCAGCACGCCGACAGCCGTCAGGAACCAGAAGATGCTGTGCCAGCCCAGGTGCACGAACAGCCAGCCGCCGACGATGGGCGCGATGGCCGGCGCCACGCCGAAGTAGATCGTGACCTGGCTCATCACCTTCTGCGCCTGCGCGGGCGGAAACACGTCGCGGATGACGGCGCGCGACACCACGATGCCGGCGCCGGTCGACAGGCCTTGCAGCGCCCGGAACAGCACCAGATGGCCGATGCTCTGCGACAGCGCGCAGCCGGCTGACGCCACCGTGAACACCGCAATGCCCCAGAGCACCACCGGCCGGCGCCCGAAGCTGTCGGACAGCGCACCGTGGAACAGGTTCATGAAGGCGAACCCGAACAGGTAGGCCGACAGGGTCTGCTGCATCTCGACCGGCGTGGCGCCGAGCGAACGCGCGATGCCCGAGAACGCCGGGATGTAGGTGTCGATCGAGAACGGCCCGAGCATGCCCAGCAGGGCCAGCAGCACGGCCATGGCCCAGCGCGGGCCGCGCCAGGCCTGTGCCGTGGGATTGTTCATGCGCGGGAGGCCGGCGGAGGCGAGGCCCCGCCGGCAGGGGCGCCGAGGCGCCCGGATGGATTACAGGCCGGCAGCGGCACGCAGCGCGGCGGCCTGGTCCGTCCGCTCCCAGCTGAACTCGGGCTCTTCACGGCCGAAGTGGCCGTAGGCGGCGGTCTTCTCGTAGATCGGGCGCAGCAGGTCGAGCATCTGGATGATGCCCTTCGGGCGCAGATCGAAGTGCTCCTGCACCAGCGCGGCGATCTTGTCGTCGGGGATGACACCGGTGCCTTCGGTGTAGACCGTGATGTTCATCGGCTTGGCCACGCCGATCGCATAGGCCACCTGGATCTGGCATTGGCGCGCGATGCCGGCCGCCACGATGTTCTTGGCCACGTAGCGTGCGGCGTAGGCGGCCGAGCGGTCGACCTTGGACGGGTCCTTGCCCGAGAACGCACCGCCCCCGTGCGGGCAGGCGCCGCCGTAGGTGTCGACGATGATCTTGCGGCCGGTGAGGCCGCAATCGCCTTGCGGGCCGCCGATGACGAAGCGGCCGGTCGGGTTGATCAGGTACTTGGTGTCCTTCAGCCACTCCTTGGGCAGCACCGGCTTGATGATCTCCTCGATGATGGCCTCGTTGAACGAGGCCTTCATCTTCTTCGGCGTTTCGCTCTGGTCGGGCGCGTGCTGGGTCGACAGCACCACGGTGTCGATGCTGTGCGGCTTGCCGTCCACGTAGCGCATCGTGACCTGGCTCTTCGCGTCCGGGCGCAGGAACGGCAGGCGGCCGTCCTTGCGCAGCTGGGCCTGGCGCTCGACCAGGCGGTGCGCGTAGTAGATCGGCGCGGGCATCAGCTCGGGCGTCTCGTCGCAGGCGTAGCCGAACATCAGGCCCTGGTCGCCGGCGCCGGTATTGAGGTGGTCGTCGCTCGCGTGGTCCACACCCTGGGCGATGTCGTTGGACTGCTTGTCGTAGCAGACCATCACCGCGCAGCCCTTGTAGTCGATGCCGTACTCGGTGTTGTCGTAGCCGATGCGCTTGATCGTGTCGCGTGCGACCTGGATGTAGTCGACGTGGGCGTTGGTGGTGATCTCGCCCGCCAGCACCACGAGGCCGGTGTTGGTCAGCGTCTCGGCGGCCACGCGGGAGCGCGGATCCTGCTTGAAGATCGCGTCGAGGATCGCGTCGGAAATCTGGTCCGCCACCTTGTCGGGGTGACCTTCGGAGACGGATTCGGATGTAAAGAGAAAGTCGTTCGCCATTTGAATAAACTCCTGCGTTGCGAATAGGCCAGTACGTCTTGCGCGTTGCCTAGGGCGGGAGCTTCGGCGAACGCTTTAGCAGAGATATTTAAGGTCGCCCTGCAAGTAGTTCAGTAACTCAGCGACCGGATCCATTCTATAACCCGATGCAACTGCTTTCCCGCCCTGCGGCCGGCCGGCTCCCGACCTTGTGGCAATGGGGCCACGCGCCAGGGGCTGCAGCCCCGGTGTTCGCACTCCGCGGTGCCCTGACGCGGGCCAACGTCTGATGCTGTCGCAAGCCGGCATTCTGGTCATGCGCCTGCTCGCGCACCTGCCGCTGGGCTGGGTGCGCGCGCTGGGCTGGGCGCTGGGCTGGCTGCTGTACGCGGCGGTGCCGCAGCGCCGCCGTGTCGCCCACACCAACCTCGCGCTGTGTTTTCCGCAGATGCCGGTGGCCGAGCGCCGCGCGCTGGTGCAGCGGCTGTTCGTGCGGTTTGCCCAGGCCTGGTTCGACCGCAGCTGGCTGTGGCACGGCCGCCCCGAGGTCACGCGGGCGCGGCTCAGGATGACCGGCGACCTGGCGCAGCTCGACGGCCGGGCGCCGACGCTGCTGTTCGCGCCGCATTTCGTCGGGCTCGATGCCGGTGCGACGGCGCTGTCGCAGCAGATCGACCGGCAGTTCGCAACCATCTTCACGCCGCAGTCGAACCGCATCGTCGACGCGTGGATCGCGCGCGGGCGCCAGCGCTTCGGCAATGCGCGGCTGTTCGACCGCAGGGCGGGCGTCAAGCCCATCGTGGCCGCGTTGCGCGCCGGCGAGCCGGTGTACCTGCTGCCGGACATGGATTTCGGCCCGCGCGAGAGCGTGTTCGTGCCGTTCTACGGCGTCGATGCGGCGACCGTGCCCTCGTTGTCACGGTTCGCGCGACTGGGCCGGGCCAAGGTCGTTCCCGTGGTGACCAAGCTCACGCCGCAGGGCTACGAAGTGCGTGTGCTGCCGGCGTGGGCCGGCTTCCCCAGCGATGACGCGGCGGCCGACACGGCGCTGATGAATCTGCGGCTGCAGGGCTACATCGACGAGATGCCGGACCAGTACTTCTGGGTGCACAAGCGCTTCAAGACCCGGCCGCCGGGCCAGCCGGACGTCTATTGACGTCTGCGGTCCAGGAACTCCGACAGCAGGCGCGTCACCAGCGCGGGCTGCTCGTGCACGATCCAGTGGCTGGCATCGGGCACCGTGCGCAGGTCCAGGTCGGCCACATAGGCGTCGAGTCCGTCGACCAGGCTGGGCGGTAGCGCGGCGTCTTCCAGCGCCCAGATCACCAGCGTCGGGATGTCGACCGTGAGCGCCTCGCGCGGCAGGTTGACGGTGGCCGCGGCCGGATCATTGGGCCTGGCGGGGCGCAGCGGCGAGGCGCGGTAGTAGTTGCAGCCGCCGGTCAGGCCTGCATTCCAGACCGCGCGGTACTGCTCCTTGACCGCCTCGGTCAGCCACGCAGCGCCGGTGTGGCGACGCTCGGATCCGATGCCGACCGCGGTGAAGAACTCCCACAGCCGGCGGTAGTCGTCCTCGGACAGCAGCCGCTCGGCGTCGGGCCGGATCAGGAAGTTCATGTAGGCGCTGGCGTCCTGCTGCCGCACGCTGGTCTTCAGGTCGCGCAGGAACGTGCCGGGATGCGGCGAATTGACGATGGCCAGCCGGCGCGCCAGATCGGGCTGGCGGTTGGCCAGGCTCCACGCCACGGCGCCGCCCCAGTCGTGCGCGACCAGGCACTCGACCTGGCCGCCTTCCTGCAGGCGGATCAGGGCGGCGATGTCCTCGACCAGGTGCTTGGGGCGGTAGGCGTCGACTTCGATCGGCGCGCTCGACCGCTCGAAGCCGCGCAGATTGGGGGCGATGCAGCGGTAGCCGCCGAAGTCGGGGTGCGCGAAGTGCACCAGCAATGCGTCCCAGACGAAGGCCGCCTCGGGAAAGCCGTGCAGGAACATCAGCACCGGCCGGCCGGGTTTGCCGGCCGCGCGGCAGCTGAGGGTGATGCCATGCGGCAGGGGTTGCAGATAGGTTTCGATCATCTCTGTGGTTCGCTACGCATGATGCATGCCAGCGACAACGGAGAGCCGGCCTGGGCCGGTCTTGCAGGACCGGCTTCGGGGAGAGTGACGACTGCACGCGCTGCGCCAAGGCAACGGGGCATGATCCGGCCGCGAGGCCGGCGTTGTCAAGCGGGCTCGGCGGCGGGCAGGGTCGAGGCCTGCGCGGCCGACGGATGGGCCCATTGCCACAGCAGCTGGCTGGCCTCGTCGATGCCCTTGCGCTTGAGCGCCGAAAACAGCGCCACGTGCCCGTTGCCCGCCTGCAGGCGCGCGATCGACAGCGCCTTGGCGGCCTCGCTGCGGGTCAGCTTGTCGGCCTTGGTCAGCAGCAGCAGCAGCTTGAGCCCGGCCTCGACGCGCGGGCGGATCACGTCGAGCAGGATTTCGTCGAGCTCGGTCATGCCCAGCCGCGGATCGCACAGCAGCACCACACCGACCAGGTTGGGGCGGCTCACCAGGTAGTTGGCCATCACCTGCTGCCAGCGGATCTTGTCCTGCTTGGGCACCGCGGCATAACCGTAGCCCGGCAGGTCGGCCAGCACGGCGTCGGTGATGCCCTGCTTGCCCAGCGAGAAAAGGTTGATGTGCTGCGTACGGCCCGGCTTCTTCGAGGCGAAGGCCAGCTGCTTCTGTTGCGTCAGCGTGTTGATGCAGGTCGACTTGCCCGCGTTGGAGCGGCCGACGAACGCGATCTCGGGCACCTCGAGCGGCGGAAGATGGTGCAACTGCGCCGCGGTGATCAGGAACTTGGCCGTGTGCATCCAGCCTGCGGCGACGGCGGCACTCGGCACGCCCTCCGCAGGGTCCGCGCCTGGTGCGTTCGGCTGTGGCGCCGAAGAGGCGGGAAGAGGGGAGCTTGTCATGGCGTTGGTGTGGAAACCCGGGTGCCCATTGTAGAATCATGGGGTTTTGCGCTAATAAATCCACCCTCGATATGAAGTTGCTCGCTCCCTTGCTGATGGTTGCCGTGCTCGCGGCGCCCACGTTCTCCAGCTTCGCTGCGGACGAGAAACCGGCCGAGCACGCGCCGGCCGCGGCGGCTGTGCCCAAGGCAGTGAAGCCCGATCTGGTCAAGGGCGAAGCCGGCTTCACCGCCGTGTGCGCGGCCTGCCACGGTGCCGATGGCAACTCGGGCACGCCGGTCAACCCCAAGCTGGCGCAGCAGCATCCCGAGTACCTGGTGAAGCAGCTGCAGGACTTCAAGTCCGGCAAGCGCAACAACGCGATCATGAAGGGCTTCGCCACGGCCCTGTCCGACGAAGACATGCGCAACATCGCCTACTGGGCGACCTCGAAGAAATCCAAGCCCGGCTTCGCCAAGGACAAGGAACTGGTGATGAGCGGCGAGCGCATCTACCGCGGTGGCATTGCCGACCGCCAGATCGCCGCCTGCGCCGGTTGCCACAGCCCCAACGGCAGCGGCATTCCGTCGCAATACCCTCGCCTCTCGGGCCAGCATGCGGACTACACCGTGGCCCAGCTGACGGGTTTCCGCGACGGGTCGCGCAAGAACAGCCCGCAGATGACCTCGGTGGCGGCGAAGCTCAACGACCGCGAGATCAAGGCGGTCGCCGACTACATCGCCGGCCTGCGTTGACATGGGTGCCCGGCACGGCGGACCGGTCCGCTGCGCCGTGGAACCAATTGGTTCACACCAGCCCTAACGGGGCGGGCCGTCGCGCATGGCCCGCCCTTTTTTGTGCCTCCCCTGACCGAGCCTGATTCGTTTCCCCATGTCGGTTTCCACCCACGGACTTCGCCTCAAGCACGGATCGCATGCCTGGCGATCGGCGATCGAGCTGCTGTCGTCGATGCGGTTCTCGATCTCGCTGCTGACGCTGATCTGCATCGCCTCGGTGATCGGCACGGTGCTGAAGCAGCACGAGCCCGCGGCCAACTATGTGAACCAGTTCGGGCCGTTCTGGGCCCAGCTGTTCATCACGTTCAGCCTGCAGGCGGTCTACAGCGCCTGGTGGTTCCTGCTGATCCTGGCGTTCCTGGTGCTGAGCACCTCGTTGTGCATCGCCCGCAGCACGCCGAAGATCCTGGCCGACTTCAAGGTCTATAAGGAGAACATCCGCGCGCAGAGCCTGATGGCGTTCGGCCACCGGGCGCAGGCGGCGATGGACGACACCCCCGAGTCCGCCGCGCGCCGCGTCGGCCAGGCGCTGGTGGCCGGCGGCTGGAAGGTGAAGCTGCAGCGCCGCGACACCCCCGAGGGCGAGGGCTGGATGGTCGCGGCCAAGGCCGGTGCCGCCAACAAGCTGGGCTACATTGCAGCGCACAGCGCCATCGTGCTGGTGTGCATCGGCGGCCTGCTCGACGGCGACCTGATCGTGCGCGCGCAGATGTGGCTCAACGGCAAGACCGTGTACCAGGGCGGCGGCATGATCGCCGACGTGAGGCCCGAGCACCGGCTGTCGCCGAGCAACCCGACCTTCCGCGCCAACCTGCTGGTGTCCGAGGGGGCGAGTTCCAGCACGGCGATCCTCAGCCAGTCCGATGGCATCCTGGTGCAGGATCTGCCGTTCTCGGTCGAGTTGAAGAAGTTCATCGTCGAGTACTACTCGACCGGCATGCCCAAGCTGTTCGCCAGCGACATCGTGATCCACGACCGCGAGACCGGCGCCCAGGTGCCCGCGCGGGTCGAGGTCAACCATCCGGCGAGCTACAAAGGTATCGAGATCTACCAGTCGAGCTTCGACGACGGCGGCTCCAGCGTGCAACTGCAGGCCGTGCCGATGAACGGTGCGTCCAAGCCCTTCGAGATCGACGGCGTGATCGGCAGCAGCGCGCAGCTGACGCGCGGTGCAGGCCCGGACGGCGAGAAGCTGACGCTCGAGTACACCGCGCTGCGCGTGATCAACGTCGAGAATTTCGGCGGCAATGCCAACCCCAACGGGTCCGGCGCCGACGTGCGCAAGGTCGATCTGCGCGCCTCGATCGATGCACGACTGGGGGCGGCCAACAAGACCGTCACGCACAAGGAGCTGCGCAACGTCGGCCCCAGCATCTCGTACAAGCTGCGCGATGCGGCGGGCCAGGCGCGCGAGTTCCACAACTACATGCTGCCGGTCGACACCGGCGACGGCGCGCCGGCCTTTCTGCTCGGCCTGCGCGAAACGCCGGCCGAACCGTTCCGCTACCTGCGCATCCCGGCCGACGAGCAGGGGTCGATGGACGGCTTCATGCGGCTGCGCGCCGGCCTGATGGACCCGGCGCTACGCGAGAAGGCCGTGCACCGCTACGCCGCCAAGGCGGTCGATCCGGCCCGGCCCGAGCTGGCCGAGCAACTGGCGGCTTCGGCCTCGAAGGCGCTGGCCCTGTTTGCCGGCGACGCCGAACCCGACACCACCGGCACGGGCCGCAAGGCCGGCCTGCAGGCCATCGCCGACTTCATGGAAGCCAACGTGCCCGAGTCCGAGCGACCGCGCGCCAGCGAGGTGCTGATCCGCATCCTGAACGGCGTGTTGTTCGAACTGGCACAGCTGACGCAGGAGCGCGCCGGCGCCAAGCCGCTGGAGCCGAGCGAACGCACCCAGGCGTTCATGACGCAGGCCGTGCTGTCGCTCAGCGACGCGCCGCTGTACCCGGCACCGATGACGTTCCAGTTGAAGAGTTTCAACCAGGTGCAGGCCAGCGTGTTCCAGGTCGCGCGGGCGCCAGGACGCAACATCGTCTACCTCGGTTGTGCATTGCTGATCCTGGGCGTGTTCGCGATGCTGTACGTGCGCGAACGCCGGCTCTGGGTCTGGATGGCACCCCAGGATGGCCGCACCGCGGCGACGATGGCGATGTCGACCAACCGCAAGACCATGGATGCCGACCGCGAGTTCGAGCAACTGAAGACTAAACTGATTGGCGCGGCATGAAGCGGATTGCGCAGCGCGCAGGAGGATGCAGATGAACACCGTGACGAGCAGCAACACGCTGGTACTGAACGAAGGCTTTCTGGCAAGGCGCAACTGGTTCGACTGGTTGTTCGCCGCCGTGGTCGTGGCCGGGGGGCTGTGGGCGTTCTCGCGCTACAGCGGCGCGATGGATGTCTACGAAAAAGGCATCCTGTTCGCCGCGATGCCGGCGATGGTCTGGCTCGGCTGGTTCTGGCGCCCGCTGCGCGCTTTGGTGCTGGTGGTGGCAGCGCTGTCGCTGCTGGCCATCCTGTCCTACCAGGTCGACGGGCAGGGCAGCCTGGCGCGGGCCGATCAGGTGTTCTGGCTCAAGTACTTCCTGTCGAGCCAGTCGGCCATCCTGTGGATGAGCATGCTGTTCTTCATCAGCACCGCGTTCTACTGGCTGGGCATGCTGTCGCGCAACCCGTCGGCGTCGCTGGAGCTCATCGGCTCGCGCATCGCCTGGGTGGCGGTGACGATGGCGCTGGTCGGCACGATGGTGCGCTGGTACGAGAGCTACCTGATCGGTGCGGACGTGGGCCACATCCCGGTCAGCAATCTGTACGAGGTGTTCGTGCTGTTCTGCTGGCTGACGGCGGCGTTCTACCTGTACTTCGAAGCGCAGTACCAGACCCGTGCGCTGGGGGCGTTCGTGCTGCTGGTGGTCAGCGCAGCGGTTGGCTTTCTGCTCTGGTACACGGTGGTGCGCGAGGCCCACGAGATCCAGCCGCTGGTGCCGGCCCTCAAGAGCTGGTGGATGAAGCTGCACGTGCCGGCCAACTTCATCGGTTACGGCACGTTCGCACTGTCGGCGATGGTGGCGTTCGCCTACCTGATCAAGCAGCAGGCCGGCGAGAGCCGCTGGTACCGCCTGGCGCCGTTGTGGCTGCTGGGCATCGTGCTGTGTTTCGAACCCATCGTGTTCCGCAAGAGCGGCGTCGATGCCGGCAGCGGGTATTGGGCCGTGTACTTCGGCATCTCGGCGCTGATCGTCGGCTCCATCGTGTTTGGCCGCCGCCGCATCGCTGCCAAGCTGCCGAGTTTCGAGGTGCTCGACGACGTGATGTACAAGGCCATCGCGGTGGGCTTCGCGTTCTTCACCATCGCGACCGTGCTCGGGGCGCTGTGGGCGGCCGAGGCCTGGGGCGGCTACTGGAGCTGGGATCCGAAGGAGACCTGGGCGCTGATCGTCTGGCTGAATTACGCGGCCTGGCTGCACATGCGGCTGATGAAGGGGCTGCGCGGCACGGTGGCCGCATGGTGGGCCCTGGCGGGCCTGGCGGTGACCAGCTTCGCGTTCCTCGGGGTCAATATGTTCCTGAGCGGACTGCACAGTTACGGAACGCTCTGACCGCGATTGAATCTGTCCAGGGCGTCTGCGCGTAAACACCCCACCACCTGACCGGCTAGCGGCTCAGGGCATCAAGAAGAGGACCCGATGCTGATCAAGACTTCGAACGATGGTTTCATCCACCCGGTGCCCAGCGACATCACGCCGCAACGCGTGTACCAGCAGCGGCGCGACATGATCCGTCTGATGGCCGGCGGCGCAGCCGGGGCGGCCATGGCGAGCTGGGCGCAACGCGATGCCCGCGCGCAGACCGTTGCCAAGCCCGGCAAGCTGGCCGCGTTGCCGGGAGCCAGATCGGCCGTGGCCGGGGCGGTCACGATGGAAAAGATCACCGAGTACAACGACGCCAGTACCTACAACAACTACTACGAGTTCGGCACGGACAAGGCCGATCCCGCGAAGAACGCCCACACGCTGAAGACCACGCCCTGGACCGTCGAGGTCGAGGGCCTGGTGAAGAAGCCCGGCAAGTACACGCTCGAAGACCTGGTCAAGCTCAGCGCCCAGGAAGAACGCATCTACCGCCTGCGCTGCGTCGAAGGCTGGTCGATGGTGATCCCCTGGGTCGGCTACTCGTTGAGCGAGCTGCTCAAGCGCGTCGAGCCGACGCCGGGCGCGAAGTTCGTCGAGTTCCTGACCCTGGCCGACCCGAAGACCATGCCCTTCGTCGGCTCGCGCGTGCTCGACTGGCCGTATGCCGAGGGGCTGAGGCTCGACGAGGCCATGCATCCGCTGACGCTGCTGGCCTACGGCATGTACGGCGAGGTGCTGCCGAACCAGAACGGCGCGCCGGTGCGTCTGGTGGTGCCGTGGAAGTACGGTTTCAAGAGCGGCAAGAGCCTGGTGAAGATCCGCCTGACCGACAAGCAGCCCGGCACCGCCTGGAACAAGGCCGCTGCCAACGAGTACGGCTTCTATTCGAACGTGAATCCCAATGTCGACCACCCGCGCTGGAGCCAGGCGACCGAGCGGCGCATCGGTGAGGACGGCCTGTTCGCGAAGAAGCGCAAGACGCTGATGTTCAACGGCTACGAGGCGCAGGTCGGGCAGTTGTACGCGGGACTCGACCTGCGCAAGAACTACTGAGGCCCATGCGCCTGGCGCTGGCTTGCGGCACGACGCCACGGGGACCCTGATGAAGCGACTGCTGATGCATCCGGCGGCCAAGCCGGTGGTGTTCGTGCTGTGCCTGCTGCCGTTCGCCTGGCTGGTGTTCGGGGCGTTCACGAACGGGCTGGGCGCGAACCCGGCCGAGTACCTGATCCGCGCTACCGGCGATTGGACCTTGCGGTTCATCTGCATCGTGCTCGCGGTGACACCGCTGCGCGTGCTGGCCAACCTGCCGGCGCTGGCGCGCCTGCGGCGCATGCTGGGCCTGTTCGCCTATTTCTACGTGCTGCTGCACCTGGTCAGCTACAGCTGGTTCGACATGGGGTTCGAGTTGGGCGACATCGCGCACGACATCGCCAAACGGCCGTTCATCCTTGTGGGTTTTCTCGGCTTCGTGCTGTTGACGCCGCTGGCGGCCACCTCGTTCAACCGGGCGATCAAGACGCTGGGCGCCAAGCGCTGGCAGAAGCTGCACCGGCTGGTGTACCTGATCGCGGGCCTGGGCCTGCTGCACTTCTTCTGGATGCGCGCCGGCAAGAACAATTTTGCCGAGGTCTATGTCTACGCCGCCATCATCGTGCTGCTGCTCGGCTGGCGGCTCGTGCGTAGGCTGCGCCGGGTGCGGCCCGCGGCGGCACCGGCGGGCGACGCACGCGCCCGATGAGCGCGGTGGCTGCTCAGTCAGCCACCAGCCGTTCGCTGCGCAACTGCTCTGCGGTGGTCTCGCGCTGGCGGATCAGGTGTGCCCTGGCGCCGTCCACCAGCACCTCGGCCGCGCGGCCGCGGGTGTTGTAGTTGCTGGCCATGCTCATGCAGTAGGCACCGGCGGACAGCACGGCCACCTGGTCGCCTGCCTGCACGGCCAGTGCACGGTCGCGGCCGATCCAGTCGCCGCTCTCGCAGATCGGGCCGACCACGTCGTACAAGGTGGTGGCTGCCGCGTCGCGCTGCTGCAGCGGCACGATCTGGTGGTAGGCCTGGTACATCGCAGGGCGGGGCAGGTCGTTCATCGCCGCGTCGATGACGCAGAAGTTCTTCTGCTCGCCCGGCTTCAGGTACAGCACCTGGGACACGCAGAGGCCGGCGTTGCCGACCAGCGAGCGGCCGGGCTCGATCATCAGCTTGCGCCCGCCGTAGCCGCGTGCGTCCAGCAGCGCGAGCAGGCGCGACCACAGGTCATCGGCAGGCGGGGGCTGGTCGGCAGCGCCGGGGGCGCCATAGTCGATGCCCAGGCCGCCGCCGAAATCGATGTGCGCGATCGGGATGCCGGCGCCTTCGATGGCGTCGACCAGGTCGAGCACGCGCTCCATCGCATCGAGGTACGGCGTCTGCTCGGTGATCTGCGAGCCGATGTGGCAGTCGATGCCGACCACACGCAGCCCGGGCAGCGCCGCGGCGCGCTGGTAGGTACGCAGCGCATCCTCGTGCGCGACGCCGAACTTGTTGCCCTTGAGGCCGGTCGAGATGTAGGGATGCGTCTTCGGGTCGACGTTGGGGTTCACGCGGATGCTGACCGGCGCGCGTTGGCCGGCGGCCCTGGCGACCTCGTCGAGCACCTCGAGTTCGGCCTCGCTCTCGACGTTGAAGCAGCCGATGCCGTGCTGCAGCGCCAGCTGCATCTCGGCGCGGGTCTTGCCGACGCCGGAGAAGATGACCTTGCGTGGATCCCCGCCGGCGGCCAGAACACGTTCGAGCTCACCACCGGACACGATGTCGAACCCGCAGCCGGCACGCGCGAACACCTGCAGCACCGCGAGCGCCGAGTTGGCCTTCATCGCATAGCAGATCTGCGCGTCGCGCCCGGCGAACCCGCGCTGGTAGGCCGCGAGCGCGGCCAGCATCGATGCCTTCGAATAGACGAACAGCGGCGTGCCGTGTGTGCGGGCGAGGTCGGCGACTTGCAGGTCCTCGACCTGCAGCGCGCCGTCGCGGTACGAGATGTGGGGCTGGCCGGGCAGGTGCATGGAGCGGAGAGCAGGAATGGAAAACGAAGAATGATAGGTTGCGGAGACACCGCAGGCCAGAGCGGATTCAAGGTCGTGCGGGCACTTCGCCTTGCGATTTCAAGGCCATCGTCGAAACGGCTTGCAGCGCGTCGCTGCGTGCGCGATCAGCGCGCCGGGGCGGATGCGGCAGCGGCCGGCGGGGCCGGAAAGTCCTGCGCAGGGGCCAGCAGGCCGGGCAGGGGCAGATCGGGCTGCAGCGATTGTGTCAACGTGGCGCGGCCGGCAGCGGCGGCATCGGTCGGGTGGATCAGGGGGCCCTTCTGGCCGCAGGCCGCCAGCCCGACCGCGCTTGCGGCAAGGGCACTACCGATCATTAGAATCCGTCGCATCTTTGGCATCCCGAAATTGTATGACCGACCCGGACTTCATGGACTGTGCCGAACGCCTGCTGGAGGCAGTGGAGGCAAGCTGCGACCGCATCAATGAACGCAGCGATGCCGATGTGGACAACCAGCGCACCGGCGGCATGGTGACATTGAGTTTTCCCGACGGCAGCCAGATCGTCGTGAATCTGCAGAAGCCGCTGCACGAGGTCTGGCTGGCGGCGCGGTCCGGCGGCTACCACTACCGCTTCGACGCCGGGCAGTGGCGCGACACCAAGGGGCAGGGCGAATTCTTCACGCAGCTGTCGCGTGACGCCAGCGCGCAGGCAGGGCAGGCGCTGGCGTTCTCCGGTCAGGTCAGTTCCTGAACAGATCGAGGATGCGGTTGCGCTCCTCGGACGGCGGCTGCGGCGGGCTGGGCAGCGGCGACGACGGCGCCGAGCCCTTGTCGTCCAGTCCCAGGCTGGTCACGCCCGAACTCCGCGCGTATTCCTCGTAGAACCACTCGCCGCCCGAGTTGACCACGCCGGCCGGCGCCACCGGCGTAACGACGGGCACGCCTTTCAACGCGGTTTCCATGAAGTTGATCCACACCGGCAGGCTCAGGCCGCCGCCGGTTTCGCGCGAGCCGAGGTTGCGCGGCGTGTCGTAGCCAATCCATGCCACTGCGGTCAGCGTGGGCTGGTAGCCGGCGAACCAGGCGTCGATCGAGTCGTTGGTGGTGCCGGTCTTGCCGTAGACGTCCGGGCGCTTGAGTGTGGCCTGGGCGCGTGCGGCGGTGCCGCGCAGCGTGACCTCGCCGAGCAGGTTGGTCATCATGAAGGCATTGCGCGCCGGAATGCCGCGCAGCGATTCGTCGAGTGCCGGCACCTTGGTCTCGACCAGGACCTTGCCCTTCTGGTCGGTCACCTTGGCGATCAGCCACGGATTGACGCGGAAACCGCCGTTGGCGAACACCGAGTAGGCGGCCGCCATCTGCATCGGCGTGACCGAGCCGGCGCCGAGCGCCATCGTCAGGTAGGCGGGGTGCTTGTCGGCGTCGAAGCCGAAGTGCGTGACCCACTCCTGCGCGTTCTGCGCGCCGACGGCCTGCAGCACACGGATCGAGATCATGTTCTTCGACTTGGCCAGGCCGGTGCGCAGCGTCATCGGCCCTTCGAACTTGCCGTCGTAGTTCTTCGGCTCCCAGGGTTGGCCGCCGGTCACGCCGGCATCGAAGAACAGGGGCGCGTCGTTGACCACCGTGGCGGGGGTGAAGCCTTTTTCCAGGGCGGCCGAGTAGATGAACGGCTTGAAGCTGGAGCCCGGCTGGCGCCAGGCCTGCGTCACGTGGTTGAACTTGTTCTTGGCGAAATCGAAGCCGCCGACCAGCGCCTTGATCGCGCCGTCGCGGGGATCGATCGCGACGAAGGCGCCCTCGACCTCGGGCAGCTGCGTGATCTCCCAGGTGTTCTTCGGCGTCTTGACGGCGCGGATGATCGCGCCGCGGCGGATCTTGATGTTCGGCGGCGCCTTGTCGGCCAGGCCCGACTGTGCCGGCTTCAGTCCTTCGCCGGTGATCTCGACCTCGTCGCCGTTGGCGCGCACGGCCAGGATGCGTTTGGGGCCCGCGTCGAGCACCATCGCCGACAGCACGTCGCCGTTGTCGGGGTGTTCGGCCAATGCGTCGTCGATCGCGTCCTCGAGTTCGGCCGGATCGGTTGGCAGGGTCACGAACTTTTCGGGCCCCCGGTAGACCTGGCGCCGCTCGAAATCCATGAGGCCGCGCCGGAGCGCCTTGTAGGCAGCGTCCTGGTCGCTTGCCTTCAAGGTCGTGTAGACGTTCAGGCCGCGTGTATAGGTTTCGTCGCCGTACTGGGCGTAGACGAGCTGGCGCGCGGTCTCGGCCACGTATTCGGCGTGAAGGCGGGTCGGGTCGACGGCGGAGCGGACCTGCAGCTCTTCCTTTTTGGCGGCAGTGGCCTGGGCGGCCGTGATGAAGCCGTTTTCCTGCATCCGGTCGATGATGTGCAGTTGGCGCGCGCGTGCACGGTGCGGGCTGCGGATCGGGTTGTAGGCCGACGGCGCCTGCGGCAGGCCGGCCAGCATCGCGGCTTCGGCGATGGAAAGGTCCTTCAGCGGCTTGCCGAAGTAGGTCTCGGCTGCCGACGCGAACCCGTAGGCCCGGTTGCCCAGGAAGATCTGGTTCATGTAGATCTCGAGGATCTGGTCCTTGGACAGCAGGTGCTCCAGCTTGAAGGTCAGCAGCACTTCATAGATCTTGCGGGTGAAGGTCTTCTCGGACGACAGGTAGACGTTGCGCGCGACCTGCATCGTGATGGTGGACGCGCCCTGGCTCTTCACGCGGCCGAGATTGGCCAGCGCGGCGCGCAGCATGCCCTTGTAGTCGACGCCGCCATGCTGGTAGAAACGCGCGTCCTCGATCGCCAGCACCGCATCCTTCATGACCTGGGGGATGTCGCGGATCGGGGTCAGGCTGCGGCGTTCCTCGCCGAACTCGCCGAGCAGCATGCCTTCGGCCGAGAACACGCGCAGCGGCAACTTAGGCCGGTAGTCCGACAGATCCGAGATGTCGGGCAGGTTCGGGTAGGCGACCGACAAGGCCAGCGCCAGCGCGAACGCCACGGCGACGCCGCCGGCGAGCGCCAGGCCGAAGCCCCAGCCGAGAATACGCGCGGACCAGACCAGCCACAGCGGACGCGGAGAATGGGACGACCCGGCGGGATTTTGCGATTCGCCGGATTTTGAATTTGAAGACATAACAGTCCGCTGGGCCTGGAGATATTGGATTCGGTGAATAAACGCCGAGGTTGCTATTTTGCCTTGGGGCTTCTTATTGCGATCTGGCGATTTTGGTCGCGTGTAACACCATGTGATTCGTGGAGCCGCCGGAGGTGCAGAGCGTCGGCTTTTGACAACGGTCCAGGGCTCTCCAGGGGGGATTTATCTTTGCTGCACATAACTCTTGCTGATAGCATGCGAACGACTTGCCAATATTTGTAGCATTTTCGATCAGTTGCGGGAGACGGTCTTGATCTCTTTGGGGTCGCTTTTCAGTCGAAAGCCAGGTCCGTTGTTAGGGATCGATATCAGTTCTTCCAGCCTGAAACTGGTTGAATTGGATCACGACATTGCCGGAAATCTGGTACTCAAACGCTGCGCCATCGAACCTCTCGAACGCGGCTGGATTAATGATGGCAATATCGAAAAATTCGACGAAGTGGCAGAAGCCGTTCGGCGGTTGGTAAAAAAGAGCGGAACGAAGACCAAGAATGTGGCGATGGCATTGCCGCCATCGGCCGTCATTACCAAGAAAATCATTCTGCCCGGCGGATTGTCCGACCAGGAACTCGAGGTGCAGGTCGAGTCCGAGGCCAACCAGTACATCCCATTCTCGCTCGACGAGGTCAGCCTCGATTTCTGCGTGGTCGGCCCCAGCGCCAACTCCTTGGGCGATGTCGAGGTGCTGATCGCCGCGTCGCGCAAGGAAAAGGTGCAGGACCGCCAGGGCCTGGCCGAGGCCGCAGGCCTGAAGCCGGTGGTGCTCGACATCGAATCCTACGCTTCGCGCCTGGCGACGGGCCGGCTGATCGAGATGCTGCCTAACAAGGGTGTCGGCATGATGGTGGCGCTGTTCGAGGTGGGCGCGATGACCACCAGCATGCAGGTGATTCGCGACGACGAGGTGCTGTACGACCGCGACCAGGCCTTCGGCGGCGCCCAGTTGACGCAGCTGATCGTGCGCCAGTATGGTTTTTCGGTCGAAGAGGCCGAGGTCAAGAAGCGCAACGGGGAACTGCCGGAAGACTACGAGTCCGGTGTGCTGAAGCCCTTCGTCGAGAGTCTGGCCCAGGAAATCGGCCGCGCGCTGCAGTTCTTCTTCACCAGCACGCCGCACAACAAGGTCGACTACGTGATGCTCGCCGGCGGATCGGCGGCGCTGCCCGGCCTGACCGAGGCCGTGACGCTGCATTCGTCGTTCGCCTGCAGCCTGGTGAACCCGTTCGAAGGCATGGAGATGGGCAGCGACGTCCGCATGAAGAAGATGGTGCGTGAGGCCCCGTCGTACCTGACCTCGTGCGGTCTCGCGATGCGGAGGTTTCTGCAGTGATCCTGATCAACCTGCTGCCGCACCGCCAGGCAGCGCGCAAGCTGAGGCGTGACACCTTCAATGCCTCGTTGGGCGTGGCGGCGCTGGTCGGCCTGCTGATCAGCGCAGGCATCTACCTGTGGTACCAGAACCGCATCACCGAGCAGCAGGAGAAGAATGCGTTCCTGCAGCGCGAGATCAAGGTGCTGGACGAGCAGATCAAGGAGATCGCGACGATCGAGCAGGAGATCGCGGCACTGACGGCGCGCCAGAAGGCGGTCGAGGACCTGCAGGCCGACCGCAATCTGCCGGTGCACCTGCTCAACGAGATGGTCAAGCAGCTGCCCGATGGCGTCTACATCACCAGCCTGCGGCAGGACAACCAGAGCGTCAGCATCCAGGGTGTGGCGCAGTCCAATGAGCGCATCTCCGAATTGCTGCGCAACCTGGCCAACAACACGCCCTGGCTGTCCAAGCCGGATCTGGTCGAGATCGTGGCCGGCAGCGTCGCGCTGAGTCCGCGCGACCAGCGCCGTGTGGCCAACTTCAACCTGCGCGTGCGGCTGATGCGGGCCAGCGAAGTGCAGAAGCCGGCCGACCCGGCCGCTCCTGCTGCGGCGCCCGCAGCGGGCGGCGTGCGCAAATAGCAGCAGGCGAACATGGCGACCAAATCTTCCAGTATCGATTTCCGGGGCATGCAGGAGAGCCTGGCCCGGCAATTCCGCGGCCTGCATCCGTCCGATCCGTCGCAGTGGCCGTCGTTGCCGCGCTATCTGCTGTTCATCCTGCTGGCCGGTGCGGTCGTCGTGGTGCTGTGGTTCGCGTACCTCAATGGGTTCGAGGACGAACTCGTGGGCGAGCAGGCCAAGGAGACCGAGCTGCGCGACGTCTACCAGAAGCGGCTGGTCAAGGCGGTGAACCTCGAGGCGCTCAAGAAGCAGCGTGAGCAGATCCAGCAGTACGTGACGCAACTCGAGAAGCAGTTGCCGAGCAAGGCCGAGATGGCGGCCCTGCTGTCCGACATCAACCAGGCGGGCCTGGGCCGCAGCCTGCAGTTCGACCTGTTCCGCCCAGGGCAGGTGGTGGTGCGGCCCTACTACGCGGAGCTGCCGATCGCCGTGCGGGTGACCGGCCGCTTCCACGACATCGGTTCGTTCGCTGCCGACGTCGCCGACCTGTCGCGCATCGTCACGCTGAACAACATTGCCATCACGCCGGGGCGCGACGGCAACCTGACGATGGACGCCACGGCCAGGACGTTCCGTTATCTCGACAAGGACGAGATCGCCGCACAGCAGGGCACGGCCGGCCCGGCGGGGGCAAAGAAATGATGTGGATGCGTGCGGTTCTGTCGGTCGTGTTCGCCGCCAGCCTGGTGGGTTGCGGCGCCTCCGGCGAAGACGAGTTGCGGCAATGGATGACCGAGCAGCGCAACCAGGTGCGGCCGAAGATCACGCCGCTGTCCGAACCCAAGCAGTTCATTCCGCAGGGTTACACGCAGGAGGCGGCGGTCGATCCGTTCAGCCTGCAGAAGCTGACGCAAGCCCTGAAGCGCGATTCGACGCAGACAACCGCCAATGCGGGGCTGGTGGCGCCGGAACTGGCGCGGCGCAAGGAGCCGCTCGAATCCTATCCGCTGGACGCGATGGCCATGGTCGGCAGCTTGCGCCGCGAAGGCGCACCGGTCGCGCTGATCCGTATCGACAACCTGTTGCACCAGGTGCGTGTCGGGAACTATCTGGGTCTGAATTTCGGAAAGGTCACCAAGATCGATGAGACGGAGGTTTCCCTGCGGGAAATCGTCCAGGACCCCAGCGGCGACTGGATTGAACGCACGGCGAGTCTGCTGCTGCAAGAGAGGGCGAAATGAACAACCAGAACAGAATGCGTGCGATCAGGCTGGACCGTTGGGTTCCGGCGGTCGCCATGGTCTTGGCCTCGTGGGCTGCCTGCGCCCAGACAGCGATCGAGGCCGTCACCGGCTCGATGCAGAGTGGTGCCGAGGTCATCCGCATCGATCTCACGCAGCCGCTGACCGCGCTGCCGTCGGGCGTGTCGATCCAGTCGCCGGCGCGCATCGCGCTCGACTTTCCGGGCACTGCCAGCACCATCGGCCGCGCGCCGATCGAGATCAACCAGGGCAATCTGCGCTCGGCCAACGTGGTGCAGGTCGGCGACCGTTCCCGTGTGGTGCTCAACCTGAAGCAGGCCACCTCGTACAAGGCGCAACTGCAGGGCAAGTCGGTGCTGATCGTGCTGGATCCGGTGGCGGTGGCGTCGACCGCGACGGCCGCGACCCCGGTGTTTCCCGAGGTGGGCAACCGCGCGCGTGCGCCGTTGCGGGATGTCGATTTCCGCCGCGGCCCGGACAACACGGGCCGCATCGTCATCGGCCTGGCCAACAGCCAGGTTGGTGTCGATCTGCGCCAGCAGGGGCAGACGCTGGTCGTCGAGTTCCTCAACTCTTCGTTGCCCGAAGGGCTGCGCCGCCGCCTCGACGTCACCGACTTCGACACGCCCGTGCAGACCATCACGACCTTCCAGGCCGGCGAGCGCGTGCGCATGGTCATCGAGCCGAAGGGCCAGTGGGAACACAGTGCCTACCAGAGCGACGGCCAGTTCGTCGTCGAAGTGCGGCCGCAACGCATCGACCCGAACCGCTTGAGCCAGGGTCCGGGGTTCACGGGAGACAAACTCTCGCTGAACTTCCAGAACATCGAAGTGCGCGCCTTGCTGCAGGTGATCGCTGACTTCACGAACTTCAACGTGGTCACCTCCGACTCGGTGACCGGCGCCGTGACGCTGCGTCTGAAGGACGTGCCCTGGGACCAGGCCCTGCAGATCATCATGGATGCCAAGGGCCTGGGCATGAAGAAGAACGGCACGGTGCTGTGGATCGCGCCCAAGGACGAGATCGACGCCCGTGCCAAGAAGGACCTGGAGTCCGTGGCGGCGCTGCAGAACCTGGAGCCGCTGCGCACGCAGTCGTTCCAGATGAACTATGCCCGCGCGACCGACATTGCCGCACAGATCACCGGTGGCGGTGTGGGCGGCGGCGGCACGGGCGGCGTGAACTCCCGCTTCCTGAGCCCGCGCGGCACCGCCATTCCGGAACCCCGG
Source organism: Pseudorhodoferax sp. (assembly GCA_965279475.1). GTDB lineage: Bacteria > Pseudomonadota > Gammaproteobacteria > Burkholderiales > Burkholderiaceae_C > Pseudorhodoferax. Next base: position 342,106 of record CBDIIA010000001.1, read on the forward strand.
ACGAACCAACTGTTCGTGACCGACATCGCCAGTCGCTTGGCTGCTGTCGAGGAACTGGTCAAGAAACTCGACATCGCGGTGCGCCAGGTGCTGATCGAGGCGCGCATCGTTGAAGCGTCCGACACCTTCGGCAAGTCGCTGGGCGTGAAGCTCGGCGCCACCGACCAGCGGGCCCAGAACGGCGGCGACGGTGGCTACCAGCTGAGCGGTAACAACCGCATCGTGTTCGGCAACAACTATTCCAACGCGGTGGCCAGCAGCGGCGCCGGCGGCACGGTCAACACCAGCAGCAACTTCGTCAACCTGCCGGCCGTGGGGCAGAACGGCTACGACCCGGCCAGCTTCGCGGTGTCGATCTTCAATGCGGCGGCGAATCGCTTCCTGAACCTGGAAATCTCCGCACTGGAATCGGACGGCAAGGGCAAGGTCGTTTCCAGCCCGCGCGTCGTGACGGCCGACCAGACCAAGGCCTTGATCGAGCAGGGCACGGAGCTGCCCTACCAGGTCGCCACGTCCAGCGGTGCGACATCGATCGCCTTCCGCAAGGCCAACCTGAAGCTGGAGGTCACGCCGCAGATCACGCCCGAGGGCAACATCATCCTGGATCTGGACGTCAACAAGGACAGCGTGGGCCAATCGACCGCAGCGGGTTTCGCGATCAACACCAAGCACATCAAGACCCAGGTGCTGGTGGAGAACGGTGGCACGGTGGTCATTGGCGGCATCTTCGAGTTGAACGAGTCCGAAAGCGAGACCAAGGTGCCGTTGCTGGGTGACATCCCCGCGGTGGGCAACCTGTTCAAGAGCCGTGCACGGACGACGAACAAGCAGGAAATGCTGATCTTCATCACGCCAAAAATGATCGCCGAGCGGGCTGCGGCGCGCTGAGACACCATAAATTTCAAACACGGGGAGCTGAAAAAGACATGCGTTATCTGACCTATCTGACGGGCCTGCTGATGGCCGTGGTGTTGACGGCTTGCGGAGGCGGGGGAGGCAGTGCGGGTACACCAAGCGGAGGTGGGGGCACGGGCGGTACGACGACGGCGAGCATCGCACTGTCCATCGTCAATGCACAGAATGTGGCGTCGACGAGCATCTCCGTCGGAGGTGGTTATGTCGCCAGAGCCACAGTTACCAACAGTTCTGGCGCGGTCGTGTCGGGAACGCTCGTCACGTTTGAGTTGAGCGGCGCATCGATCGCGGCGCTGACGCCCAGTACGGCGCTGACCAATGCAGCCGGTGTGGCCGAGGTCGCCATTGCGCCGACTTCGTTGACCGCCATCGGGGCCGCATCGCTGAAGGCTTCCGCGACCGTTGGGACCGCTGCAGTCAGCAAGCAGTTCGATTTCTCAGTCGCCGCGGCTGGCTTGAGTCTGTCACCTCTGACCATTGCTTCGGCTTCGTTGCCGTCGGGAGGCAACACAACGGTGACAACGACTGCGCTGATCGCCGGAGTGCCTTCCGCCGCTGTCCCGGTCAACATCAGTTTCGCGGCGTCTTGCGGAAGAATCAACGGACAGGATACCGCTACGGGTGGCGTCAGCGTGACGACCAATGGCAGCGGGATCGCTTCGGTCTCCTACACTGCGGTGAACGCCAGCGGGTCGCTTTGCAGTGGTCCCGTGACGATCACGGCAACCAGTGCTGGCGCGGCTACCCAGACGGGGACAATCACCGTCGCTGTACCCGTGGCCAACGCCGTGACCTTCGTGTCGGCCACGCCATCGCAGATCTTCGTTGCTGGATCGGGTGCTTTGGAGCAATCCGTGGTGAGGTTCCGCGTCATGTCGTCGGTGGGCACACCGTTGGCAGGCGTGAGTGTGACTTTGAGCATCGCGATCAATCCCGGAGGTGTCGGCTTGAATGCCTCCGGTTCGACCGCCCCCGTCACCGCGACCAGCAATGAAACCGGGGATGTTTCGGCTTCGCTGTTCTCCGGCACGATACCCGGGCCGGTCAAGGTCCGTGCTGAATTGACCGCCGCCACCACGGTGTTTGCCGAGTCGCAAAATCTCACCGTGGCCTCGGGTCCGCCGTCGCAGCGCTTCATGAGTCTGTCGGTGCAGACGTTCAATATCGAGGGTTGGGGGATCGATGGCACGACAACCAAATTGACGGCGCGTATTGCTGACCGTCAAGGCAATGCGGTCGATGACGGAACGGTCGTGAATTTCACCGCAGAAGGTGGCCAGGTGGCCAGCAGCTGCGCGACGGTCAAGGCGGCAGGCATCTCGTCGTGCTCCGTGGACTTTGTCAGCCAGAATCCTCGACCCCAGGGTGGGCGCGTATCGGTGCTGGCATTCACCAGCGGTACCAAGGACTACGTGGACGTGAACGGCAACAACAAATACGACGCCGGGATCGACACGCTTGCGCAGATTGGGGACGCTTTCCGTGACGATAATGAAAACAACACTTTCGATGCGGGTGAGTTCTTTGTACCTCGCGGAGGTGTGTTGACCTGCGCGGGTGTGGGTGGGCAGTTTCCAGCGAAGGCAGATACGTGCGACAGCAATCTGGCAACCACCGTTCGCCAGCAGGCGGTGATCCTTTATTCGTCCTCTTCCCCGGTGATCTCCTCGGTGACCGGCGTTGCGACGGGCGTTTCTTTCTTGTTGGGTAGCGCGGACAATCCCCTGCTCCCGATGCCGGCAGGAACGGTGGTGAGTGCCTCATCGTCTGTAGATGGTTGCACGATTGGCGACGTGAGCGGTTCGCCTGTGGCGAACGTGTCGCCTCAAGTCGGCAATCCGACGCAAAACCTCCAGACGGCGGTCGCTATCGGATTGAAAGGTTGCGTTGCCACGAACGTCGTCACAGTCAAAATCACCGCCCCCGGGGGATTGACGACGTCTTTCCCTGTCACGCTGCGTTGAATATTGCCTTAGTCGGACTCCCCGGCTCCGGTAAATCCACAGTCGGTCGCCAACTGGCGCGCCGGCTGCAGGTTCCTTTCATCGATTCCGACCACTGGATTGAGCAGCAGATCGGCTGCTCGATCCGTGAGTTCTTCGAACGCGAGGGTGAGGAGCGGTTTCGTGATGTTGAAGAATCCGCCATTGATGCATTGACACGCGACGCACACGGCGTGCTCGCCACAGGCGGAGGAGCCGTGCTGCGGCCCCGCAACCGTGTGCATCTGCGCGACCGGTCGAATGTCGTCTATCTGCGCTCCTCTCCCGAAGAGGTGTTTCGCCGCCTGCGCCACGACGTCAACCGGCCTCTGCTGCAGGTCGCCGATCCGCTCGCGCGGCTGCGCGAGTTGTACACGACGCGGGACCCGCTGTACCGCGAAACGGCGCAGTGCGTCGTCGACACCGGGCGGCCTTCCGTGTCGGCGCTGGTGCGCACCATCCTGTCGAGGCTGGACTTGCTGAAGTCTTTGCCGGATCCGGGCGGCGGCCCGATCGACGCGTCTCCCGCCTGAACGCATCGGCCCGCGCGAGCGCTGTGGCAGTACAGCTGCGCGGACGGTGGCGACGCGCCGACGCTTACACTTGGCGGCCATGCAAGCCCAGCCCATTTACCCTGCGGCGCCTCGCGCCGAAGTTCGCATTGCACTCGACGACCGCAGTTATCCGATCCTGATCGGCAGCGCCCTGCTCGACGACCCGGCCACCTGGGTGCAGCTGCCGCGTGCCGCCGCCGCGCTCATCGTCACCAACACCACGCTCGCGCCTCTGTACGCGCAGCGCCTGCAGAACGCGCTGGCGGCGCACTACCGCTGTGTGCACACGGTCGTTCTGCCAGATGGCGAGCAGTTCAAGAACTGGCAGACGCTGAACCTCGTGTTCGACGCCTTGCTGCAGCAGGGCAGCGACCGCAAGACGGTGCTGTTCGCGCTCGGCGGGGGCGTCGTCGGCGACATGACGGGGTTTGCCGCGGCCAGCTACATGCGCGGCGTGCCGTTCGTGCAGGTGCCGACCACGCTGCTGGCGCAGGTGGATTCGTCGGTCGGTGGCAAGACGGCCATCAACCATCCGCTGGGCAAGAACATGATCGGCGCGTTCTACCAGCCGCGCCTGGTGGTCTGCGATCTCGATACGCTGGCGACGCTGCCGGCGCGCGAGATGAGTGCGGGCCTGGCCGAGATCATCAAGTACGGCCCGATCGCGGACCTGGCGTTCCTGGACTGGATCGACGCAAACCTCGATGCGCTACGCAACGGTGACCGCGTGGCACTGGCGCACGCCGTGCAACGCAGCTGCGAGATCAAGGCCTCGGTGGTGGCGCAGGACGAACGCGAGGCGGGCCTGCGGGCCATCCTGAATTTCGGCCACACCTTCGGTCACGCGATCGAGGCGGGCATGGGCTACGGCGCATGGCTGCATGGCGAAGGCGTGGGATGCGGCATGGTGATGGCCGCGCATCTGTCGCAGCGGCTCGGCCTGGTCGACGCCGCGTTCGTCGAGCGGCTCACGCGGCTGGTGGCGCGCGCGGGCCTGCCGACGGTCGGCCCGAAACTCGACCCGATCGACAGCGCGGGCCGTTACCTGCAGCTGATGCGCGTCGACAAGAAGGCCGAGGGCGGCGAACTGAAGTTCGTACTGATCGACGGACCCGGCCGTGCCATCGTGCGTGGCGCGCCCGATGCGCTGGTGCGCGAGGTGGTCGATGCCTGTTGCACCGCCTGAAGCCGGGCCGGCCAACCGATGCCGCCGTGCCTGCTGACCGGATGACGCCATGGCGCTGACGCCCCTTGCCCCGTACGCGTGCGACCCGGCCCGCAGCCGTGGCCGGCGCTACGCCGAAGTGGCGGCGCCGACCCGCACCGAATACCAGCGCGACCGCGACCGCATCGTGCATTCCACCGCGTTCCGGCGGCTGGTCTACAAGACCCAGGTGTTCCTGAACCACGAAGGCGATCTGTTTCGCACGCGGCTGACCCATTCGATCGAGGTGGCGCAGCTGGGCCGCTCGATCGCGCGTGCGCTGGCTCTGAACGAAGATCTGGTGGAGGCGGTGGCGCTCGCGCACGACCTGGGCCACACGCCGTTCGGCCACGCCGGGCAGGATGCGCTGAATGCCTGCATGGCTGCGTTCGGCGGGTTCGAGCACAACCTGCAGAGCCTGCGTGTGGTCGACGCGCTGGAGGAGCGTTATCCGCGGTTCGACGGTCTGAACCTGACCTTCGAGACACGCGAAGGCATCCTCAAGCATTGCTCGCGTGTGAATGCCGAGCACATCGAGGCCACGGCGCAGCCGCCGTCGACGCTGGGCGATGTGGGCCGGCGCTTTCTCGACCGCACGCAGCCGAGCCTGGAAGCGCAGCTGTGCAACCTGGCCGACGAGATCGCCTACAACGCGCACGACATCGACGACGGTGTGCGCTCGGGCCTGATCACGCTCGAGCAGTTGCAGGAGGTCCCGTTGTTCGAGGACTTCAAGCGCGAGGCCCTGGCCGAGTTTCCGCAGCTGGCCGGGCGCAGGGTGTTGTACGAGGCGATCCGGCGCATGCTCAGCGCGCAGGTCTACGACGTGATCGACGCCACGCAAGCCATGCTGGCCGAACACCGCCCCCAGGACGTGGACGCGGCGCGCCGCTGCCCGCCGCTGGTCCGCTTCGGCGATGCGATGCGCGAGGCCTCGCAGACCCTGAAGCGCTTCCTCACGCGCAACCTGTACCGCCACGCGCAGGTGACACAGATGACGACACAGGCCAAGCAGATGGTGCAGCAGCTGTTCGAAGCCTACGCCGCGGCCCCCGGCGAGATGGCCGCGGGTTTTGCCGCCCGTGCGGAGCTCGCCGCGCAGGCCGAAGGGGCCGGTGGCACGGCACGCGTGGTGGCCGACTACATCGCCGGCATGACGGACCGGTTCGCGGTGCGCGAACACGAACGCCTGACCGGCCAGCGGTTCATGGCATGAGCATCGCGATGCAGAGCCCGGTGGTGGCCCCGGTCGTGCAGGACACATGGGCCTGGCTGGAGCGTGCCGTCATCGGGCTCAACCTCTGTCCGTTCGCCAAGGCGGTGCACGTGAAAGGGCAGATCCATCTCGCCATCAGCGACGCCGCCACGCCGCAGGAACTGCTGGAAGACCTGGGCGCTGAGCTGCGCGACCTGGTGGCCGCGGACCCCGCGGAGCGGGACACCACGCTACTGATCGTGCCGCAGGGGCTGGGCGATTTCCTCACGTTCAACGCGGTGCTGCCACAGGCCGAGCGCCTGCTGCGGCGCCTGGACCTCGAAGGCGTGGTACAGATCGCGAGTTTCCATCCCGATTTCCAGTTCGCCGGCACGGACGCCGACGACGTGACCAACAACAGCAACCGCTCCCCGTATCCGATGCTGCACCTGCTGCGCGAAGAGAGCGTTGCCCGTGCCGTCGAGGCGGTGCCCGATGCGGCCGACATCTTCGAGCGCAACATGGCCACCTTGCGCGCGCTCGGGCCGCAGGGCTGGGCCGCGTTGCGGGTCGGTGCGTCGACGTCGGCGCAGTGCAATCGGAAGAACATGGCATGAAGAACAAACCGGCCCGCCCCGCGCGCACGCCCTCCGCCGAGGCGGCTGCACCGATGCCCGAGCTGCGCCCCGGCCAGTCGATCGCGCTGCTGCAGGAGCTGCACATCCTCACGCGCGACGGCAAACTCAACCAGGACTCGCGCCGCAAGCTGAAGCAGGTCCACCATCTGGTGCAGTTCATCGAGCAGATGGTGGCCGAGGTGTTCCCTGCCGACCAGCCGGTGACGCTGGCCGACCACGGCGCGGGCAAGTCCTATCTCGGCTTCATCCTGTACGACCTGCTGTTCCAGCAGCGGCCCGGCCATGTGTATGGCGTCGAGACGCGTGCCGAACTGGTCGAGCGCTCGCGCGCACTGGCGCTGCGGCTTGGCTTCGGGCGCATGTCGTTCCTGAACCTGAGCGTGGCCGAGTCGACCGCGTCGGACCAGCTGCCCGAGCGCATCGACATCGTGACGGCGCTGCACGCCTGCGACACCGCGACCGATGACGCGATCCGTTTCGGGCTCGAGAAACACGCGCGGTGCATGGTGCTGGTGCCCTGTTGCCAGGCCGAGATCGCCGGCTGTCTTCGGCAGAACAAGGCACTGCAGCTGGCGCGCACACCGCTGGCCGAACTCTGGCGCCATCCGCTGCACACACGCGAGATGGGCAGCCAGATCACCAACGTGCTGCGCTGCCTCTACCTCGAAGCATGTGGTTACCAGGTGACCGTCACCGAGCTGGTGGGCTGGGAGCACAGCATGAAGAACGAGCTGATCCTGGCGCGCTACACCGGCCAGCCCAAGCGCAGCGCCGCGCAGCGGCTGCAGCAGTTGCTCGATGAATTCGGGCTGCAATCGCTGCGCGACACGCGTTACGACCGCCTCGCCCTTGCTGCAGCCTGAGCCCCCAAGGCTTTACTTCCGGTCCTCAGGAAAACGCTGATGCGGGGCCTGGGGCCATGGACTAACGTGCAACCATCGCAACGACAGGTTTCCCCATGCAACGCCGACTGATTCTGCAAGCCGCCTCGACCACGATCGCGCTTCCCGCACTGGGCGGGTTCCACGCCTTCGCCCAGGACAAGTACCCGAGCAAGGCCATCACGCTGATCTGTCCGTACGCGGCGGGCGGCAACGCCGACCAGCGCTCGCGCCAGATCGGCAAGTTCATCTCGACCGCGCTGGGCCAGCCGGTGATCGTCGACGACAAGCCGGGCGCTGGCGGCAACATCGGCACCGAGGCTGTGGCGCGCGCCAAGCCCGATGGGTATGTGATCGGCATGGGCAACTTCGCACCGTTGGCGGTCAACCCGACGATGTTCAAGAAGATGACCTACGACCCCGCCAAGGACCTGGCGCCGATCTGCCTCATCGAGAAGGGGCCGCTGGTCCTGATGGTGCCGAACAACTCGCGCTTCAAGACGGTGGCCGACGTCATCGCCGCGGCCAAGGCCCAGCCTGAAAAACTGTCGTTCGCCTCGGGCGGGCTCGGTGGCTCGCACCATCTGTCGGCCGAGCTGTTCAAGTCGCTGGCAAACGTGTCCATCACCCATATCCCCTACAAGGGCGGGGCGCCGGCCACGACCGACCTGCTCGGCGGCCAGGTCGACATGATGTTCGAGCAGATGTACTCGGCAGCGCCGAACATCCGCGCCGGCAAGCTGCGTGCGCTGGCCATCACCAGCAAGACGCGCTCGCCGCTGTTCCCCGATGTGCCGACGATGGTCGAGGCCGGCGTGGCGGGCTTCGAGGTGCAGAACTGGCAGGGCCTCGTGGCGCCGGCCGGCACGCCCGCCGCGATCATCCGCACGCTGAACGAGGCGACCAACAAGGCGCTGGCCGACCCGACGATCAAGGAGCTGATGCTGAGCCAGGGCAACGAACTCGGCGGTGGCACGCCCGAGCAGTTCGCCGCGCTGATCAAGGTCGAGGCCGAGCGCTGGGGCAAGCTGGTCAAGGCCGCGAACATCAAGCCCGACTGACGACCCCCGACGTGGGCGGCACCGGCAGGGCTGCCGGCGCGGCGCTCGCGGCCACGGGACACCGCCCCCATGCAGTCTGCTTACACTCGACCGCCATGGCGCGCCTTCCCCGTCTTTCGCTTGCTGGCCATCCGCACCATGTGATCCAGCGCGGCAACAACCGCGAGGCCATCTTCTCGACGCCCGGCGAGTACCAGGCCATGCTCGACCTGATGGCCGAACAGGCCCGCCTGGTCGGCGTGGCCGTGCACGCCTATGTGCTGATGCCCAACCACTTCCACCTGCTGGTGACGCCCGGCACGGCCGAGGGCCTGCCCAGGATGATGCAGGCCGTCGGCCGGCGCTACGTGCGGGTGTTCAACCTGGCGCACGGGCGCAGCGGCACCTTGTGGGAAGGGCGCTACCGTTCGACGCTGCTGCAGCCGGAGCGTTACCTGCTCCCCTGCATGGCGTACTTCGACCTGAACCCGGTGCGTGCCGGGACGGCCGCCGCCGCGGCGGCCTATCCATGGTCCAGCCACGGCCACTACGCCGGGCTGCGGCACGATGCCTGGCTGGCGAGTCCTCCCGCTTATTGGGCATTGGGCAATACGCCGTTCGCACGTGAGGCGGCGTATGCCGAATTGGTGCGTGAAGGCATCTCCGAGGCGCTCCAGGCGCAGCTGACACGGTCGGCGCTCAGCGGCTGGGTGCTTGGTGACAGCGCCTATGTGGCCGAGCTGCAGAAGACGGTGGCGCGCAGGCTCACGATCGCACAACCCGGGCGGCCCCCGGCGACGTCGCGCCCCGTCTGAGAGGGATGGCCTGGTCGTCCTCAGGGCTTCTTTCGTCCTGATAAATATGTCCCCAATTAAATAGTAGGTAAATTTGTCGGATATTTAATGGTATCCGACCCCATTTAATATTCTTGGCATTGTTGTTGCTCTGTTTTATGCTCTCTTTCCCGCGATAAATCACTAGGAGTGCGCCCATGACAACGGATGCCGAAATCCAATATCTGGAACAACACGGGCTGTATTCGTCCGCCAACGAGCACGACGCGTGCGGCCTGGGTTTCGTCGCCCACATCAAGGGCGAGAAGCGGCACGACATCGTGACCCAGGCGCTCAAGATCCTGGAGAACATCGACCACCGCGGCGCTGTCGGTGCCGACAAACTGATGGGCGACGGCGCTGGCATCCTGATCCAGATCCCGGATGCGCTGTACCGCGAAGAAATGGGCAAGCAGGGTGTGACCTTGCCGCCTTACGGCGAATACGGCGTCGGCATGATCTTCCTGCCCAAGGAGCACGCCTCGCGCATGGCCTGCGAGCAGGAGATGGAGCGCGCCATCAAGGCCGAGGGCCAGGTGCTGCTGGGCTGGCGCGACGTGCCGGTCAACCGCGAGATGCCGATGTCGCCCGCGGTCAAGAAGACCGAGCCCATCCTGCGCCAGGTGTTCATCGGCCGCGGCAACGACGTGATCGTGCAGGACGCGCTGGAACGCAAGCTGTACGTGATCCGCAAGACAGCGAGCGCCAACATCCAGAACCTGGCGCTCAAGCACAGCACCGAGTACTACGTGCCCAGCATGTCGAGCCGCACCGTGGTCTACAAGGGCCTGCTGCTGGCCGACCAGGTCGGCACCTACTACTTCGACCTGCAGGACGAGCGTTGCATCTCGGCCATCGGCCTGGTGCACCAGCGCTTTTCGACCAACACCTTTCCCAAATGGCCGCTGGCCCACCCGTACCGCTACGTCGCCCACAACGGCGAGATCAACACGGTGCGCGGCAACTACAACTGGATGAAGGCGCGCGAAGGCGTGATGTCGTCGCCGGTGCTCGGACCCGACCTGAAGAAGCTCTACCCGATCAGCTTCGCCGGCCAGTCCGACACCGCCACGTTCGACAACTGCCTCGAGCTGATGACGATGGCCGGCTACCCGATCAGCCAGGCCGTGATGATGATGATCCCCGAGCCCTGGGAGCAGCACACCACGATGGATGAGCGCCGCCGCGCGTTCTACGAATACCACGCCGCGATGATGGAGCCCTGGGACGGCCCCGCCTCCATCGTCTTCACCGACGGCCGCCAGATCGGCGCCACGCTCGACCGCAACGGCCTGCGCCCGTCGCGCTACTGCGTGACCGACGATAACCTGGTGATCATGGCGTCCGAGTCCGGCGTGCTGCCGGTGCCCGAACACAAGATCGTGCGCAAGTGGCGCCTGCAGCCCGGCAAGATGTTCCTGATCGACCTCGAGCAGGGCCGCATGATCGACGACGACGAGCTCAAGGCCTATGTCGTCAACACCAAGCCCTACAAGCAGTGGATCGAGAACCTGCGCATCAAGCTCGACAGTGTCGAGGCCGCGCCGGTCCCCGCGCCCGTCAGCGTCGTCTCATTGTTGGACCGACAACAGGCCTTCGGTTATACGCAGGAAGACATCAAGTTCCTGCTGAGCCCGATGGCGCAGGCCGGCGAGGAAGGCATCGGCTCGATGGGCAACGACAGCCCGCTGGCCGTGCTGTCCGACAAGAACAAGCCGCTGTACAACTACTTCCGGCAGATGTTCGCGCAGGTGACGAACCCGCCGATCGACCCGATCCGCGAGGCGATCGTGATGTCGCTCAACAGCTTCATCGGCCCCAAGCCCAACCTGCTCGACATCAACCAGGTCAACCCGCCGATGCGGCTCGAGGTGAGCCAGCCCATCCTCGACTTCGCCGACATGGCCAAGCTGCGCGACATCGAACAGCACACCAAGGGCAAGTTCAAGAGTTCCACGCTGGACATCACCTACCCGGCCGATTGGGGCCGCGAGGGCGTCGAGGCCAAGCTCGCGTCCTTGTGCGCCGAAGCCGTCGACGCGATCAAGGGCGGCAGCAACATCCTGATCGTCAGCGACCGTGCGGTCGGCCCGACGCAGGTGGCGATTCCCGCCCTGCTGGCATCGAGCGCGATCCACCAGCACCTGGTGCGCGAAGGTCTGCGCACCACGGCCGGCCTGGTGGTCGAGACCGGCAGTGCCCGCGAAGTGCATCACTTCGGTGTGCTGGCGGGCTATGGCGCCGAAGCCGTGCACCCCTACCTGGCGATGGAGACGCTGGCCGCGATGCATGCCGACCTGCCCGGCGCGCTGTCGGCCGAGAAGGCCATCTACAACTACGTGAAGGCGATCGGCAAGGGCCTGTCGAAGATCATGTCCAAGATGGGCGTCTCCACCTACATGAGCTACTGCGGTGCGCAGCTGTTCGAGGCCATCGGCCTGAACCACGACACCATCGGCAAGTACTTCACCGGCACCGCCAGCCGGGTCGAAGGCATCGGCGTGTTCGAGATCGCGGAGGAAGCCTTGCGCATGCACACGGCCGCCTTTGGCGACGATCCGGTGCTGGCCAGCATGCTGGATGCCGGCGGCGAGTACGCCTGGCGCACCCGTGGCGAAGAGCACATGTGGAGCCCCGACGCCATCGCCAAGCTGCAGCACAGCACGCGTGCCAACAACTGGAGCACCTACAAGGAGTTCGCCCAGATCATCAACGACCAGAGCCGTCGCCACATGACGCTGCGCGGCCTGTTCGAGTTCAAGATCGATCCTTCCAAGGCGGTGCCGATCGAAGAGGTGGAGTCTGCTGCCGAGATCGTCAAGCGTTTCGCCACCGGCGCGATGTCGCTGGGCTCGATCTCGACCGAGGCGCACTCGACGCTGGCCGTCGCGATGAACCGCATCGGTGGCAAGAGCAACACCGGCGAAGGCGGTGAAGATCCGGCGCGTTACCGCAACGAGCTGAAGGGCATCCCGGTCAAGCTCGGCGACACGTTGAAGAGCGTGATCGGCGAGGCCAACGTCGAGGTCGATCTGGCCCTGAAGCCCAACGATTCGCTGCGCTCGAAGATCAAGCAGGTGGCGTCGGGCCGCTTCGGCGTCACGGCCGAATACCTGAGCTCGGCCGACCAGATCCAGATCAAGATGGCCCAGGGCGCCAAGCCCGGCGAAGGCGGCCAGCTGCCCGGCGGCAAGGTGACCGAGTACATCGGCAAGCAGCGCTACTCGGTGCCGGGTGTCGGTCTGATTTCGCCGCCGCCGCACCACGACATCTACTCGATCGAGGATCTGGCGCAGCTGATCCACGACCTGAAGAACGTCGCGCCGCACGCCAGCATCAGCACCAAGCTGGTCAGCGAAGTGGGCGTGGGCACGGTCGCCGCGGGCGTCACCAAGTGCAAGAGCGACCACCTGGTGATCGCCGGCCACGATGGCGGTACCGGTGCCTCGCCCTGGTCGTCGATCAAGCACGCCGGTGGGCCGTGGGAAATCGGCCTGGCCGAGACGCAGCAGACGCTGGTGCTGAACCGCCTGCGCGGCCGCGTGCGCGTGCAGGCCGACGGCCAGATGAAGACCGGCCGCGACGTTGCCATCGGCGCACTGCTGGGCGCCGACGAGTTCGGCTTCGCCACCGCGCCGCTGATCGTGCAGGGCTGCATCATGATGCGCAAGTGCCACCTGAACACCTGCCCGGTGGGCGTGGCCACGCAGGACCCGATCCTGCGCAAGAAGTTCTCGGGCAAGCCCGAGCACGTGGTGAACTACTTCTTCTTCGTCGCCGAAGAAGTGCGCCAGATCATGGCGCAGCTGGGCATCCGCAAGTTCGACGACCTGATCGGCCGGGCCGACCTGCTCGACATGAAGAAGGGCATCGCGCACTGGAAGGCCAGCGGGCTCGACTTCAGCCGCCTGTTCGCGCTGCCCAACGTGCCGGCCGACGTGCCACGCTACCACGTCGAAAACCAGGACCACGGCCTGGAGCACAACCTCGACACGCGGCTGATCGAGAAATCGCGTCCGGCCATCGATCGGGGCGAGAAGGTGCAGTTCATCGAGGTGGCGCGCAACGTCAACCGCACGGTCGGTGCCAAGCTGTCGGGCGCGGTCACGCGGGTGCACCCCGAAGGCCTGCCGGACGATTCGATCCGCATCCAGCTCGAAGGCACGGGCGGCCAGTCGTTCGGTGCCTTCCTGGCCCGCGGCATCACGCTCTACCTGATCGGCGACGCCAACGACTACACCGGCAAGGGCCTGTCGGGCGGGCGCATTGTCGTGCGGCCCAGCCTCGACTTCCGCGGCGAGGCAGTGCGCAACACCATCGTCGGCAACACCGTGATGTACGGCGCCACCACCGGCGAGGCCTACTTCTGCGGTGTGGCCGGCGAGCGTTTTGCCGTGCGGCTGTCCGGCGCCACCGCGGTGGTCGAAGGCACGGGCGACCATGGCTGCGAGTACATGACCGGCGGCACGGTGGCCGTGCTGGGGAAGACCGGCCGCAACTTCGCGGCCGGCATGAGCGGCGGCGTAGCCTTCGTCTACGACGAGGACGGCCACTTCGCGTCGCGCTGCAACCTGGCGATGGTCACGCTGGAGAAGGTGCTGACGACCGCCGAGCAGACGGCCACTGTCAAGCGTTCGGTCTGGCACAACGGCCTGACCGACGAAGTGCAGCTGAAGAAGCTGCTGGAAGAGCACCACCGCTGGACCGGCAGCAAGCGCGCCCGCGAGCTGCTCGACGACTGGGCGACCGCACGCACGAAGTTCGTGAAGGTGTTCCCGAACGAATACAAGCGCGCGCTCGGCGAGATCCACGACCGCCGGGTCGAACTGGCGGGCAGCGGCAACAACGCCCATGTGGGCCTGGAGCCGCACGCCATCAAGACGCCGGCCGCGGTCTGAACAAGAACAGAAGGAACCACGATGGGAAAAATCACTGGCTTCATGGAGCACGAGCGCATCGAGGAGGGCTACCGGCCCGTGGAAGAGCGCTTGAAGCACTACAAGGAATTCGTCGTTGCGCTGACGCCCGAGCAGGCCAAGGTGCAGGGCGCTCGCTGCATGGACTGCGGCACGCCGTTCTGTAACAACGGCTGCCCGGTCAACAACATCATTCCGGACTTCAACGATCTGGTCTACCGCAACGACTGGCAGAACGCCTTCGCGGTGCTGGACTCGACCAACAACTTCCCCGAGTTCACCGGCCGCATCTGCCCCGCGCCCTGCGAGGCGGCCTGCGTGCTCAACGTGAACGACGACGCCATCGGCATCAAGTCGATCGAGCACGCCATCATCGACCGCGCCTGGGACGAAGGCTGGGTCAAGCCACGCGTGGCCAAGCACAAGACCGGCAAGAAGGTCGCCGTGGTCGGTGCCGGCCCCGCCGGCCTGGCAGCCGCGCAGCAGCTGGCGCGTGCCGGCCATGACGTGACCCTGTTCGAGAAGAACGATCGGATCGGCGGCCTGTTGCGTTACGGCATTCCCGACTTCAAGATGGAGAAGTCGCACATCGATCGCCGCGTCGAGCAGATGAAGGCCGAAGGCGTCACCTTCCGCACCGGCGTGGTCGTCGGCGCGGCCAAGGACCCGCTGGGCAAGGGATCCAAGGTGACCAACCTCGCCAAGGAAACCGTCACGCCCGAGCAGCTCGACAAGGAGTTCGACGCCATTGTGCTGACCGGCGGTTCCGAGCAGTCGCGCGACCTGCCGGTGCCCGGCCGCGATCTCGACGGCATCCATTTCGCGATGGAATTCCTGCCGCAGCAGAACCGCGTGAATGCGGGTGACAAGCTCAAGGGCCAGCTGCGCGCCGAAGGCAAGCACGTCATCGTGATCGGCGGCGGCGATACCGGGTCCGACTGTGTCGGCACCAGCAACCGCCATGGCGCCGTGAGCGTCACGCAGTTCGAGGTGATGCCGCAGCCGCCCGAGGAAGAGAACCGCCCGATGACCTGGCCCTACTGGCCGATCAAGCTGCGCACCAGCTCCAGCCACGAGGAAGGCTGCGAACGCGAGTTCGCGATCTCCACCAAGGAGTTCGTCGGCGACGCCAAGTCGGGCAAGGTCACGGGCCTGAAGACCGTGCGCGTCGAGTGGAAGGACGGCAAGATGCAGGAAGTGCCGGGCAGCGAGAAGCTGCTGAAGGCCGACCTGGTGCTGCTGGCGATGGGCTTCGTGAACCCCGTGGCCAGCGTACTCGACGCCTTTGGCATCGACAAGGACGCCCGTGGCAACGCCCGCGCGACGACCGATTTCGCCGGCGGTTATGCGACCAATGTGCCCAAGGTGTTCGCTGCCGGTGACATGCGCCGCGGACAGTCGTTGGTGGTGTGGGCCATTCGCGAGGGGCGCCAGGCGGCCCGCTCGGTCGACGAGTTCCTGATGGGGTTCAGCGATCTGCCGCGGTGAAGCGGCCGCGCGGCGGCAGGGCGCCAAGGGCTTCGGCCTTTCGGCGGAGCCCGTGCTGGCCTCCATCCCTTATCATCCTCCAAGGCCGGATCCGCTCCGGCCTTGCTGTTGATGGACTCTTCCTTTTCCACTGATCCTCTCGTCGAACTGCGCGATCTCTCCTTCGGTTACGGCGAGCGTCCGATCCTGGACGGCGTTTCGCTGGTGGTGCCGCGCGGCAAGGTCACGGCGCTGATGGGCGCCTCCGGCGGCGGCAAGACGACGGTGCTGCGGCTGATCGGCGGGCAGTTGAAGGCGCAGCGCGGCGAAGTGCGCTTCGACGGGCAGGACGTCGGCAAGCTCGACGCCGGCGGCCTGTATACGGCACGCCGGCGCATGGGCATGCTGTTCCAGTTCGGCGCGCTGTTCACCGACCTGAGCGTGTTCGACAACGTGGCGTTTCCGCTGCGCGAGCACACCGACCTGTCCGAAGTGCTGGTGCGCGACATCGTGCTGATGAAGCTCAACGCCGTGGGCCTGCGCGGTGCGCGCGACCTGATGCCCAGCGAGGTGTCGGGCGGCATGGCCCGCCGGATCGCACTGGCGCGGGCCATCGTGCTCGACCCTGAACTCGTGATGTACGACGAGCCCTTCGCCGGGCTGGACCCGATCTCGCTCGGCACATCGGCCCGACTGATCCGCCAGCTCAACGACGCGATGGGCCTGACCAGCATCGTCGTGTCGCACGACCTCGACGAGACCTTCGCCATCGCCGACCAGGTGATCGTGCTGGCCAATGGCAAGATCGCGGCGCAGGGCACACCGGACGAAGTGCGCCAGAGCACCGATCCGCTGGTGCACCAGTTCGTGCACGCACTGGCCGACGGGCCGGTGCACTTTCACTACCCCGGCGTGTCGGTCGAGAAGGACTTCGGCCCCGCGCTGGCGCGTGCGCAGGAAGGTTCGCCATGAGCTGGTGGCGCCCTGCGGATGTCGGGCTGGCGGTGCGCGGCAAGCTGGCCGACCTGGGCTACGGCGCGCGGCTGTTCCTGCAGTTGCTGCGTCTCACCGGGCCGACCTTGCGCCGCTTCGGGCTGGTGCGCGACCAGATCCATTTCCTGGGCAACTACTCGCTCGCGATCATCATGGTCTCGGGGCTGTTCGTCGGGTTCGTGCTGGGCTTGCAGGGCTACTACACGCTGCAGCGCTACGGCTCGTCCGAGGCGCTGGGCATGCTGGTGGCGCTGAGCCTGGTGCGCGAACTGGGCCCCGTGGTGACGGCGCTGCTGTTCGCCGGCCGCGCCGGTACTTCGCTCACGGCCGGCATCGGCCTGATGAAGGCGGGTGAACAGTTGAGCGCGATGGAGATGATGGCGGTCGACCCGGTGCTGCGCATCCTTGCACCGCGTTTCTGGGCCGGCATCATCACGATGCCGCTGCTCGCGGCCCTGTTCAGCGCGGTCGGCGTGCTGGGCGGGTATCTGGTCGGGGTGGTGCTGATCGGGATCGACCCCGGTGCCTTCTGGAGCCAGATGCAGGGCGGTGTAGACGTCTGGCGCGATGTGGGCAACGGCATCGTCAAGAGTGTGGTGTTCGGCTTCACGGTGACCTTCGTCGCCTTGCTGATGGGTTACGAGGCGCAGCCGACGCCCGAGGGTGTGTCGCGTGCGACGACGCGCACCGTGGTGGTCGCATCGCTGGCCGTGCTGGGGATCGATTTCATCCTCACGGCAATGATGTTCAATATATGAAAAGATGTGCCCAAAGCGACATGCCGCCGATGCGTGCGCATGTTCCGCTTGGCGCGGTGTCCAGAGGGCAGGGGAATGCAACGTTCGAAAAATGATGTGTGGGTCGGGCTGTTCGTGCTGCTGGGCGGTGCCGGCATCCTGTTTCTGGCGTTGCAGGCGGCCAATCTGTTGACGCTGAGTTTCCAATCAAGCTACCGCGTGACGGCCAAGTTCGACAACATCGGTGGCCTGAAGCCCAAGGCCGCGGTCAAGAGTTCCGGCGTCGTGGTCGGGCGTGTCGAATCCATCGATTTCGACGACAAGTCGTTTCAGGCGCGCGTGCAGCTGGCGATGGAGACCCGTTACACTTTCCCGAAAGATAGTTCCCTCAAGATCCTGACCAGCGGATTGCTGGGCGAGCAGTATGTCGGCATCGAAGCCGGCGCGGACGACAAGAATCTGGCTGCCGGCGATACTATTTCCACGACGCAATCCGCGGTGGTGCTGGAAAATCTGATCGGCCAGTTCCTGTACAACAAGGCCGCCGATGGTGGCTCGACCCCGGCAGCGGCTCCCAAAAAGTAAAAATACTACAAGTGCAACCCACGCCATGAAGCATTCCATTGCCAGACTTCTTGCAGCCACCGGCCTTGTGGCACTGCTGGCGCTCACCAGCGGCTGCGCCAGCGGTCCCGGCGCAGATCCACGCGATCCGCTCGAACCCTTCAACCGCGGCGTCACGCGCTTCAACGATGGTCTCGACCGTGCCGTCGTCAAGCCGGTCGCGATCGCCTACGACAAGGTCACACCGTCGATGGTGCGCACCGGCGTCAGCAATTTCTTCCACAACCTGGCGGACGCCTGGACCGCGGTCAATGCCTTGCTGCAGCTGAAGCCGCAAGAGGCGGTCGACAGCCTGTTCCGCTTCCAGGTGAACACGGTGTTCGGCCTGGGTGGCCTGCTCGACATCGCCAGTGAAGCCAACATCGAGCGGCACCGCGAAGACTTCGGCCAGACGCTGGGCCGCTGGGGCGTGCCGTCCGGTCCTTATGTCGTGCTGCCGCTGCTCGGCCCGTCGACGTTGCGCGACACCGCGGCGCTGCCGGTCGACAGCTGGGGCAATGGCATCTCGAGCCTGGAGAGCAATTCGGCCCAGATCGGCCTGTATGTGCTCAAGGGCGTCGAGGCGCGCGCCAATCTGCTGCGGGCCGGCAATGTGCTGGACGAGGCGGCACTCGACAAGTACACGTTCACGCGCGATGTCTATCTGCAGGTGCGACGCAACGAGGTGTACGACGGCAACGCGCCGGATCCTGACGCCGAACCCGCTTCGCGCAAGCCGGCTCCGGCCAAATAGGCGTTGCACTCTGTTGCAAGACTGCCGCGGCCTCGGGAACCCGTGCGCACGCGGGACTTCCAACCTTTTTGACCAGCATGACGGCGGGTGCCGTCGGGAGAAACAATGATGATGATCAGTCGACGCAACATGGCGCGTATGGCGGGCAGCATGGCCCTGGTGTTGTCTTCGGCCTATCTGGGCATGGCAATGGCCGCGGATGAAGCGCCTGACATGCTGGTCAAGCGCCTGTCCACCGAAGTGCTGGACGCGATCAAGGCCGACAAGTCGATCCAGTCCGGTGACGTGAGCAAGGTGATCACGCTGGTGGACACCAAGATCATGCCCAACGTCAACTTCCAGCGCATGACGGCCTCCGCCGTCGGCCCGGGCTGGCGCCAGGCTACGCCCGAGCAGCAGCAGAAGCTTCAGGACGAGTTCAAGATCCTGCTGGTGCGCACGTATTCCGGCGCACTGGCCCAGGTCAGCGACCAGGAGATCAGCGTCAAGCCGCTGCGTGCCGCGCCGGAAGACAAGGAAGTCCTGGTTCGCAGCGAAGTCAAGGGCCGGGGCGATCCGATCCAGCTCGACTACCGCCTCGAGAAAACGCCGGGCCAGGGCTCGGGCTGGAAGATCTACAACCTCAACGTGCTGGGCGTGTGGCTGGTCGAGACCTACCGCAGCCAGTTCGCGCAGGAGATCAATGCGAAGGGCATCGACGGCTTGATCGCCACGCTGGCTGGCCGTAACAAGACCAATAGCGCGCCGAAGAAGAGCTGATGCTCGTCTTGCCGGCCGAACTCACGCAGGCACAGGCCACGGCCTCGCTGCGCATGCTGTTGCAGGGGTTGCGCGCGCAGAAGGGCCCTGTGGTCGTCGACGCAACCGGCCTCGCGCGTTTCGATTCGTCGGCGCTGGCGGTGCTGCTGCAGTGCCGCCGCGAGGCCATCGCCGTCGGTCGCTCGTTCGCGGTACGGGCCTTGCCCGAACGGCTGCGCGCGCTGGCCGGCCTCTATGGCATCGACGCCCTGTTGCCTGCCGCCGCCGTATCCTGAACGATGCCGGCCCAGCCCGGTACCCCCCATCCCTTTCCGTTGAGGCCGTGCCGGGACACTCGGCTGCCGGCCAACGCCACATCCTGATCGCCCGTAGAATCCCGGGCTCCCCATGTCAGCCATCTCCTTTCAGTCGGTCACGAAAACCTATGCGGGCGCACGTGGCGGCAACGGCGCTGTGCTGCGCGCGCTCGATGCGGTGTCCTTCGACATCGCCGAAGGCGAGTTCTTCGGCCTGCTCGGCCCCAACGGTGCCGGCAAGACCACGCTGATCAGCGTGCTCGCCGGCCTGACCCGCGCCACCGGAGGCCGAGTCACCGTGCAGGGCAAGGACGTGCAGGCCGACTACGCCGAGGCCCGGCGCCGGCTGGGTGTGGTGCCGCAGGAACTGGTGTTCGATCCGTTCTTCAACGTGCGCGAGGCCTTGCGCATCCAGTCCGGCTACTTCGGTGTGAAGAACAACGACGCCTGGATCGACGAACTGCTCGAAAGCCTCGGCCTGGCCGACAAGGCCAACGCCAACATGCGGCAGCTGTCGGGCGGCATGAAGCGGCGGGTGCTGGTGGCCCAGGCACTGGTGCACCGCCCGCCGGTCATCGTGCTCGACGAGCCCACGGCTGGCGTCGATGTCGAACTGCGGCAGACCTTGTGGCAGTTCATCGCCCGGCTCAACCGGGAAGGCCACACCGTGCTGCTGACCACGCACTATCTCGAAGAAGCCGAAGCCTTGTGCAGCCGCATCGCGATGCTCAAGCAGGGCCGCATCGTCGCGCTGGACGACACCAGCGCGCTGCTGAAGGCCGCTTCCAGCAACGTGCTGCGTTTCAAGGTCGACCGCGAGCTGCCTCCGGCGCTGGCCGCGGCCGCCCGCGTGACCGGCCGCATCGTGCAGCTGCCGGCGCACGGCGCGCTGGAGATCGAGCGTTACCTCGCCGAGGTGCGCCAGGCCGGTTTGACGGTCGAGGACGTCGAGATCCGCAAGGCCGATCTCGAGGACGTGTTCCTCGAAGTGATGGCGGCGGAGCACGTGCACGCAGCGCGGCCCGACCTCGGCGAGGCGCTCGCATGACCGGCTGGCAGACCCTCTTCTACAAGGAAGTGCTGCGCTTCTGGAAGGTCGGCTTCCAGACGGTGGCCGCACCGGTGCTGACCGCGGTGCTGTACCTGCTGATCTTCGGCCACGTGCTCGAAGGCAATGTGAAGATCTACGACACGATCCGCTACACCGCCTTCCTGGTGCCCGGTCTGGTGATGATGAGCGTGCTGCAGAACGCGTTCGCCAACAGTTCGTCGTCGCTGATCCAGAGCAAGATCATGGGCAGCATGGTGTTCGTGCTGCTGACGCCGCTGTCGCACTGGAGCTGGTTCTTCGCCTACGTCGGCTCGTCGGTCGTGCGCGGCCTGCTGGTCGGGCTCGGCGTGCTGGTGGCGACTGCCGGGTTCGGGGGCCTGAGTGTGGTGGCGCCGGTGTGGATCCTGGTCTTCGCCGTGCTCGGTGCCGCGCTGCTCGGGGCGCTGGGCGTGATCGCCGGCCTCTGGGCCGAGAAATTCGACCAGATGGCGGCGTTCCAGAATTTCGTCATCATGCCGATGACCTTTTTGAGCGGCGTGTTCTATTCGATCCATTCGCTGCCGCCGTTCTGGCAGACCGTCAGCCACCTGAATCCGTTCTTCTACATGATTGACGGGTTCCGCTATGGCTTCTTCGGTGTCAGCGACGTGTCGCCGTGGGTGAGTCTGGGCATCGTCGGCACCGCGTTGCTGGTGGTCGGGGCCATTGCCGTCCACCTGCTGCGGATCGGCTACAAAATCCGGAGTTAGCAGAGGAGCCCTCGACCATGACTGCAGACGAACTCAAGGACATCATCGCAGCCGGCCTTCCGTGCGAGCACATTGCGCTGGAAGGCGATGGCCGGCACTGGTACGCCACCATCGTGTCGTCGGCGTTCGATGGCAAGCGGCCGATCCAGCGCCACCAGCGGGTCTACGCGACGCTCGGTGCGAAAATACAGACCGACGAGGTGCATGCGCTGTCGATGAAGACCTGGACCCCGTCCGAGTGGGCGGCACAGGGGCGGCCCGGCGCCTGAGCGGGATCGCCGGCAAGGCGCGGCGGCTCCCGGCGGTCATGCGGCACGCATCGACGCGAGGCCGCGTTTGATTTCCAAGATCGGTTTATGGACAGACTATTGATTCGCGGCGGACGCCGCCTGCAGGGCGAGGTGCACATCTCCGGGGCCAAGAACGCGGCCCTGCCCGAGATGTGCGCAGCGCTGCTGACGGCCGACCCGGTGACGCTGGTCAACGTGCCGCGCCTGCAGGACGTGCGCACGATGGTGGCACTGCTGCGCAACATGGGCGCGGTGGTCGAGCGCGGCGCCGATGGCCGCCTCGACATCGACGCGCGCTCCCTGCCCACGCCTGAGGCGCCTTACGAACTGGTCAAGACGATGCGGGCATCGGTGCTGGCGCTCGGCCCGCTGCTGGCGCGTTTCGGCCGTGCCCGCGTGTCGCTGCCGGGCGGCTGCGCGATCGGGTCGCGGCCTGTGGACCAGCACATCCGCGGCCTGCAGGCGATGGGCGCCGACATCGCCGTCGAACACGGCTACATGGTGGCCGGCCTTGCGCAGGGCCGCAAACGTCTGCACGGTGCGCACATCACGACCGACATGGTGACCGTCACAGGCACCGAGAATCTGATGATGGCCGCCACCCTCGCCGAAGGCGAGACGGTGCTCGAGAATGCCGCGCAGGAACCCGAGATTCCCGACCTGGCCGAGATGCTGATCGCGATGGGCGCGAAGATCGAAGGCCACGGCACGCGCCGCATCCGCATCGAAGGCGTCGACCGGCTGCGCGGTTGCACCCACCAGGTGGTGGCGGACCGCATCGAGGCCGGCACCTTCCTGTGCGCCGTGGCTGCGGCCGGTGGCGACGTGCTGCTGCGCCACGGGCGGGCCGACCATCTGGATGCGGTGATCGACAAGCTGCGCGATGCCGGCGTGCGGGTCAGCGCGGTCGATGGCGGCATCCGCATCCAGGCCGAGGCTGCGCCTCGGTCGACCCTGAAGGCACAGAGCTTTCGCACTACCGAATACCCGGGGTTTCCGACCGACATGCAGGCGCAGTTCATGACGCTGAACTGCATCGCCCAGGGCGCGAGCAAGGTCACCGAGACTATCTTCGAGAACCGTTTCATGCACGTCAACGAACTGGTCAGGCTGGGTGCACACATCCAGATCGACGGCAAGGTCGCCGTCATCGAAGGCGTGCCGCGGCTGTCGGGCGCCACGGTAATGGCCACCGACCTGCGGGCATCGGCCAGCCTCGTGATCGCCGGCCTCGTGGCCGACGGCGAGACCGTGGTCGACCGCATCTACCACCTGGACCGGGGCTACGACCGCATGGAAGACAAGCTGCGCGGCATCGGTGCCGACATCGAGAGAGTGAAATCATGAGGCTCCTGGCCCCCATTCGGTCGCTGTCCCCCGAGGGGACGCACCCCTTCCTTGCGGCGGCTCGGCAGGAGGCTGCATGATCACGCTCGCACTGTCCAAGGGCCGCATCTTCGACGAGACCCTGCCGCTGCTGCGCGCCGCCGGCATCGAGGTGCTGGAAGACCCCGAAACCTCGCGCAAGCTGATCCTGGCGACCAACCGGGCCGACGTGCGTGTGGTGCTGGTGCGTGCATCCGACGTCCCGACCTACGTGGAATACGGTGGCGCCGATCTCGGCATCACCGGCCGCGACACGCTGATCGAGCACGGCGGCGAGGGCTTGTACCAGCCGCTGGACCTGAACATCGCGCGCTGCCGCATCAGCGTGGCCGTGCGCGCCGACTTCGACTACGCGTCGGCGGTGCGCCAGGGCTCCCGTCTGCGCGTGGCCACCAAGTACGTGGGCATCGCGCGCGATTTCTTCGCCACGAAGGGCGTGCATGTCGACCTGATCAAGCTCTACGGCAGCATGGAGCTGGCCCCGCTCACGGGGCTGGCCGATGCCATCGTCGATCTGGTGTCCACCGGCAACACGCTGCGGGCCAACCAACTGGTCGAGGTCGAACGCATCATGGACATCAGCGCACGCCTGGTCGTGAACCAGGCCGCACTGAAACTCAAGCAGGCCGCGCTGCGACCGGTGATCGATGCCTTTTCTGCCGCGGTGGGCAAGGCCGCAGCCAACGCCAACTGACCATGGACATCTCTGCGCGGCCGCTGCGCCTTTCCACCACCGACCCAGGCTTCGAGGCCGACTTCCAGCGCCAGCTGCACTGGGCGGCCGACACCGATGCGGCGATCGAGCAGCGCGTGGCCGAGATCCTGGCCGACGTGCGGCAGCGGGGCGATGCCGCACTGCTCGGCTACACGCAGCGCTTCGACGGGTTGCAGGCCGCAAGCGTCGCCGCACTGGAGATTCCCCGGTCCGAGCTGGAGGCCGCACTGGCGGTCATCACGCCGGCCCAGCGCGCGGCGCTCGAGGCGGCGGCCAGCCGCATCCGCGCCTACCACGAGCGCCAGCTCGAAGCCTGCGGCCGCTCCTGGTCGTACCGCGACGAAGACGGCAGCCTGCTCGGCCAGAAGGTGACCCCGCTCGACCGCGTGGGCATCTACGTGCCGGGCGGCAAGGCGGCCTACCCGTCGAGCCTGCTGATGAACGCGATCCCCGCGAAGGTGGCCGGTGTCGGCGAGATCGTCATGGTGGTGCCAACGCCGGCCAAGGGCAGTGTCGCGACCGGCGGCGTTGACGGCGCCGGTGGCGCTGCAGCCGATGCGGGCGCCATGCCGGAGCGCAACCCGCTGGTGCTGGCGGCGGCCGCCATCGCCGGTGTCGACCGTGCGTTCACGATCGGCGGCGCGCAGGCCGTGGCGGCGCTGGCGTACGGCACGGCGACCGTGCCGGCCGTCGACAAGATCACCGGGCCGGGCAATGCCTACGTGGCGGCGGCCAAGCGGCGCGTGTTCGGCACCGTGGGCATCGACATGATCGCCGGCCCGAGCGAGATCCTGGTGCTGGCCGACGGCAGCACGCCGCCCGACTGGGTGGCGATGGACCTGTTCAGCCAGGCCGAGCACGACGAGCTGGCCCAGAGCATCCTGCTGTGCCCCGACGCCGCCTACATCGCGCGTGTGCAGCAGGCCATCGACCGGCTGCTGCCGACGATGCCGCGCGCGGCCATCATCGCCGCGTCGCTCAATGGCCGGGGCGCGCTGATCCACACGCGCAGCATGGAAGAGGCCTGCGCCATCAGCAACCGCATCGCCCCCGAACACCTCGAGGTCAGCAGCGACGACCCGCACCGCTGGGAGCCGCTGCTCCGGCACGCGGGCGCGATCTTCCTCGGCGCCTACACCAGCGAAAGCCTGGGCGACTACTGCGCCGGCCCCAACCACGTGCTGCCGACTTCCGGCACCGCGCGGTTCTCGAGCCCGCTCGGCGTCTACGACTTCCAGAAACGCAGCAGCCTCATCGAGGTCAGCGCCACGGGCGCGCAGCGCCTGGGCGGCATCGCGGCCGAGCTGGCCTACGGCGAAGGCCTGCAGGCGCATGCCAGGGCTGCCGAGATGCGCCTCACGACCCAGACAAAGGCAGGCGCATGACCGCACTCGACGCCAGGCTGGCACCCCTGATCCGGCAGGACGTGCAGTCGATGCACGCCTACGCCGTGCAGGACGCCACCGGCCTGCTGAAGCTCGACGCGATGGAAAGCCCGCACCGCTTGCCACCGGCGTTGCAGGCCGAACTCGGCCGCCGCCTCGGCGCACTCGAACTCAACCGTTATCCCGGCGCGCGCATCGACGACCTGCGCCGCGCGCTGGCCGCGCACGCGGGCCTGCCCGAGGGCTTCGGCCTGATGATCGGCAATGGCTCCGACGAGCTGATCTCGCTGGTCGCGATGGCCTGCGATGTGCCCGGCGCGTCCATCCTGGCACCGGTGCCGGGTTTCGTCATGTACGCGGTCAGTGCGCAGCTGCAAGGGCTGCGTTTCATCGGCGTGCCGCTGACGGCCGATTTCGAGCTCGACGGGCCGGCCATGCTGGCTGCGGTGCGCGCGCACCGACCGTCGATCGTCTACCTGGCCTACCCAAACAATCCCACGGCCAATCTGTGGGACGACGCGGTGCTCGAAAGCATCATCGAGGCGGCGCCCGGGCTGGTGGTGGTCGACGAGGCCTACCAGCCGTTCGCCAGCCGCAGCTACATCGACCGTGTGCACCGCCACCCGCACGTGCTGCTGATGCGCACGCTCAGCAAGTTCGGCCTGGCCGGCGTGCGCATCGGCTACATGATGGGCCCGAGCGCGCTGATCGCCGAGATCGACAAGGTGCGCCCGCCCTACAACATCAGCGTGCTCAACGCGGAGTGCGCGTTGTTCGCGCTGGAGCACGCCGACGTGTACGCCGCGCAGGCGCTGGATCTGCGCGCACAGCGCGAGGTGCTGCTGGCGGCGCTGCGTGCGCTGCCAGGGCTCCAGGTGTGGAACAGCGACGCCAACATGGTGCTGGTGCGGGTACCGGCGGCGCCCGGCGAGACCGAACGTGCGCAGCAGGTGTTCGAAGGCATGCGCGCGCGTGGCGTCCTGGTGAAGAACGTTTCTAGAATGCACCCATTGCTTGCCAACTGCCTGCGCCTGACGGTCGGCACCGCCGACGAGAACGCGCAGATGCTGCAGGCACTGCAGAAGTCCCTATGACCACCGATTTGTCCACCGCCCAGTCGCCCGCCGCCCGCATCGCCGAAGTGGCGCGGAACACGGCCGAAACCAGGATCACCGTGCGCGTCAACCTCGACGGCAGCGGCCGCGCGGCGCTGGCCACCGGCATCGGGTTCTTCGACCACATGCTCGACCAGATCGCGCGGCACGGGCTGATCGACCTGGACATCCACGCCGACGGCGACCTGCACATCGACGGCCACCACACGGTCGAAGACGTCGGCATCACCTTCGGGCAGGCGGTGCACAAGGCCATCGGCGACAAGAAGGGCATCCGCCGGTTCGGCCACGCCTACGTGCCGCTGGACGAGGCGCTGAGCCGCGTGGTGATCGACTTCTCGGGCCGCCCGGGCCTGGTGATGAACGTGCCGTTCAAGAGCGGCATGATCGGCGGCTTCGATACGCAGCTGGCGCACGAGTTCTTCCAGGGCTTCGTCAACCACGCCTTCGTGACGCTGCACATCGACAACCTGCGCGGCGACAACGCGCACCACCAGGCCGAGACGGTGTTCAAGGCCTTCGCCCGGGCCCTGCGCGGCGCGCTCGAACTCGACCCGCGCACGGCCGGCACCATTCCGTCGACCAAGGGTTCGCTCTGACACCACGCCGCAAGCCCGCGGACCGGGCACGTACAGCAACAACACGATGAACGCGATGGCAGCGAAAACGGTGGCGGTGGTCGACTACGGCATGGGCAACCTGCGTTCCGTGTCCCAGGCGGTGCAGACCGTCGCCGACGGTGAAGGCTACCGGGTGCTGGTCACCGCGCACCCGGACGAGGTGCGCGCCGCCGAGCGCGTGGTGCTGCCCGGCCAGGGCGCGATGCCCGACTGCATGCGCGAACTGCGCGAGTCGGGTCTGCTCGAATCCGTGCTCGAAGCCGCCGCCAGCAAACCCCTGTTCGGCGTCTGCGTCGGCATGCAGATGTTGCTCGACCGCAGCGCGGAAGCCCGCGCCGGCGAAGAGGCGACCGGTACGCCGGGCCTGGGCCTGGTGCACGGCGAGGTCGTGCGGTTTGCGCTGGACGGCCGCCTGCAGCCCGACGGCAGCCGCTTCAAGGTACCGCAGATGGGTTGGAACCAGGTGCGCCAGCAAGCGCCCGACGGCGTGACGCATCCGATCTGGGCCGGTGTGCCGGACGACAGCTACTTCTATTTCGTGCACAGCTTTTACGCGCGACCGTCTGATGCGCGCCACAGCGCAGGCCTGGCGGACTACGGGGGAAGCTTTACGGCGGCGATTGCACGCGATAATATTTTTGCAACCCAGTTTCACCCCGAGAAGAGCGCCGCGCACGGTCTGGCGCTGTATCGCAATTTCCTCCATTGGAACCCCTGATCCAGACCGGCTGTCCTCAGCAACATGCTCCTTATCCCAGCGATCGATTTGAAAGACGGCCAGTGTGTGCGCTTGAAACAAGGCGACATGGACCAGTCCACCACATTTGGCGAAGATCCGGCCGCCATGGCCCGCAGCTGGGTCGACAAGGGGGCGAGGCGGCTGCATCTGGTCGACCTGAACGGCGCTTTCGCCGGCAAGCCGAAGAATGAGATGGCGATCCGCCGGATCCTGAAGGAAGTCGGCAGCGAGGTCGACGTGCAACTGGGCGGCGGCATCCGCGATCTGGACACCATTGAGCGTTATCTCGACGCCGGCCTGCGCTACGTGATCATCGGCACCGCAGCCGTGAAGAACCCGGGTTTCCTGCAGGACGCCTGCACCGCGTTCGGCGGCCACATCATCGTCGGGCTCGACGCCAAGGACGGCAAGGTCGCGACCGACGGCTGGAGCAAGCTCACCGGCCACGAGGTCGTCGACCTGGCGAAGAAGTTCGAGGACTACGGTGTCGAAGCCTTCATCTACACCGACATCGGCCGCGACGGCATGCTCACCGGCATCAACATCGATGCCACGGTCAAGCTGGCGCAGGCGCTGACCACGCCGGTCATCGCCTCGGGCGGGCTCAGCAACATCGGCGACATCGACAAGCTCTGCGAGGTCGAGTACGAGGGCATCGAGGGCGTGATCTGCGGCCGCGCCATCTACACCGGCGATCTCGATTTCACCAGCGCGCAGGAACGAGCCGACCAGCTTGGCAACGCCTGATCCGGCGGCGCTCGCCACCCCAGAGACCTTCCGCGGCCAGCCCTGCCTGCGTCTGAGGCTCGGCGCGCACGACCACGTACTCGTCGCGCTGCACGGCGCCCATGTGCTGTCGTGGACGTCGCTCGGCGTCGAGCGGCTGTACCTGAGCCCGGCCGCGGTGTTCGATGGGCACAGCGCGATCCGCGGCGGCGTGCCGGTGTGTTTTCCGCAATTCAACGACCGTGGCAGCCTGCCCAAGCACGGCTTTGTGCGCAACCGCGCTTGGCGTGCAGGTGTGGCGCAGCACGATGCCGCCAGCGGCAGCGTGCGGCTGAGCCTGCAGCTGGCCAGCGACGCGGCGAGCCTGGCGATCTGGCCGCAGGCGTTCACGCTCGAACTGACGCTGTTGCTGTCGTCCGGCGCTCTGGAGATGACGCTGGCCGCCCGCAACACCGGCGCGGCCGCGTGGAGCTTCACCGGCGCGCTGCACACCTACCTGGCGGTCCGCGACCTGGGCTCGGTGCGGCTCGAGGGCCTGCACGGCCAGCCGGTGTGGGATGCACTGACCGGCAGCCGCGCCACCTATCAGGGCGACGTGCGTTTCGACGGCGAGTTCGACCGTGTGTTCACGGCAGCGGCTGAACCCTTGACCCTGCACGATGCGGCCGGTGCGCTGCGTATCGCGCAGAGCGACAGCTTTGCCAACACCGTGGTGTGGAACCCCGGCGCCGCCAAGAGCGCGACGATGGCCGATCTGCCTGCCGACGGTTTTGCGCACATGGTCTGCGTCGAGGCGGCGCAGGTCGAGCATGCCGTGAGCCTTGCGCCGGGCCAGCACTGGACCGGCTGGCAGCGACTCACGGTCGCCTGAGCCTGCTGCGCCTTCCTTCTACCGTTCTTTCGTCTTTCTTCACGACCCTCCGGGTACCCCATGCTGGCCAAACGCATCATTCCCTGCCTCGACGTCACCGGCGGCCGGGTGGTCAAGGGCGTCAACTTCGTCGAACTGCGTGATGCCGGCGATCCGGTGGAGATCGCGGCCCGCTACAACGACCAGGGCGCCGACGAGTTGACCTTTCTCGACATCACGGCGACCAGCGACGGGCGCGACCTGATCCTGCACATCATCGAGGCCGTGGCCTCGCAGGTGTTCATTCCGCTGACGGTCGGTGGTGGCGTGCGCACGGTCGACGATGTGCGCCGACTGCTGAACTCGGGTGCCGACAAGACCAGCTTCAATTCGGCTGCGATCGCCAACCCCGACGTGATCACGCAGGCGTCGGCCAAGTACGGTGCGCAGTGCATCGTGGTCGCGATCGACGCCAAACGCCGCTCCGACGCGGACGCGCAGACCCGCGGCGCCGGCTGGGACGTCTACAGCCATGGCGGGCGCAAGAACACCGGCCTCGACGCCGTGGCCTGGGCCAGCGAAATGGCCCGACGCGGCGCCGGCGAGATCCTGCTGACCAGCATGGACCGCGACGGCACCAAGTCGGGCTTCGATCTCGCGCTCACCCGCGCGGTCAGCGACGCAGTGTCCGTGCCGGTGATCGCGTCGGGCGGTGTCGGCAACCTCGACCATCTGGCGGACGGTATCCAGCGCGGCGGGGCCGATGCGGTGCTGGCGGCCAGCATCTTCCACTACGGCGAATACACGGTGGCGCAGGCCAAGGCGCGCATGGCCGAACGCGGCATTCCCGTGCGGGTTTGAGCCGCTTGGGTCGAATCGTCGAGAATGGCGGGATGACATGGCTCGACGATGTGAAATGGGATGCGCAAGGCCTGGTGCCGGCGATCGCGCAGGAGGCCTCCACCGGCGACGTGCTGATGTTCGCCTGGATGGACCGTGAGGCGCTCCAAAAGACTTCCGAACTGGGCCGTGCCGTGTATTTCAGCCGCTCGCGCGGCAAACTCTGGTTCAAGGGTGAGGAGTCGGGCCACGTGCAGACGGTCCACGAGATCCGGCTCGACTGCGATGGTGACGTGGTGCTGCTCAAGGTCACGCAGCTGGGGCATGAACCCGGCATCGCCTGCCATACCGGTCGCCACAGCTGTTTTTTCAGCACCCTGCAACGTGGCGCCGACGGGGATTTCAGCTGGCAGGTCACCGAACCGGTCTTGAAAGACCCGGAATCGATCTACAAGTAAAACCATGTCCGCTGAGTTGAATTCACAGGATGCGCTGGCCCGGCTGGCGGCGGTCATCGAAAGCCGCAAGCCGGCACGTGGCGGCGATCCGTCGGCCAGCTATGTGGCCCGCCTGCTGCACAAGGGCCCTGACGCATTCCTGAAGAAGATCGGCGAAGAAGCCACCGAGGTCGTGATGGCGGCGAAGGACCTGGAGCGCGGCGGCAACACCGATCTGCTGCGCGGCAAGCTGACCGGCGAGGTCGCCGACCTGTGGTTTCACACGATGGTCGCATTGGCACATTACGATCTGAGCCCGGCCGACGTGGTGGCCGAACTGATGCGCCGCGAAGGCACCAGTGGCATCGAGGAAAAAGCCTTGCGCAAGGCGCTCGCGCGCGAAGGAGACACTGCATGAATGATGTGATCGATGTCGAGGTCGTCGACAACGCGCAGGCCCAGCAGCTCAAGACGGTGGGCTGGATCAGCTATGTGCTGCACCTGATCGTCGCCGTCGCTGCGGTGGTGCCGACCGCCCAGGCCAGCATTGCGTTGTTGCTCGTGGCCCTGGTCATTGACCTGGTCAAGAAGGGCGACGCAGCCGGCACCTGGCAGGCCAGCCACTTTTCGTGGCGAATCCGCTCGGTTGTCTGGGCCGGCATCCTGTACGTGGTGACGTTCCCGCTGTTCCTGCTGCTGTATCTTCCCGGCGCGATCGCCTGGGCGATCATCTCGATCTGGTTCCTCTACCGCATCGTGCGCGGCATGGTCGACATGAACGCCAGCCGTCCGGTGGGCAATCCGTAAAACACACGTTCCATGCACGACCCCAATTGCCTTTTCTGCAAGATCATCGACGGCAAGATTCCGTCGCGCAAGTTGCATGAAGACGACGAACTGATCGCCTTCCACGACATCCACCCGTCGGCGCCGGTCCATTTTCTGATGGTGCCCAAGCTGCACATCGCGTCGATGGCGCAGGTGGCGCCCGAGCACGCCGGCCTGCTGGGGCGCATGATGCTGCTGGCGCCGCAACTGGCACGGCAGGAAGGCTGCAATCCCTATCCGGACGGCGGCTTCCGGCTGGTGGTGAACACCGGCACCGAGGGTGGCCAGGAAATCCACCACCTGCACATGCACGTGATGGGTGGACCGCGGCCCTGGCTCAAGGGCTGACGAGCCGCGCGTGTGGCCTTTCGCGGCTGAACTTCGGCCCCCCGTCTAAAATCAAACCAATTCGTTAGGAGTACTCCATGGGTTCATTTTCCATTTGGCACTGGCTGATCGTGCTGCTGATCGTCGTGATGGTGTTCGGAACCAAGAAGCTGAAGAACATCGGCGGCGATCTCGGCGGCGCCGTCAAGGGCTTCAAGGACGGCATGAAGGACGGCTCCGCGAGCGCCGACGACAAGCCGGCCGCGACCCCGGTCGCCGCCACGCCGTCGGTTGCGGCCGACAAGTCCACGATCGACGTCGAAGCCAAGACCAAGTCCTGATCCGGCGCAGCACCCGTGATCGACATTGGCCTTTCCAAGATGGCGCTGATCGGCGCGGTGGCGCTGATCGTCATCGGGCCCGAGAAGCTTCCGCGTGTGGCCCGCACGGTCGGCACGCTGCTGGGCAAGGCGCAGCGCTACGTCGCCGACGTCAAGTCCGAGGTCAGCCGGTCGATGGAACTCGATGAGCTGAAGAAGATGAAGGACACGGTCGAAGGCGCGGCGCGAGACGTCGAAAGCTCGATCCAGACCAGCGCCAGCGAATTCGAGAAGGACTGGTCGGCCACCACCGGCATGCCGTCGATCGCGCCGGCCGACGAGACGCCACGCTATCCCGAATACAAGCACCCCAAGAAGCACTGGCGGCTGAAGCAGGGCGCCGTGCCGCAGTGGTACAAGGCACGGTCGGGCATCCGCACCAAGGCCTTGTCCGGTGCCGCGCGCGTGGCGCGTTTCCGGCCGCAGAAGCAGCACTGAACTCCGCGCACCCGGCCGCAGGCCATTTCGGAGCCTCCGCTCCACCAGATTGCACCATGCCCGATCCCCAGAACAAAGAAGACGAACTCGCCGGTACCGAGCAGCCGTTCGTGCAGCACCTGATGGAGTTGCGCGATCGCCTGATCAAGGCGGTGATCGCCATCGCGGTGGCGGCCGCGGTGCTGGCGGTGTACCCGGGCCCGGCCGCGCTCTACGACATCCTGGCTGCGCCCCTGGTGTCGACCCTGCCCGAAGGCGCCAAGCTGATCGCCACCTCGGTGATCTCGCCGTTCCTCGTGCCGCTGAAGATCATGCTGATGGCGGCGTTCCTGATCGCGCTGCCGGTCGTGCTGTGGCAGGTCTGGGCCTTCGTCGCGCCGGGCCTGTACTCGCACGAGAAGAAGCTGGTGATGCCGCTGGTGGTATCGAGCACCTTCCTGTTCTTCATCGGCGTGGCGTTCTGCTACTTCTTCGTGTTCGGCCAGGTGTTCCGCTTCATTCAGGGCTTTGCGCCGAAGAGCATCACCGCCGCGCCTGACATCGAGGAGTACCTGAGTTTCGTGCTGACGATGTTCCTCGCGTTCGGCATGGCGTTCGAGGTGCCGATCGCGGTCGTCGTGCTGGCGCGCATGGGCATCGTCAGCGTCGACAAGCTGCGGCAGTTCCGCGGCTATTTCGTCGTGCTGGCCTTCATCATCGCGGCCATCGTCACGCCGCCCGACGTGGTGTCGCAGCTGGCGCTGGCCGTGCCGATGTGTCTGCTGTACGAGGTTGGCATCTGGGCGGCCACGGTGTTCATCAAGCACACCCAGGCACCGGTCGAGCCGGACGGCACCGAGCCCAAGGCCACGTCGACCGAGCCTTGACGGGCTGACCGCCGGCGGGTTCGGTTACTGGCGCTCGACGCGCCGCGGCCGAGGCCGCACACCCGGCGTCACGTCGAGCTGGAGCTTCTCGTCCTGACGCAGCACGTCGAACGGCGAGGCCGTGCCGGGTTTCAGCGCGGCCACGCTCGACAGCAGCTCCGACACATTGCCCACGGCCTTGCCGCCGACGTTGACGATCACGTCGCCGGGTCGCACGCCCGCCTGCGCCGCCGGGCCGTTCTGCAACACGCCGGTGATGATCACGCCCTTCTTGGTCTTGACGCCGAAGGTCTCGGCCAACTCGGGTGACAGGTCGCTGGGCTCGACGCCGATCCAGCCCCGCGTGACCTGGCCGTCCTTGACGATGCCTTCGAGCACCAGCTTGGCGGTCGACACCGGAATCGCGAAGCCGATGCCCATGCTGCCGCCCGAGCGCGAGTAGATCGCGGTGTTGATGCCCATCAGGTTGCCGGTCACGTCGACCAGCGCGCCGCCTGAATTGCCGGGGTTGATCGCCGCATCGGTCTGGATGAAGTTCTCGAAGGTGTTGATGCCCAGCTGGTTGCGGCCGAGCGCGCTGACGATGCCACCGGTCACCGTCTGGCCCACGCCGAACGGGTTGCCGATCGCCAGCACCTGGTCGCCGACCTGCAGCGCGTCGGAGCTGCCCAGCACCATCACCGGCAGCTTGTCGAGCTCGATCTTCAGGATGGCGAGGTCGGTGTCCGGGTCGGTGCCGATCACCTTGGCCTGCGTGCGCCGGCTGTCGTTCAAGATGACCTCGATCGCGTCGGCACCCTCGACCACATGGTTGTTGGTCAGGATGTAGCCCTCGGGGCTGACGATCACGCCGCTGCCCAGGCCGGCCTGGGTCTCGCCGCCGCGGTCGCCGAAGAAGAAGCGGAACCACGGGTCGTTGCTGTTC
This sequence comes from Pseudorhodoferax sp., assembly GCA_965279475.1. Taxonomy (GTDB): domain Bacteria; phylum Pseudomonadota; class Gammaproteobacteria; order Burkholderiales; family Burkholderiaceae_C; genus Pseudorhodoferax. The sequence continues at coordinate 376,540 of CBDIIA010000001.1, forward strand.
GGGTTGCGCACCGCCGCCTTGCTGGTGTTGATGCTGACCACCGACGGCGAGGCGCGCTTGGCAGCGGCGCTGAAACTGCTGGTTGGCGTGTGGCCGGGGGCGGACGGCGCGGCCTCGATGACGGACACCGCGCCGCCCAGGCTGGTGCGTTTGTTGAGCCATTCGGGCTTCAGTGTTCCGACGACGAAGTAGGCTGCGAGCAGCACCGTGACGGACTGGGAAAAGAGCAGCCAGAATCGCTTCATGTGAGGTGGGGAGGCAGAAAGAGCAGGGAGAACCCGGTGGATTCTCTCTCATGCCCGGCAGCCCTGGCGTTGGAACGGTACCCGCGTCGCAGCGGACGACAAGGGTAAACCCTTAAAATGCTGCGCAGACCTGTGCAGGTCGATTCCATTCCTTGCAGCCGCGCCCAACCGGCGCACGGCAAGTCCAGGCCCCTACCCGAGGCAACGAATGGCGCACCGTGGCTGCAGCGATCCCGGGCTTTCCCGGTCGCGCACGCGCTCGTTTCATTGCCGAGAGATTCAAGATGTCATCCAGCCCCCCGTTTTCCGCGGGCGCCGTCGCGCCCGCTGCGTCCCTGTCGCGCAAGGACGTGCAAACCCTGGCTCTGTCCGCGCTCGGCGGCACGCTCGAGTTCTACGATTTCGTGATCTACGTGTTCTTCGCCGCGGTGCTGGGCAAGCTGTTCTTTCCGGTCGACATGCCGGACTGGCTGCGCCAGCTGCAGACCTTCGGCATCTTTGCCGCGGGTTACCTGTCGCGCCCGCTGGGCGGTATCGTGATCGCGCACTTCGGCGATCTGCTGGGCCGCAAGCGCATGTTCACGCTGAGCATCTTCCTGATGGCCGTGCCCACGCTGGTGATCGGCCTGCTGCCGACCTACGCCAGCATCGGCGTGGCGGCACCCCTGCTGTTGCTGGCGATGCGCGTGCTGCAGGGCGCGGCGATCGGCGGCGAGATGCCCGGCGCCTGGGTGTTCGTGGCCGAACACGTGCCGGCTCACCGTTATGGTCTCGGCATCGGCACGCTCACGGCCGGCATCACCGGTGGCATCCTGCTGGGCTCGCTGGTGGCGGTCGGGGTCAACACGCACTACAGCCCGGCCGAGGTCAGCGAGTTCGCATGGCGCGGGCCGTTCATCCTGGGCGGTGCGTTCGGCCTGGTGTCCGTGTACCTGCGCCGTTTCCTGCAGGAAACCCCGGTGTTCCAGCAGTTGCACCAGCGCCGCGCGGTGGCGCGCGAGATGCCGATCCGGACCATCCTGCGCGAGCACCGCGCTGCCTGCCTGCTGGTCGGCGGCCTGACCTGGGTGCTGTCGGCGGCGATCGTCGTCGTCGTGCTGATCACACCCAGCTATCTGCAGAAGGTGCACGGCATCCCGGCCACGCTGGCGCTCGAAGCCAATGCGGTGGCCACGCTGACCCTCACACTGGGCTGCGTGCTGATGGGCTGGGCGACCGACCGCATCGGCACCCGGCCGGTGATGGTCATCGGCTTTGGCGGGCTGTTGGTCACGTCGTACCTGTTCTACAGCGGCTTGCCCGGCACACCGACCTCGTTGGTGCTGACCTACGGGCTGGTGGGCCTGTTCGTCGGCTCGATCGCCACGGTGCCGATCGTCGGCGTGCGCGCGTTCCCGGCCGAAGTGCGTTTCTCGGGGCTGTCGTTCGCCTACAACCTGGCGTATGCGATCTTCGGTGGCCTGACGCCGATCATCATCACGCTGTGGCTGCAGAAGGACACGCTGGCGCCGGCCCACTACGTGGCGGCGCTGGCCCTGCTGGGGCTGCTGCTCGGGTTGGTGCCGATGGCGAACAAGGGGTACGTGGCACGTCGCTGACCGCAGGGCCGGGCAGCGCGGCTGAGACAATACGGCGCATGAGCACCTCGCGAACCGATCTGCTGCAGTGTTGCGATGCATTGCTGCAGCCTGCCCGTTTCAAGGATTACGGGCCGAACGGCCTGCAGGTCGAGGGCCGTCGCGACATCCAGCGCCTGGTGACCGGCGTCACCGCGAGCCGGGCCCTGATCGAGGCGGCCGTCGCCGAGCGTGCCGACGCGATCTTCGTGCACCACGGCCTGTTCTGGCGCGGCCAGAGCGGCGTGGTCACTGGCTGGATGAAGCAGCGGCTGGCCTTGCTGCTGGCGCACGACATCAACCTGCTGGCCTACCATCTGCCGCTCGATGCGCACCCCGAGCTGGGCAACAACGCCCAGCTGGCACGCGTGCTCGGCTTGCGCCCTTACGCGGCGGACGGCCGTTTCGGCGAGCAGGATCTGGGCTTTCTCGGCGAGCGCATCGACAACCGGCCGTTCGCCGACGCGAACGCGCTGGCCCGCCATGTCGAGGCGGCGCTGGGGCGGCCTGTGACGCTGGTCGACGCCGCGCGGGGGCCGGTCCAGCGCATCGCCTGGTGCACCGGCGGCGCGCAAGGCTATTTCGAAGCGGCGATCGCGGCCGGCGCCGAGGCCTTCATCACGGGCGAGATCTCCGAGCCCCAGGCCCACTACGCACGCGAGTGCGGCGTGTCGTTCATCGCCTGCGGGCACCATGCGAGCGAGCGCTACGGGGCGCCGGCCGTCGGCGCGCACGTGGCCGAGGTGCTGGGCATCGACCACCTGTTCATCGACATCGACAACCCGGCCTGAACGCCGATTGCCCCACCGTGGTCACGCCCCGCACCTCCTGCATGCCCAGCACATCTGCAAGACCCATCGCCATCACCCTCGGCGACCCCGCAGGCATCGGCCCCGAGATCATCGTCAAGGCGTTCCGCGACGCGCCGGAGCTCACGCGCGGCTGTTTCGTGGCGGGGGATGTGGGCGTGCTGCGGCGTGCCGCGCAATGGGTGGCCTCGGCCGGAGCCCCCGGTGCGCCGCCGCTGCCGGTGGCGACCATCGGCAGCGCGGCCGACGCGCTGCAGGTGCCGCCGCATTGCGTGCCGGTGCTGCAGATCGGCGCGCCCGCTGCACTGGTGCCGATGGGGGCCGTCAGCGCCCAGGCCGGTCGGTTGGCGGCCGATTGCGTGTTCTGGGCCGCGCGTGCCGCCCTGCGCGGCGACGTGGCGGCCGTGGTGACCGCGCCGCTGCACAAGGAGGCGCTGGCCGCGGCCGGTGTCGGCTTTCCCGGCCACACCGAGCTGCTGCAGGCCGAGGCGGCTGCTGCGGGCGGCGTGCCGGTCGACGCCATGCCGGTGCGCATGATGCTGGCCAACCATGAGTTGCGCACGGTGCTGGTCAGCATCCACGTGTCGCTGCGCGCCGCCATCGACGCGGTCACGTTCGACGGCGTGCTGCAGACGCTGCGCATCACGCACGCGTCGCTGGCGGCGATGCTGGGCCGCGCCCCGCGCATCGGCGTGGCGGGCCTCAATCCGCATGCGGGCGAGGGCGGCCTGTTCGGCCGCGAAGAGCTCGACACCATCATCCCGGCCATCGCGGCCGCACGTGCCGAAGGCATCGACGCCCTCGGCCCCTTTGCGCCCGACACGGTGTTCATGCGTGCACGCAGCCGCGTCGAGATGCCAGGCGAGTTCGATGCGGTGGTCGCGATGTACCACGACCAGGGATTGATTCCGGTGAAGTATCTCGGTGTGGAGGAGGGCGTGAACGTGACCCTCGGTCTGCCGATGGTGCGCACCAGCCCCGACCACGGCACCGCCTTCGACATCGCCGGGTCCGGCCGCGCCGACCCGCGCAGCCTGATCGAGGCCTTGCGGATGGCGCGGGTGCTGGCCGGCCTGTAGCGCGGCGGCCCGTGCCGCCTACTTCTGCTGCAGGCTGTCGCGGATCTGGCGCAGCAGCACGATGTCTTCCGGTGGTGCGGCGGGTGCTGCCGGGGGGGCGGCGGGCTCGTCGCGCTTGAGCCGGTTGATCTGCTTGACCATCATGAAGATGATGAAGGCCAGGATCACAAAGTTGACCGCGACGGTGATGAAGTTGCCATAGGCCAGCACCGGCACGCCGGCCTTGCGCAGCGCGTCCACCGTCATCGGCGTTCCGGCGGGCACGTTGCCTATCACCACGAACAGGCTCGAGAAATCCAGCTTGCCGAACACCGTGCCGACGATCGGCATGATCAGGTCCGCCACCACCGAATCGACGATCTTGCCGAATGCGCCGCCGATGATCACGCCCACCGCGAGGTCGATCACGTTGCCTTTGACGGCAAACTCCTTGAATTCCTTCATCATCCCCATGGCGCTGGCCCTTTCATTGTTGCAAATGCGGTGCCATTCTCGCCCTAAAAAGCCGGAACGAACGGCGCCCCGGCCGCCGCCGCTGCTCTTGAGATCGCCTGAAGCGCTCCGCTACAATCGTTGGTTGACCCCAATAAGTGAAGTTCTTCGAGGAACCCCATGAGTGACATTCCAGTCGACGCCAGCAAACGGACGTGGTTGATCGCGTCCGGTTGTGCGGGAGCGGTGGGCGGCATTGCGACCGCCGTCCCTTTCGTCAGCACTTTCCAGCCTTCCGAAAAAGCCAAGGCGGCCGGCGCGGCGGTAGAAGTCGACATCTCGGCGCTCAAGCCCGGGGAGAAGATGACGGTCGAATGGCGTGGCAAGCCGGTCTGGATCATCCGGCGCACGCCCGAACAGCTGGCGGCGCTGCCCAAGCTCGACGGGCAACTGGCCGATCCGAAGTCGCAGCGCAAGCCGGACGAGCTGACGCCGGTGTATGCGCGCAACGAAGACCGGTCGATCAAGCCCGAAGTGCTGGTGGTGGTCGGCATCTGCACCCACCTCGGCTGCTCGCCGTCGGACAAGTTCACGCCCGGCGCCCAGCCGTCGCTGCCCGAAGACTGGGCCGGCGGGTTCCTCTGCCCTTGCCACGGCTCGACCTTCGACATGGCCGGCCGCGTCTACAAGAACAAGCCCGCACCCGACAACCTCGAAGTGCCGCCGCACATGTACATGACCGACAGCCGGCTGCTGATCGGCGAAGACAAGAAGGCCTGAGGCAGACATGGCACAGTTCAAGGACATCTCCCCCAACGCCCCGATCGGCGACAAGCTGCTCAACTGGGTCGACAACCGCTTTCCGGCATCGAAGCTCTACAAGGAGCACATGTCGGAGTACTACGCGCCGAAGAACTTCAACTTCTGGTATGTCTTCGGGTCGCTGTCGCTGCTGGTGCTGGTGATCCAGATCGTCACCGGCATCTTCCTGGTGATGCACTACAAGCCCGACTCGACGCTGGCGTTCACGTCGGTCGAGTACATCATGCGCGATGTGCCGTGGGGCTGGCTGATCCGCTACATGCACTCCACCGGGGCGTCGGCGTTCTTCATCGTCGTCTACCTGCACATGTTCCGCGGCCTGCTGTACGGCTCGTACCGCAAGCCGCGCGAGCTGGTCTGGGTGTTCGGGTGCGCGATCTTCCTGTGCCTGATGGCCGAAGCCTTCATGGGCTACCTGCTGCCCTGGGGCCAGATGAGCTACTGGGGCGCCCAGGTGATCGTGAACCTGTTCGCCGCGATCCCCTTCATCGGCCCCGACCTCGCGCTGCTGATCCGCGGCGACTACGTGGTGGGCGACGCCACGCTCAACCGCTTCTTCAGCTTCCACGTGATCGCCGTGCCGCTGGTGCTGCTGGGCCTGGTGGCCGCGCACATCATCGCGCTGCACGAAGTCGGCTCCAACAACCCCGACGGCGTCGAGATCAAGGGACCGAAGGCGCCGAAGGATGCCGATGGCCATCCGCTCGACGGCATCCCGTTTCACCCGTTCTACTCGGTGCACGACATCTTCGCGGTGTCGGTGTTCCTGATGGCCTTCACCGCCATCATCTTCTTCGCGCCGGAGTTCGGTGGTTACTTCCTCGAATACAACAACTTCATCCCGGCCGATCCGCTGAAGACGCCGGCGCACATTGCACCGGTCTGGTACTTCACGCCCTTCTATTCGATGCTGCGCGCCATCACCAGCGAGATGATGTATGCACTGATCGCCTGCGTGGTGGTCGGTGCCGGCGTCCTGGTGACCAAGCTGCGCATGCCCGGCTTCCTCAAGGGCCTGATCGTCATCGTCGCGGTGGGTGTCGTGGCGATGATGCTGTCGATCGATGCCAAGTTCTGGGGCGTGGTCGTGATGGGTGGTGCGGTCATCATCCTGTTCTTCCTGCCGTGGCTGGACTACAGCCCGGTCAAGTCGATCCGCTACCGTCCGAGCTGGCACAAGTATGTCTACGCGGTGTTCGTGGTCGACTTCGTGGTGCTGGCCTACCTGGGCGTGCAGCCGCCGTCGCCGATCGGCGAACGCGTGTCGCAGATCGGCACCCTGTTCTATTTCGGCTTTTTCCTGCTGATGCCGTGGTGGAGCCGACTGGGCGAACCCAAGCCCGTGCCGGACCGCATCACGTTTGCCGCGCACTGAGCAGGGGTTGTAGACCATGAAGAAAAATATCCACGGTATCCTCGCAGCGCTGTTCCTGTCTCTGAGCCTGATGTCCGGCGCGCACGCGTCCGGCGGCGACGAGATCGCCTGGGACAAGGCCCCCAACAAGACCAACGACCTGGCGGCGTTGCAGAACGGCGCCAAGCTGTTCGTCAACTACTGCCTCAACTGCCACTCGGCAGCCTTCATGCGCTTCAACCGCCTGAAGGACATCGGCTTGACCGACCAGCAGATCAAGGACAACCTGCTGTTCACGACGGTCAAGGTCGGCGACACGATGAAGGCGGCGATCGATCCGGCGCAGGCCAAGGAATGGTTCGGTGCGAATCCGCCCGACCTGACCCTGATCACGCGCTCGCGTTCCGGCCATGGCGGCACCGGTGCCGACTACCTGTACACGTACCTGCGCAGCTACTACCGCGACGACACCAAGGCGACGGGCTGGAACAACCTCGCGTTCCCGAGCGTCGGCATGCCGCACGTGCTGTGGGAGCTGCAGGGCGACCGCAAGCCGGTGTACGAAGAGATGGAGCAGCACGGTCACGCGACCAAGGTGTTCAAGGGCTGGGAGCAGGTGTCGCCCGGCGCGATGACGCCGCTGCAATACGACCAGGCGGTCGGCGACCTGGTGAGCTACCTGCAGTGGATGGCCGAGCCGGCGCAGAACACGCGCGTGCGGGTCGGGGTCTGGGTGCTGCTGTTCCTGGGCATCTTCACCGTCATCACGTGGCGCTTGAATGCCTCGTACTGGAAAGACGTCAAATAGGACGCAACTGCCCGGAGCGTCGCTCTGGGCCACGCAGAGTGGGGGCGCTGGGCGCCACCCACTCTTTTTGATTTTTAGGAGCCTCCCATCATGATGGTCTTGTACTCTGGTACCACCTGCCCGTTCTCCCACCGCTGCCGTTTCGTGCTGTTCGAGAAGGGCATGGACTTCGAGATCCGCGACGTCGATCTGTACAACAAGCCCGAGGACATCAGCGTGATGAACCCGTACGGCCAGGTGCCGATCCTGGTCGAACGCGACCTGATCCTGTACGAGTCGAACATCATCAATGAGTACATCGACGAGCGTTTCCCGCACCCGCAGCTGATGCCCGGCGACCCGGTCGACCGCGCGCGCGTGCGCCTGTTCCTGCTCAACTTCGAGAAGGAACTCTTCGTGCACGTGGGGCTGCTCGAATCGCGCGCCTCCAAGGGCAACGAGAAGGCACTGGAAAAGGCCCGCGCGCACATCCGCGACCGCCTGACCCAGCTGGCCCCGGTGTTCCTGAAGAACAAGTACATGCTGGGCGAGAACTTCTCGATGCTCGACGTCGCCATCGCGCCGCTGCTGTGGCGCCTGGACTTCTACGGCATCGACCTCAGCAAGAACGCTGCACCGCTGCTGAAGTACGCCGAGCGCATCTTCTCGCGCCCGGCCTACATCGAAGCGCTGACGCCGTCCGAGAAGGTGATGCGCAAGTAAGCGCATGCGGAGCGGTTCGATGAACGCCCTGGACGCCACCTCCACTCGGCCCTATCTGATCCGGGCGCTGTACGAATGGTGCACCGACAACGGCCTGACGCCCTACGTCGCCGTGCTGGTGGACGACTCGGTCCAGGTGCCGCGCGAATACGTGAAGGACGGCGAGATCGTGCTCAACATCAGCTTTGATGCCACGAGTGCACTGAAGCTGGGCAACGACTTCATCGAGTTCAAGGCGCGTTTTGCCGGCACCGCGCGCGAGATTCTGGTGCCCATCAGCCGCGTGATCGCGATCTACGCGCGCGAGAACGGCCAGGGCATGGCGTTCCCGTCGCCGGTGGCGGCCTCGCAGGCGGCCACCGGTGCGCCGACGGTGTCGGGCGATGCAACCGTGGCCACCGCCGATGCCGAAGTGAAGAGCGGCCCGAAAGTGCTGCAGCTCGCGCCCTCCGATCCCGCCGACGCAACCGACGATGCGCCAGAGCCACCGCGTCCTTCCGGCGGTGGCCCGCGTCCTTCGCTGAAGCGCGTCAAGTGAGGCGCATGGCGCTTGCGTCCGCATCGATTCAGTAAAATCCGTTCCACGCCGATTTAGCTCAGTTGGTAGAGCACCCGCCTTGTAAGCGGAAGGTCGTCAGTTCGATCCCGACAATCGGCACCATTCAACATCGCAGGCTTTGCCTGCACACATCGACCCCTCGGCGATCTGCTCGCTCAGGGGTCTTTTTTTGGCGCGCATCCGGCCGATGGCCCGCTGGCGGATGGGCCGCAACACACCCGCGGTGCCGCGGGAAGTTTTCCCCCTCCGCTGTGGAGCAGGTTGTGGATAAGCCGCAGGACAACACGCGGGAATGGCGCCGGGCCTCGCGTTCGAGACGGTGCAAAAAGAACAGGCAGACGGCGGCCCCGTGCCCATTGTCTACACTGCGGCCCCATGCCTGATGCTCCTCGTCTGGATCTGCCGTCCGGCACGCAAAGCCTGACGCGCGGCATCAAGCTGCTGCGCACGGTGGCGACGCGTGGCGAGATGGGCTGGCGGCTGTCCGATCTGGCGGCCGCCTGCGGCCTCGACAAGGGCACGGCGCACCGCATCCTCGCCGGCCTGGTGAAGGAGCGGCTGGTGCAGCAGCGCGCGGGCGACCGCCGCTACCTGCCGGGCCCCTTGCTGTACGAGCTGGGCCTGTCGCTGCCCGGCCAGCACGAGTTCCAGGGCGCTGTGGACAAGCAGCTCGGCGCCTGGGCCCGGCGCATGAACGGCACGGCCCTGCTGTTGCTGCGCAGCGGTTTCGAATACGTGTGCAGCGCGCGTGCCGGCACCCCGCCGCCGGGGCTGATGGTGGAGCCGGGCACGCGCCGGCCGCTGTTCACCTCGGTCGGTGGCGTGGCCATCCTGCAGACCCTGCCCGCGGCGGAGGCCGAGGCCGTGCTGCGTAACAACGTGGAGCAGGAGACGGCCAAGCTCGGTGCTGCCCGGCTGGGCGCGCTGCGGCAGATGCGCGACCGCTCGGCGCAGCACGGCTTCGGCGTCAACCTGGGCGACGTGGTGGGCGGCGTGCACGCGTTCGCCGTGCCGCTGGCAGGCCCCGACGGCAAGGCCTTCGCGGCGCTGTGCCTGATTGGCACGGCCGACAGCCTGCCCGAGGCACGCATCGCCGACATCCGCGCCGCGCTCGACGGCCAGGCCCGGCTGCTGGAGGCCGATGCGGCGCACATGCTGTTCCGCGCGCCGGTGCTGCCGCAATAAGTTCAACATGCGAAATTTCGCGCGCGACGGGCCTTGGTCCGGCGGTCGGTCGGGACTAACGTGCCTGCCTGCTCGACCCGGAACGCCATGCACAACCTCAAGACCGCACTGAATCTCGACGACATCCGGACACTGGCACGCCGCAAGCTGCCACGGATCGCCTTCGACTTCATCGACGGCGGTGCCGATGACGAACACTGTCTGCGCCGCAACCGCGAGGCCTTCCAGCAGTACCGGCTGCTGCCGCGCTACCTGGTGGACGTGTCGCGCCGCGACCAGTCGACGACCCTGCTCGGCCAGCGCTACGCCAGCCCGTTCGGCATCTCGCCCACCGGCCTGGCGGGCCTGTTCTGCCCCGATGCCGATCGCCTGCTGGCCAGCGCCGCGGCCGCCGCCAACGTGCCGTTTCTGCTGTCGAGCGCGAGCAACGGCGAGCTCGAGGACGTCGCGCGTGCTGCGCCCGAGCACGTGTGGTTCCAGATGTACTGCACGTCGGACGAGACCATCAACGCCGACCTGGTGCGCCGCGCGCGCGAGGCCGGCGTGCGGGTGCTGGTGGTGTCGGTAGACGTGCCCGTCAACTCCAACCGCGAACGCAACCGGCGCAACGGCTTCAGCCGCCCGTTCCGCATGACGCCCGGCGTCGTGCTCGAGGCGCTGGCGCATCCGGCCTGGGTGCTGCGTTACCTGCGTACCGGCGGCATCCCGATGATGCGCAACTGGGAGCCCTATGCGCCGCAAGGCGCGAGCGCATCCCAGGTGGCCGACATGTACGGCACGCTCACGCCTGCGCCCATGGTGCAGTGGCAGCACCTGCAGCGCATCCGCGAAGCCTGGCCCGGCGCCATGGTGGTCAAGGGCCTGCTGCACCCGGACGACGCGCGCCAGGCCGTGCGCCTGGGCGTCGACGCGCTGATCGTCTCCAACCATGGCGGCCGCCAGCTCGATGCCGCACCGTCCCCGCTCGAGATGCTGCCAGCCATCCGCGCCGCGGTCGGCGACGACGTGGAGCTGATCCTCGACAGCGGCGTGCGGCGCGGCTCGGATGTCGTCATCGCCCGCTGCGTGGGCGCCCGCTTCGCGCTGTTCGGCCGGCCCACGCTGTTCGGCGCTGCCGCCGGCGGCCAGCCCGGCATCGCGCGCGTGCTGCAGATCGTGCGCAACGAGATCGACATGGTGATGGCCCAGATCGGCTGCCGCAGCTTCGATGCGCTGCATGCCGGCTACCTGTGGCCGGCGGCGCCGGACGCCGCCTCGCCGGCACCCGCAACCGCCCCCGCACCCACGCTCGCACAGAAACAAACAACACCACAGGAGACAACATGCGAACCTTCCATCCCCTCACACGCCGTGCCCTAGCCGGCTGCACGCTCGCGCTGGCCGCCGGCCTGGCCACGGCTGCGGACAGCTGGCGCGCCTAAACCTACAACGCGGGGGCCACGGTGACCTCGGTCAAGGGGCTGAACGCGATGATCGAGGCGATCCAGAAGGCCGCGGTCGGTCGCTGGCGTGGCGGCCTCTGTCGACCGCAAGGCTGCACCTCTTCTGGAAGCCGAGAGCAGCGACGCGGACGCCTTCAGCCCGCGCGAAGACCGGGTCGCGCGTGTCGGGCGCTGGGGGGCCCAGCTGATGGTGGTGGCGCTGATCCTGATGATGGGCATCGAGATGCTGGCGCGCGGCCTGCTCGGCAGCTCGATCCAGGTCAGCAACGAGCTGGGCGGGTATGCCCTGGTCGCGATCACCTTCCTCACGCTCGGCTCCGGCCAGCTCGAACACGCCTACCACCGCGTGCACTTCGTCGACCGCCGGCTGTCGCCATGAGGCCAGGCCCTGCTGCGGCTGGTGTTCGACCTGGCCTCGGCGCTGGTCACGCTGGTGCTGCTGGCCTAACTGCTGCGGTTCGAGTGGATCACCTGGTTGTCCGGCGACGTGTCGGCCACCGGCCTGATGACGCCGCTATGGCTGCCGCGGCTGTTCATGCCGCTCGGGGTGGTGGTGCTGGCCTGGGCGCTGCTGCGCACGCTGGTCGCGGACTGGCGGCGCCTGCGCGCGGCCGCGCGTTGAAGGAGCGGCCATGGGCGAGCAATACCAGATCATCTTCATCTTCGCGCTGTTTATCGGCCTGCTCGGCGTGGGCCTGGCCAGCTGGGGCAGCACCGACAGCTACACGCTGACCGCGATCCCGTTGTTCGTGCTGCTGGCCGAGGTGCTGCAGGGCAGCGGCCTGGGGCTGCGCGATGTTCGCCGCCGTCAACGGCTCCAGCATCGCCGCGGCCGCCTCCATCGGCAAGGTGGCGTTGCCGCAGCTGAAGGCGCGCGGCTACGACATGCGCATGGCCACCGGCTCGCTGCGGCCGGCAGCACGCTGGGCATCCTGGTGCCGCAGTCGATCGCGATGATCGTCTATGCCACCTTCACTGAGACCTCGGTGGCCAAGCTGTTCATGGCCGGCGTGGTGCCGGGCATCGTGCTTACCGTGCTGTTCATGGTCTATGTGGCAGTGGCTTCCAAGCTGCGCCCGGGCATCGCGCCGCGCGAGCAGGGTGAGTGGTCACGCCAGATCGTGCTGCGCGCGCTGATCGACGTCGTGCCCTTCCTGCTGCTGATCCTGGGCATCCTCGGCACGATCTACAGCAGCATCGCCACGCCCACCGAGGCGGCCGCGGCGGGCTGCCTGTTCGCGCTGCTGCTGGCGCGTGTCTTCGGCGACCTGCCGTGGCGCGAGTTCGTCGCCTGCCTGAAGCGCTCGACGCTGGTGGTGAGCAACATCCTGCTCATCACCTACGCCGCCTTCATCTTCTCGTACGCGATGAGTTTCGCCGTCATCGGCCTCAAGCTGAACCGCACGAAGTTCTTCATCGCGCTGCTGATCCTGTTCACCGCGCTCGGCGCGCTGGTCGAAAGCCTGGGCATGATCGTCATCACGGTGCCGCTGCTGTACCCACTGCTCGGCAGCTACGGCATCGATCCGGTGTGGTTCGGCATCATCGTCGTGGTCTTCATCGAGATGGGGCAGATCACGCCGCCGATCGGCATCAACCTGTTTGTGATCCAGAGCATCTCGCGCGGCAAGCTGTCCGACGTGGTGGTCGGCACGGTCCCGTTCCACCTGCTGATGTTCGTGCTGCTGCTGGTGATCTTCCCCGGGATCGCGCTATGGCTGCCGGGCCGGATCGCCGGCCGTTGACGTCCAGACCCCGGAGACACCGATGTTCGCACCCCCCGAACGCCTGCAGGCCGAAGTCTTCGCCCGCATCCCCGAACGCTTCCACGTGACCGGGCGCGTCGAGCCCTGGCTCGAACGCGCGCGGCTCGAGCGCTTCAAGGGCTGCGACGACCTGTTCTTCGCCTCCAACGGCGACCTGTAGTTCACCGACCAGGGCCAGACCGGCCTGCACGACCCCAGCGGCCGCCTGTTCCGCCAGCGCCCGTCGGGCCAGCTCGACGTGGTGCTGGTCGGCATCCCCAGTCCGAACGGGCTGGTGATGAACCTCGACGAGACCGCCGTCTACCTGGCGGCCACGCGCGCCAACGCCATCTGGCGTGTGCCGCTGATGGCCGACGTCACGGCGACCAGGGTCGGCACCTACATCCAGATGTCGGGCGGCGGCGGGCCGGACGGCATCGCGCTCGACGCGCAGGGCGGGCTGGCCGTGTGCCACGTCGGCTTCGGCGCGGTGTGGATCTTCAGCCCGCGCGGCGAGCCGCTCTGCCGCATCGATTCTCCCGAAGGCCCGTACACGACCAACTGCGCCTACGGTGGCGCGGACGGCCGCACGCTGTACATGGTCGAGTCGCGCTCGGGCTGCATCCTGACGGTCCCAAAGAAAAAGGGGCGTCCGACTCATGTCGGACGCCCCTCGATGGCCTGGCGTCTGGTCAGCCTTTGACACACACCACCTGCTTCAGGGTGTGCACCACCTCCACCAGATCGCGCTGCGCCTGCATGACCGCGTCGATGTCCTTGTAGGCCGCCGGCGTCTCGTCGATGACGTCCTTGTCCTTGCGGCATTCGACGCCCTCGGTCGCGGCACGGTGGTCCGCCAGCGTGAAGCGGCGCTTGGCTTCGCCGCGGCTCATCACACGCCCGGCGCCGTGCGAGCAGCTTTCGAACGACTCGGGGTTACCCTTGCCGCGTACGATGTAGCTGCGTGCGCCCATGCTGCCGGGGATGATGCCCAACTGCCCCGCCTTGGCGCTGACTGCGCCCTTGCGGGTCAGGTAGACCTCCTCGCCGAAGTGCTGTTCCTTGCTCACGTAGTTGTGGTGGCAGTTCACCGCTTCGATGTGGCTCTGGAAGTTCTTGTGGATCACCGTCTTCGCGGCTTCGATCACCCGGCGCATCATCACCTCGCGGTTGATGGCCGCGAACTTCTGCGCCCAGCCGACCGCACGCACGTAGTCGCCGAAGTAACGCGCACCCTCTTCGAAGTAAGCGAGATCGCGGTCCGGCAGATGCACGTTGTGGCGCTGGGCGTCCTGCTTCGCCAGCTCGATGAACATCGTGCCAATGAAGTTGCCGACGCCGCGCGACCCGGAGTGCAGCATGAACCAGACGCAGTGGTCCTCATCCAGGCAGACCTCGATGAAGTGGTTGCCGCTGCCCAGCGTGCCCAGGTGCTGGATGTGGTTGGTCTTGGCCAGCTTGGGATAGTCGCGGCACAGTTCGGTGAATTCGGGCTCCAGTTGCGCCCATGCGGTGTTGACCGAGCCCGGCGTCTTCTGCCAGGCACCCGGGTCGCGCGCACCCGGCTTGCGGCCATGCGGTACCGTGCGCTCGATCGCCGCGCGCAGCGGCGCCAGGTTGTCCGGCAGATCCTGCGCGCGCAGCGTGGTCTTCGCGGCCATCATGCCGCAGCCAATGTCCACGCCGACAGCGGCGGGGATGATGGCCTTCAGCGTCGGAATCACCGAGCCCACGGTCGCGCCGATGCTGAAGTGCACGTCCGGCATGGCGGCGATGTGCTTGAAGACGATGGGCAGGCGCGCGGCGTTGGCCAGCTGGCGCATGGCCTCCTCCTCGATGGGAACGCCGCGCGTCCACATCTTCAACGGAACACCGCCCGGCACATCTTCTTCGATGTAGTTCTGGTCCATGTTGCATTCTCCTTGTGCGAAAGGCGCCGTCAAGCCACGTGCAGCGCGCCGCGCCGGATGCGCTTGCCCACACGTTCGATGCGGCGCCAGCCACTGTTGTCGTTCAGGGTGATCCAGCGCCGTTCCTCGGCGCGGTAGAACCAGTCCTTGTCCTGTTGGTAATAGACCTGAGCATCCGCGGATTCCCAGATGTTGACGATCTCGTTGCTGTGCGCATGCACTTCATCGAAGTCGGTGGTCGCCTTCTGCCCCATCTCGCTGTAGCAGGCGTTCAGCTGCAGCAGCAAGGCGTTCACGTCGGGCGGCATGCGCTGGGCATGCAGACCGATCTTGACCGCCTCGTCGAGCAGGATCGGGTAGCTGTGCGAGGGGTACTTGCCGTTCAGCGCCGTGGCGATCGCGTCCGCCTTCGCCGCATCGGCGATGTGGTAGGCCAGCAGCTCGCGGCACAGCATGATCGACAGCGACTCCGCCCGGTCCACCGCGCCGATCACCAGCGGGTGCACGTACTGGAACAGGGCCTTGTACGCGTTCTCGGGCGTCGCCTGATTCCGGCCCTGCTGCTCGCGCCACAGGCGGATCACGCGCTGCAGCTCGTTGAGGCTGACACTGACGCGATCGTTGTCGCGGTCGACCGGCGAGAGCGCATGGTTCAGCGAGGTGTCCACGGCCGTCAGGTAGGCGGTCGGGCCCATCTGGATGCCGTCTGCACCGAGTGCGATCATGGTCGCGGCCGATGCGCAGTCCAGTGGCACCAGCGCGACCAGTCGGCGGCAGTGCTGCCGCAGCAGGTTGACCAGGCGCAGCGACACCTGGCCGCTACCACCATCCGACTTCAGGAACAGATGGATGGTCTCGTGCTGGCCGAGCCGCTCGAGCACGTGGTACAGCGCGACCACGTCGGAGTGGCATACCGAGCCGCGCGAGCCGTTCCAGTAGGCGACCAGTGGCCCGCCGAGCCGACGCGACAGCGTGTCGATCAGCGCCTGGGTCCGGCTGAACAGCACCGGCGGCTGCTTGACCTTGATCTCGATCGCCGGCAGTGGTTCGTTTTTCATGATGATCTCCAGATTGAGAGGCCCCGCGCGCGCCGGGACGGCGTGCGCGGGGCAGGGACTCAACGCAGCTTCACCAGCCCGTTGAGCACTTGGTCCAGACCTCCGAACACGGAGATCTTGTCGATGCGCTCGGCCACGCGTTCCAGCGTCTCGAGCTCCTTCATGCGCAGGGCGACGGGGTTGCCCTCCATCACCTTGGCGGTGTTAAGCAGCGAGCGCGTCGCCGCCGTCTCTTCGCGCCTGCGGATCACGTTGGCCTGGGCCGATTTCTCGGCCTCGACCACCTGGGCCAGGATGGTCTTCATCTCGCCCGGCAGCACGATGTCCTTCACGCCCATGCCGTCCAGCGCGATGCCATAGGCGCCGAGCTTGCCGCGCACATGGGCGGTCACGACCTCGTCGATCACCGTCTTGTTCTCCAGCAGCTCGTCCAGCGTGCGCGTGCCGACGGCCGCGCGCAGGCCGAATTGCAGCTCGCGGTACAGGTGCTCCGCGGGCTTGGCCAGCTGCGTGAAGGCCTTCAGCACGTCCACATAACGCCAGGTGGCCGACAGGTTCAGCCGCAGGCCGACCTTGTCACGGGTCAGGATGTCCTGCCCTGTCACATCGACCACCTGCAGGCGCAGGTCCACGGCCTCGACCGCGACGTTCCGGTTGAACTTCCAGTACGCGTAGGAGCCCGGCGCGAGCAGCCGTTCGACCTTGCCGTCGATCCACAGGATGCCGGCACCGTGTTCGGGCACCTGCGCCTGCAGTACGCCGGCCAGGCCGGCCACCGCGCGCGGACGCATCGGCGTCTGCACCAGACGCGCGGCCAGCGCGGCCGGTACCTCGGCCGACGCGGCAATGTCGATCACCTCGACCTGCAGGTCGACGAGGCCCTTCCAGTACAGCCGCCGGGTGGTCGGGGCCAGCAGCTCGACCAACGTGCCGTTCTCCGAGCGCAGGCCGACCTGGGTTTCGCCGAGTTCGACGCGCACGAACTCGGCCGCCACCACCTGCGGCTCCCTGGCCATCAGGTAGTTGCTGAGGCCATGCGTGAAAGCCGGCTGCTCCAGCGCGAAGGTTTCGACGCGCAGGGTGTCGAGGCCGTCGAACAGCCAGTGCGTGCCGGGTTGCAGCACGCGCTCGAAATCGCCATTGCGCAGCAGCAGGCCGCGCTCGTTCTTCTTCACAGTGACACGCTTGATCTTCATGGTTTTCTCCTTGCATGCGTGGTGGGGAAAGGGTGCCGTTACAGCGTCGGCGGCGGACGATGAGTGCGATGGACCGGGCGTCACGCTGCGCGTCGGAAGCCACCTGTCGGTGGCCGCATCGGCTGGGCGTGGGCGCGGGCTGGGCGGGTCCAGCGTCGGACCGCCAGTGCTGACGGGCATCGGGCATCACGCACCCCAACACGGCAAGCCATGTTGGAGAGGCGATCCACCCGCTGCCCGCGTTCGGCATGGTCTTGCGACCGTTTCATTCGCTGGATTTGCAGTCCAGTGCTTGGAGCGGGAGTCGAACCCGCGACACACGACTGGTGAGGTCGTTGCTCTACCCGATTGAGCTATCCAATGGTGGCGACCATCCGAGAATCGAACTCGGCGGCTTACGCCGCAATCCATTGATGGTCGGTATCGGCCGATTCCGGCGGCGCGGCATGTGCAGCATCGACGGACGGATCCGGATGCCGCACACCGGCGGGGCAGGCTTGCGCCAGAACCCCTGACCTGTGAGCGTTCGCCTTCCACAGCAGATGCGTGAGCGCCGGTGCAAGGTCAGCACAGGCGCGAGTTCTTCGGCAGTCGCGCGGCCAGCCACGTGTGCACGTCCGCGCGGATGTGCCGGCCTTCGAGCAGAAAGTCCTCGAAGCGGCTCGGCACATACGGCAGGTACAGCAGCGGCATGCGCGCTTCTTCCGGCGTGCGGTCGGCCTTGCGGGCGTTGCAGCCGCCGCAGGCGGTGACCAGGTTCATCCAGGTCCAGCGCCCGCCGCGCGATTCCGGCAGGATGTGCTCGCACTGCAGATCGCGCTCCGAAAAGCAATGGCCGCAGTACGCGCAGGTCAGCCGGTCGCGGCGGAACAGCTTGCCCTTGCTGAACGCGGGTGCCACGTCGAATAGGTTGATGCGCGACGCGCCGTGCAGCGCGATGATCGGATGCACATCGATGACCGACTGGCGGCCGCGCGCGACATTGAAGCCGCCCCGCAGCGTGGCCAGTGGGCCGTCGCCGTCGACCCACGCCACGGCATCGACGGCCACGTGCGAGGCCGCATGCTCGAGCGAGATCCACGCCTGCGGCGTGCCCTGGATGTCGAGTTGCAGCACGTGGCTGTGGGTGTACGGATGCATGGATGGCCTCCTTTCAGGCCGCTTCGTGGATGAGACTGGTCCCCTCGGTCCGAGTCGAACGGACATGCCTTGCGGCCCCGGTTTCTGAGACCGGTGCGTCTGCCTGTTTCGCCACGAGGGGGCTTGCATGGATTGCGCATGCGCTTGGGGGTGACCGGCCGGAGTCGAACCGGCACCGGCGGGGTCACGACCCGCAGCTCTGCCATTGAGCTACGGTCACACCCAAACGCACGCACATCTGAACTCTGCTCCCCGACGTTGCTCGGCCCCGCTGATGAACAGCCAGCTGTTCCGTGGTCGAATCGATCGGGGGGAAGATCTGGCGCCTCGTGCACGACTTGAACGTGCGACCCCCGGTGTCGTAGACCGGTGCTCTTGATTCCACTGAGCTAACGAGGCAAAAAAAAATTCCGGTGACGGGTTCCGGCGCCGCCCTATCTTTGCGGCCGGTTTCCACCCTCGATGCGCGAGCGCCACGAGGGCTTCCTGATGTGTCCACTTCGGCTGTGCCCAAACGCGAGCATCCCGTCGGACGTGGTGTCTCGCTGCACGCAACCTGGCCAGGGATTGCGCACATCCCGCACCGCCAACACCATGTCGCGCGGCAACGGAGTGCAAGGACACACCCGAAGTGGAGCGGATGACGGCCCTCGTCCTGCCCCCTTGCGTGGAGCAGGACGTGACACCGTCACCGCACAATTCTGCGAAGCCCGCCATCGGCCAGTACCGAGGCTTGCTTCGCGGCAGTTTGTTAAAGAGCGTCCACCGCTGCCCATCGGCATCGGTGCTGCGATCGATGGATCGATCGCGGGTCTGCGGCGATGCGCAGACCTGGGGTTGAAGTCAGAAAACAAAAAAGGCCCGGATCCTTGTCAGATCCGGGCCTCTGCGTACAGAGATTCGAGGGCGCGCAGCTATGCGCTTCCCTCTCCCGGATGCACCTGGTCCTCGTTCCGGTCAAGCCAGGAATGGCTTGCCGGCAGGCACAGATGCAGTGCGCGCGTCATGCGACCGCCAAACGACTTCATCGCCGCAGCACGCACGCACGCGACCCAACCCTTCATGGGGCGGTTGCCTGTGACGATGTGCGCGGATTTCACGATGAAGCCTTTGAAAAAATACTGCTCGATGAGCGAAGGAGGCGAACTGTAAATAGTCTTTACTATCTCGTCAAGCCCCGGCGACAATATTCTTTTCTCCGTTGCATCCAGAACACGTGGCCAACATCACACTCACCCGCAGACAGAATGCCCTGGCGCTGTTCCAGGCCCATGCGGAGAAGGCACTTGCCGGGGGCGCAGCGCCGAAGGGGCTGGAGCAGGCCTATGCGGCCACGCTGCAGATCTCGCCGAGCATGTGGAGCCAGATCAAGTCGTCGCGACCCATCGGCGACAAGCTGGCCAGGCAGATCGAATCGGCCTGTGCCAAACCTGTCGGATGGCTCGACGCATTGCATCAGGACACCGCCCCCTCGCCCGCTGAAGCCGAGTTCCTTGAATTGGCGCTGAGCGCCTGGCGTTCGACCAACAACGCGGGACGCAAACAACTGCGGGCGCAGTTGAAAGAACTTGCTGCGAAGCCGGACTGAGAGCGCCCGCCTCCGCGCACAACAAGTTCAACATACGAAACTTCGGCGCCGTGCGCCGACCCTGCGATGCACGCAGAGCGCTAACGTAGGCGCCATAACAAATCGCAGGAGACAAGCTGTGACATCCAGGATTCGCCGCCAGGTGCTGGCCCTTGCCGCCGCTGTGCCGATGCTGTTCGCCATCGGCGCGGCACAGGCGCAGGGCCATGCCGACTACCCCAACCGGCCGGTGAAGATCGTCGTGGCCTACCCCGCCGGGCAGAGCACCGACATCGCCACCCGCTACTTCGCCACCAAGCTGACGCAGGCCATGGGCCAGAGCTTCTTCGTCGAGAACAAGCCAGGGGCCTCGGGCAACATCGGCACCGCCGTGGCGGCCCGCGCCACGCCCGACGGCTACACGCTGATCATGGGCGCGTCGGGCACGCACGCGATGAACCCCGCGTTGTTCGACAACCCGGGCTTCGACGCCGAGAAGGACTTCGATGCGATCGTGCTCACCGCACTGATCCCGTTCGCCATCTCCACCGGGCCCAACAGCAACATCGGCTCGCTGTCCGAACTGATCTCGATCGCGACCCGGCAGCCCGAGAAGATCAACGCCGCGATCCCCAGTGTCACGGGCCAGCTGGTGTTCGAGATGCTGAAGCAGCGCGACGTGCCGCTGTTCGCCGTCAAGTTCAAGGGCTCGGCCGACTCGATGACCGCCGTGCTCGGCGGCCATGTGCAGGTGCTGATCGACACCGTGGCCGCCACGCGCACGCAGCTGGGCCGCATCAAGCCGCTGGCCGTCACCACCGCGGCGCCGATGGCTTCGATGCCCGGCGTGAAGACCGCGAGCGAACAGGGGCTGGCCAACTTCAATATCGCGGCCTGGAACGCGCTGATGGCGCCGCGCGGCGTGCCGGCCGACATCCAGGCCAGGCTGGCCAGCGAGATGCGCAAGATCCTGGACCTGCCCGAGACCCAGCAAGCCCTGGCGGACCTGGGGTTCGAGCGCGCGCCGGTGCGCACCCATGCCGAGCTCAATGCCTGGCTGCGCGAGGAGCGTAGCAGCTACCTGAAGACCATCCGCACTGCCCAGATGAAACCCGACTGAAGACACGAGAGGCCCACATGACCCAACTCCGCACCACCTTCCTGCATTCCGACTTCGCCGTGCAGGTGCTCAACCCCATCATGGACATGGTCGACGATCCGGACGCGATCGAGGAACTGAAGCTCCTGTGGCAGACCTCGCCCGTGCTGGTGTTCCGCCGCCAGTCGCTGGAAGAGTCCGAACTGGTCCGCTTCACCGAACGTTTCGGCAAGTGCGAGACCTCGGGCCGCAAGGACATCCAGTCGCCCTACCACGAGCAGATCATCTACTTCAGCACGCTGAAGTACGCCGACGGCCGCTTCGTAGGCGGCTTTGCCGGCGGCGACGACGTCGACTGGCATTCCGACCAGACCTTCCAGGTGCGGCCCGCCACCGGCGCCATGCTCTACGGCACCGAGGTGCCGCGCGACGGCGGCGACATCTACTGGGCCAACCAGTACGGCGCCTGGGACCGCCTGCCGCCCGACGTGCAGCAGCTGATCGACGGGCGCACGGGTGTCTACCGTTACGCCAAGCGCTACGCGATGCTCAACACGCTGGAGCTGAAGGACAAGGAGAAGGCCAACGCGCTGCTGAGCCTGCCCGATGCGCGCCACCCGGTGGTGCTGACGCATCCGCGCACCCGCCGCAAATCGCTCTATGCCGACCCGACCACGCTGATCTCGATCGAAGGCCTGTCGGACGAACAGAATGCGCGCGTACTGCCCATCCTGTTCGAGGCCGGCGGCCATCCGTCGCTGACCTACCGCCACAAGGTGCACAACGGCGACCTGCTGATGTGGGACAACGGCTGCACCATGCACCGCCGCGACGAAATGCGCCTGGACCAGCCGCGCCTGATGAAACGCACGACCTTCCGCCTGGCGTCGGGCGAGTACAGCGTGCCGCAGGTCTGAACAAAGCCTGTTCGTGCTACCGGCTCGAACAGGCGGCCTGCAGCATCCGGGCAAAGACCGGCTCAGGAACCGGCCTGCTGATCAGATAACCCTGGAGCTGGTCGCAGTGCAGCTGCCGCAACGTGTCCGCCTGCTGCTCCGTCTCGACGCCCTCGGCCACGACCTGCATGCGCAACGCGTGGGCCAGCGAGATCATCGTGGACACCAGCGTCAGCGTGTTGGCGTCTTCGTTCATCGACATCGTGAACGCGCGATCGATCTTGAGTGTCTGCGCGGGCAGCTTGCTGAGGTAGGCCAGAGAAGAGTAGCCAGTGCCGAAGTCGTCGATTGCCAACGCGATGTCGTGCGAGCGCAGATGCTGGAGCTTGGCGATGGTGTCGTCGATGTCCTCCATCGCGGCGCTTTCGGTGATCTCGAGGTCGATGCCCGCGGCTGCGTCGCGCGTGCCCAGAGCCAGCAGGACGGTGTCCACGAAATCCCGCTTGCGCAGTTGCACCGCCGACACATTGACTGCCACGTGGGGTGCGGTCAGCCCCTGTCGCACCCAGCCTCTGCGATCTTCGGCGGCCTGCCGCAACGCCCAGGAGCCGACGTCGACGATCAGCCCGGTCTCTTCCATCAACGGGATGAACCTGCCCGGCGGCACCAGGCCGAGCTCGGGGTCCTGCCAGCGTATCAGCGCCTCGACGCCAACGATGCCGCGCGTGACCGCATCCACCTTGGGCTGGTAGTACAGGACGAAGCGGGTGCGTTCCAGCGCGTCGCGAAGCTGCATCTCGAGCGCGATCTTCTCCGCAATCACCTTGCTCATGTGGGCGTCGTAGAGCAGCACGCGTTCGGTCGAGCGCTTGGCACGCTTGACCGCCGCCTCCGCATGGCTGAAGAGCGTTCCCGCATCGCCTCCGTCGTCCGGACACAGTGCAAATCCCGCACGCGCCGCCACGTGGATCGTCGACCCGTCGATATCGAATGCCGATCCGAAGCAGGCCCGGTAGAAGTCGTCGAGGCTCCTCGCCAGTTCGATCCCCTGGGGAGCGTTCTGCAGCACCACGGCGAACTGGTCCGGGCCCACGCGCGCCATCCTGCTGCGGTCGCCCAGCACCGATGACACGCGCTCGGCCACCTGGCGGAGCAACGCGTCACCCGTGTGGCGGCCCCAGACATCGTTGATCGACTTGAAACGCTCGATGTCCAGCAACCCGATGGCCAGCCGGGAATGGCTGGCCATCGCGGCGTCGACGAACTGTGCGCTGCGCTCGCGGAACAACATGCTGTTGGCATGGCCCGTCAACGCGTCGTAATAGGCCAGACGGTTCAGTTGCTCTGCCTGGCGCAGATGGTCCATGGCGAAGGACAGGTCGCCCGCCAGCTCCCGCAACAGCTTCAGCTCCTCCGCATCGAAGAAATCGACCTCGTCCGCATGGAGCAGGATGAGACCCAACGTCTGGTTTCCCACCACCAGGGGAAGGGCAACGACCGAGCGCGAACCGGACTTGAGTGCCGCTTCCCGCAGCGTCATCCAGGTGCTCGCGGCAATGTCGTTGACCACCAGCGGTTGCTGGCGCACGACCAGCTGTTCGAACTGCGGGCTGCCGCTGTTCAGGTGCTGCTGCAATTCGGTCGCGACCTGCTCGAAATAACCGCTGTTACTGGCGCCATCACTGGCAGCCACCACCTCGATCCTCAACGGATCCTGGTGGAGCAGGCCGATCCAGGCCTTGTTGAACCGCCCCGTCCCGATGGCGATGCGGCAAGCCTCGCGGAACAGTTCGTCGCGGTGGGTCACGCGCACGATCAGCGCGTTGATCTCGCTGAGCACTGTCGACACGCGATGCAGTCGCCGGATGCGCTGCTCCGCGTGCTTGCGTTCGGTGATGTCCTCGTGTGCGACCACCACACGCACCGGGCCCGATCCGGCAAAGCGCGACGCCCGTGCGAGGAACCAGCGCGCCTCCGTCGCCGATCCGCAGGGGTACTCCATGGCGAAGATGTTCTGCCGCCCGTCGATCACCTCGCGGATGCCTGTTGCCATGGCAACGGCGTCGGCAGCACCTTCGCCCTGGGCCTGATCGCAGGCCTGCAGGTAGTTCGCGCCTTCCAGCACGCGCAGCGGGTCTCCGTTCTCGGAGGCGGAGAATTCGCGCCAGGCGCGGTTCACGGTGAGGATGACGCCGTTGCTGTCGATCACGCAGACGTGCTCCAGCAGAGAGTCCAGCGTTGAACGGATGAAGTGCTCGGATGCCTTCAACGCTTCCTCGGTCTCCTTGCGGCGCACGAACTGCCCGAGCTGGTTGCCGATCACGCGCGCTGAGGCCTTCACCCGCTCGTCAGGCTGGCGGGTGTTGCGGCTCAGGAACGACAGGACGCCGATCGCACGGCCGTCGCTGACGAGGGGGAACAGGCTTGCGCTCAGCAGACCGTCCTGGCGCAGCACGGCCCTGTGCTTCAGCCGGGGTTCGGCGCGCAGGTCCGGCACCCACATGGCCTGGCCCGACAGCCAGACGTACCCGGCCAAGCCTTCGCCAGGCCTGAGCACGGTCACGTTCTGTGGCGGGTTGTCGGCGGTCGACCCCGTTGCTGTATCGAACTCCATCGCCAGGCGCAGCAAGCCGACAGACTCGTCGGCTTGCCAGTAGCGCCCGACTTCCCACTGTTGCGATGCGCAAATGGCCTGCAGCACGGTGGCCACGCCCCCCTGCAGTTCATCGGCGACCGCGAGTGCGCGCGCCACCGTGTGTTCGAGTCGCAGCAAGGCACCCTCACGTTCGCGCTCCAGAGCCTGCACCTGCAGAAGGCCGATCTGCTGCTGGACCTTGGCGTACAGACTTCCGTTCTCGTAGATGCGGCCCACCTGCGTTGCCTGTACCGCCAGCGTGCGCTCGTCTTCCTCGCTGAAGCTGTCGCCGCCCAGCCTGTCGACCAGCAGGATCCAGCCATACCAGTTGTGCAGCGACACCACGGGCGCCAGCACAGCGGTGCGCGCCCCCGGCACGTGCCGGGCCAGGGTGTCGCGCAACGCCGCGTTGCCGGTGCTTTCGTCGAAGCGGCAGGGCAGCAGCGCGGTGGTGCTGCCGGACTGCAGCACCGGCTCGGCCTGCATGCGCTGGAAGAGCACGGCTTCCTCGTGGCGCAGACCGTGCGCGAAAAAGTGCAGTGCCGTGGGTTCGGCCTTGTCCCTTACCGAGAGCAACGCCAGCCGCGAGCCGAACAAGGCGCGCACGCTGCGGCAGAACTTCTCGAGCAGCGTCGCCGGTTCGCGTTCCGATGCCAGTTGTACGCTCAGGTCGATCAGCGCGGCCAGGCGTCGGTTGGCGTGTTCGAGCTGGTCTGCTTTCTCGGCCAGCTTGTCGGTGACCAGGCGGAGGTGGGCGCGGTCGAACTCGGGAGCCGCACTGACCAAGGGCGCTTCAGGCCGGTCGTGCGCCAGCGCGGCCTGCACGGCGGCGAGGATGTCTTCGGGCTCGCATGGTTTGGTGAGCACATGCCGCACCCCGCAGGCTGCTGCCAGGGTATGGGCTTCGCGCTCCAGGAAGGTGGCCGTGTAGAAGATGATCTCGGTTGAGGCAATCGCCGGGTCGCCACGCAATTGCCGCACGAACTGGTAGCCGTCCATCGTCGGCATCAGGATGTCGCAGACCACCAGGTCCGGGCGGAACTTGCGCACCTGCGCCAGGGCCTCTTCGCCGTCACCAGCTTCCGCCAACTGGTGTCCGGCGTATCCGAGCAAGGTCACCACCAACTCGCGGTTCGTCGCGAGATCATCGACGACCAGGACGCGCGCCACCTCAGCCTTCCTTTGGTGTGGCGGCCGGCACCGTGGTGCGATCCGGCACGGTAGCGCCCAGCAGGGCTGCGACCTGCTCGACGAAGCGCTCGGGCTCGATCGGCTTGGAAAGATAGCTATGGAAGCCGGCCCGCATGACCTGTTCGCGGTCGCCTGGCATGGAGAATGCGGTCAACGCCAGAACGGGAATGCCTGCGCTGCAGGGCGTGCGCTGCAGCGCCGCGAGCAGCGCGTAACCGTCCAGGACAGGCATCTGCAGGTCACTGATGATCAGGTCGGGCTGTTCCTGCAGCGCGAGGCGCAGTCCCTCGCCGCCATCGGTGGCCACCAGCACCTCGTAGCCTGCATGCGCCAGCAGGTAGCGGGCCAACTCCAGATTGGCGGCGTTGTCTTCGACGACGAGAATGCGGGCCGGCATGCTCAGGCTCCCGGCAAGGTCAGCATGAATCGGCTGC
Organism: Pseudorhodoferax sp.; assembly: GCA_965279475.1. Taxonomy (GTDB): domain Bacteria; phylum Pseudomonadota; class Gammaproteobacteria; order Burkholderiales; family Burkholderiaceae_C; genus Pseudorhodoferax. The sequence goes on from CBDIIA010000001.1 coordinate 402,464, forward strand.
CCCGGCCCGGCGCGCTGTCGACGACGATGTCGCCACCCAGCAGTTTGGCCAACTTGAGGCTGAGGTGGAGGCCCAGGCCGGTGCCTTCCGATTGCAGGCCGCTGCGCTGCCCGATGCGGCTGAACGCGCCGAACAGCTTGCCATGGTCAGCGGGCGCGATGCCTTCGCCGGTGTCTTCGACGGCGATGTCGGTCCGGACGTTGCCGGCCGCCGACGGCGTTTGCGTCAGGCAAATCCGTACCCGGCCTGCGGGCGTGAACTTGATGGCGTTGCTCGTCAGGTTGATGACGATCTGGCTCAATGCGCGGCGGTCCGTCAGCAGGCCGCATTCCACGGTGGGTGTTGCGAGTTCGAACACCAGCCCCTTCAGCTCTGCTTGCGGACGCAAGGTGGCCGCCACATCTTCCAGCACGGTGCGGCAGTCGATGCGCTCGAGTTGCAGCTCCACCTTGCCGGCCTCGATCTTGGCAACATCGAGCAGGTCGTTGATCAGGGCCAGCAGGTGACGTGCGCTGCCCTGCACGGTGCGCAGCTGCTTGTCCTGGTCCACCGTCAGCGGGCCGGGCAGCTTCATCAGCAGCGTGCCGGTGAAGCCGATGATGGCATTCAGCGGCGTGCGCAGTTCATGGCTCATGCCGGCGAGAAAACGGTCTTTCGCCTGGTTGGCCTTGGCCAGTTCGAGGTTCTTCTCCTGGAGTGTCTTCTCGAAGTTCTTGCGCTCGCTGATGTCGCGGATTGCGCTCATGACGAATGCGCTCTCCTCGGTGTGGAGAGGGCTGAGGCTGATCTCGATCGGGAACTCGGTGCCGTCCTTGCGCCTGCCCGCCAGATCGAGTCCCGAACCCATGGCGCGTTTGTGGGGTTGGAAGAGGTAGTTGGAGCGGTGGCCCACGTGCGCCTTGCGGTAGCGCTCCGGCAGCAACAGGTCGACCGATTTCCCGAGCAGTTCGCCTGCCGCGTAGCCAAACAGTTTTTCAGCCTGGCTGTTGGCAATGACGATGTGGCCGGTCGGATTGGCCATCACGATCCCGTCGGGGGTCGACTCCAGCAGGTCACGGAATCGCGCTTCCATCAGTCTCGCGTCGCGCATCACCTTGATGGGTGTCACGTCCTTCTCGACCAGCAGGATCAGCGGCGCGGCACCGCCCGGCGTCGACATGCGCCTGGCGGAGACATCGGCATACAGGAGCGATCCATCCTTTCTGCGGCGAACCGATTCGTAGGTCACGTTGCCGTTGCGCAGCGCTTCCTGCATGCGCAGGGCGTGTTCGTGCGCGTGTGTCGGCGGAACGATCAACTCGACCAGTTTGTGCTGCGCGACCTCGGTTTCTGCGTAGCCGTAGACGTTGAGCGCCCCGAGGCTCCAATAGACCACGACGCCATCGCCGGTCGTCACGATCGCTGCATCGGGGAACTCGGTCCTTAACAGGTCGATGACATCGAACGGCTGCATGATGCGCCTCTGTTGCTTCCTGTAGCGACGCATTCTGCGCGCCGTGCCTCGAAGCATTGTGTACGGACTGTGACGGAACCTCAAGTGGGCCGACCGCCCGCATCATTCGGTATCTATCCGATCAGCCGGCGTATCCTGCTTGCCGCCATGTCGTCGACAGGGGCCAGATTGGCGAGCGTGCCGATCGCGCGTTCCTTCAGCCGCAGCGCATTGGGCAGCGGCGTGGAGCGGCGCAGCACGTCCTCGGCCAGCCACAGCGCGCTCTTGCGGCCGCGTGCCGCCACCACGGGCAGCGGCAACTGCTGGTAGTCGTCGTTGAAGACCTCGAAGCTGTAGTCGCCGCGGTAGCCCAGGCGGTCGAGCCGCAGCACCAGGTCGGCCAGCTGCGCGCTGTGCACGCCTTCGCCGGGGAACACGCGGAAGCTGCGCGCCGTGCGCATGCGTTCCTCGAAGGTGCGGGTCTCCTGCCACATGAAGTCGGCCAGCTGCACCAGGAAGATCTTGGCCGGGTCGAGGTAGTCGATCTCCTCCAGCGAAGTCTTCGCCGCGAAGATGTGGAACGAGTCCAGGCCCAGGCCGAGGTTGGGGCAGTCGGCCCGGCAGACCACGTCCCACGCCGTGGTGAACTCGTTGACGGTGCGGCCCCAGGACAGGCCTTCGTAGGCGATGCGGATGCCCAGCGGCACGGCCAGCATCGCCAGCTTGCGCAGGTCGCGGGCGATCAGGTCGATATCCTGCGTGGCGTGGGTCGAGGTCGACGAGCAGGCCAGCAGCACCTTGCAGTCGAGTGCGGCGCACATCTGCAGCATGGCCTTGGCGATGTCGACCTTGTAGTCGTGCAGGTGGCCCGACAGGCCCTCGAAGTCGCGCAGCACCTGGAACCCCGTGCCGCGCAACCCGCTCGCCCGCACCTCCGCCACTGCGGCCTCGATGCCGCCGGGGTGGCCGACCACGTCATTGGCCTTCAGCATCACCTGCTCGAACCCGGCGTCGCGCATCGCCCGCAGCTTGGCCGCCAGCGGCCCGGCCAGCGTGATCGTGTCCATGCCGAAGCCCTGGATCGGATGCGCGTTCATGGCTTGTCGCTGTGGACGAGTTCGAAGACGACCGAGCCCAGGTAGGTCTTGGTGATGGCGCCGCGGCTCTCGGTGTGGGCCGCCTGCGTCTCGACGAACTCGACGCCGTTCTGTCGCAGTGCGGCCACCGCCGCCAGCACGTCGGGCACGCCCAGGCCGATGCGCTGCAGCCGCTCGTCGGTGTCCTGCACATTGGGCTCAGGCTCGATCAGCTGCAGCATGAAGCTGTTGGCGTCGTCCAGCGCCGGGCTGCGCATCAGCGTGCCCTTGGGCATGATGCCGAAGCGCATCGCGTCGGGGATCAGTTCCATGCCGAACAGCTCGCGGTAGAACTCGATCCAGTCGTAGCTGCGGTCCAGGCCGATGTACTGCACCACGCCGAAGAAATGCAGGCCCGCCGTGGCCGCCGGGCGCGGGTCGACCGAAGGGATCGGCAGGAAGTCGACGTCGTAGATCGAGAACTCGCGCCAGCGGTCGACGAAGTAGATGCGGCTGCCACCGGCGCCGTGGATCGCCGGGATGTTGAGCTCCATCACCTCGGCATGGGTCGGCACCTCCCAGGCGCCGCGCTCGCGCACGTACTGGTAGGCCGCGCGCGCGTCGCGCACCCGCAGCGCCACGGCCGACAGCACCGGCGATTCGCTACCGTGGCCCGCGCCCTGCACCTCGGTGGGGTGCGCGTTGACCACGATGTTGAGGCCGCCCTGGCGGTACAGCTGCACCTCGCGCGAGCGGTGCCGCGCCACCGGCTTGAAGCCCATCATCTCCAGCACCTGACCGAGCGCCTGCGGCTTGGGCGTCGCGTATTCGATGAACTCGACGCCATCCAGCCCCAGCGGGTTGGCAGCATCGCTGAAGGACGCCTGCAAGGGCTCGCGGCGGGCATCCAGCAACAGGTCGCTCATGGTTCGGACTCCTTGTGAGGTGCCTGGACGGTGCTCAGACGGTGGACGGCGCGGCTTCGTGTGGTGCCGGTGCGGCCGTCGCCGCGCCGCCGAGGAACAAGCGCTCGATGTGTGGGTCGGCCAGCAGCGCGGACGCCGGCTTCTGCAGAACCAGGCGGCCCGATTCGAGCGCGATCGCTTCGTCGGAGATCTTCAGCGCGCTCTTCACGTTCTGCTCGACCATCAGCACCGTCGTGCCCTGGTCGGCCAGGCGGCGCAGCAGCTTGAACACGTCGCCCACGACGATCGGCGACAGGCCGATGCTGGGCTCGTCGATCAGCAGCACCTTGGGCCGCAGCAGCAGCGCGCGGCCGATCTCCAGCTGCTTCTGCTCGCCGCCCGACAGCGCCGAGGCCTGCGAATGCAGCCGCTCCTTCACGCGCGGAAAGAACTCCAGCACTTCGGGGATGCGCGCGTGGGTCGTCTTCGTGCCGAGCGTGATGCCGCCCAGCTCCAGGTTCTGCCACACGGTCAGCTGCGGAAACAGGTTGCGGCCCTGCGGCACGAAGGCGATGCCCCGGGCCAGCAGCGCCTTCTGCGAGGCGCCGCCGATGTCCGCGCCATCGAGCAGCACGCGGCCCTGGCGCGGTTTGAGCAGGCCGAACAGCGTCTTCAGCACCGTCGACTTGCCCGCGCCGTTGGGGCCGAGCAGCAGCGTGATGGACCCCGTCTTCGCCTCGAAGCTCAGGTTGTTCAGGATCATGAAATCCTTGTAGCCGGCGACGACGTCGTCGAATGCGATGCAGGTGTTGCTCATGTCATGCACCCAGATAGGCATCGAGGACCTGCTTGTTCGCGCGTATTTCCGCCGGCGTGCCGATGGCCATCACGCGGCCCTCGACCATCACCATGATGCGGTGGCACAGGTCCATCACGAAGTCCATGTTGTGCTCGATCACGACGAAGCTGCTCCTGCGGGTGGCGGCGGCGTCGCGGTTCAGGTCCTTCAGCAGCGTGCCGATGCCGCCGACCAGGCTGGGGTTGACGCCGGCGCAGGGCTCGTCGAGCAGCACCAGCGCGGGTTCGCTCATGAAGGCCATCGCGATGTCGACCAGCTTCTGCTGGCCGTAGCTGAGTTCGCCAGCCTTCTTGTCGGCGACGTGGCGGATGCGGAAGCGGTCGATCAGCGCATCGGCCCTGGCGCCCAGGCCCGAGTCGCCGGGCGCGAACATGCGGCCGAACATCGTGCCGCGGTGCTCCTGCGCGGCGACGATCAGGTTGTCGCGCACTGTCATCTTGCCGAACACCTGCAGCGTCTGGAAGGTGCGGCCCACACCCTTGCGGTTGAGCTGCAGCGGGCCGAGCCGCGTCACGTCCTCGCCGTTGAGCTCGATGCGCCCGCCGTCGGGCGTGATCTGGCCCAGCATGCTGTTGAACAGCGTGGTCTTGCCCGAGCCGTTGGGGCCGATCACGCCGAAGATCTCGCCCGGCTCCACATGGAAGCTGACGCCGCCCACGGCCTGGATCGCGCCGTAGGACTTCTTCAGGTCGGTGACCTTCAGCAGCGCCGTGCTCATCGCGTTGCGCCTGTGGTCTGCGCCAGCGGCACGGCGGCCGCGCGGGCGGCGCTGGCCTCCTTGGACTGGCGCCGCGCCTTCAGGCGGTCGGGCAGGCTCAGCAGGCCGTCGGGCAGCCAGACCATCAGCACGATGACGGCGGCGCCGAACAGCGGCAGATACCAGTTGGCCACGCCGGGCACATCGCGGATCCACTCGGGCACGACCACGCCCATCGCCGCGCCCAGCACCGGCCCGAAGAAGTAGCCCGGCCCGCCCAGTACCACCATCAGGTACATCATGATCGACGCGCTGACGGCGAACGGCGCCGGCTCGATGAACTGCACGAGCGACGCGAACAATGCACCGGCCACGCCCGCATAGGCCGCGCCGATCGCGAACGACAGCAGCGTGTAGCGGCGGATGTCGATACCCAGGCTCTCGGCGCGGATCGGGTTGTCGCGCAGCGCGGTGAAGGCCTTGCCCCAGGGCGAGCGCAGCAGGCCCAGCAGCAGCAGCGACAGCAGCACCGTCGTGCCGAGCACGAAGTAGTAGTAGGGCAGGTTGCCGTCGAGCGCGATGCCGAGGAAGCCCGGCCGCGCGACGTTGTTGATGCCGAAGGTGCCGCCGGTCAGCCACTCTTCGTTGCGCATCACCAGCCACACGGCGGTGTTGAAACCGAGCGTCGCGAACGCGAGGTAGATGGTCTGCACCCGCAGCGCCGGAAACCCGAGCACCAGGCCGGCCACGAAGCACAGCAGCGCGGCGGCCGGCATGCCGATCCACCAGCTGATGCCGGCCTTCAGCAGGATCGCGACGGTGTAGGCGCCGATGCCGAAGAACGCCGCGTGGCCGAGCGACTTCTGCCCCGCGTAGCCGATCGTCAGGTTGAGCCCCATCGTCGCCAGCACGAACACCAGCCAGTAGGTCAGCAGGTAGATGCCGTAGTTCTTCAGGAACAGCGGCGTGGCCAGCAGCAGCACGGCCGAGACGGCGGCGATGGCAACGGAGGTTTTTCTCATCGCAGCCATCCTTCCGCAAGATCCGCGTCGCAGGTGTGTCGCATGGCCCGATGCCAGAAACACCGCGGAACCCGCTTCGCCGGGCCGCTGGTGTTGCCCCCTTGAGGGGGGATTCGGCTACACGCAGTGAGCAAGAAACGGGGGTGGGTCATACCTTGCGCTCCTCTTTCTTGCCCAGGAGGCCTTGCGGCTTGAAGAGGATCACGACCATGAAGATCACCAGCGCCACCGCGTCCTTGTAGGCCGGCGAGATGTAGGCCGCGGCCAGGTTCTCGCTGACGCCGACGATCACGCCGCCCAGCAGTGCGCCGCGCGAATTGTTGAAGCCGCCGATGATGGCCGCGAAGAAGGCCTTGGTGCCCAGGCCCTCGCCCATGTCGAACTTGGCCAGGTAGGTCGGCGTCACCAGCAGCGCGGCGGCGCAGGCCAGCACCGCGTTGATGGCGAAGGTGTAGAAGATCATGCGCGGCACGTCGATGCCCAGCACCGAGGCCGACTCGGTGTTCTGCGCCACCGCCTGCATCGCGCGGCCGGTGACGGTGCGCGCCAGGAAGGCCTGCGTGCCCGAGACGATCAGCAGCGCCAGCACCAGCGTGCCGACGTCGGCCACGCTGACCGTGACCCCGCCCACCTTCAGCAGCTGTTCGCCGAACATGCCCGGGAACGGGTGCGCCTCGGCGCTGTAGCCGGCACGCAGGCCGTTGCGCATCACGATGCCCAGGCCGATGGTGGCGACCACGATCGGCATCATGCCGAAGCGCAGCAGCGGGTCGACCACGGCGCGCTTGAAGACCCAGCCCAGCACCAGCACCGACGCGATCGCGGCCAGCAGGAAACTCACCGGCAGCGGCGCGCCGAAGTGCAGGAAGGCCAGCATCATGAAGGCCGGCAGCATCACGAACTCGCCCTGGGCGAAGTTGATCGTGCCGGCTGCCTGCCACAGCAGCGTGAAGCCGAGCGCGGCCAGCCCGTAGATGCTGCCGGTGGCCAGGCCGCTGAAGAACAGTTGCAGAAAGTCGGTCATTGGTCTTGCTCCCTATCCCCTTGCGGGAGAGGGTCGGGGAGAGGGGTTGCTTACTTCTTCGCCGCGGCGCCGAGCGGCGGCAGCGTGGCGACGACCTCCTGCTTGCCGCCCTTGACCTCGACCATGAAGCTGTCGCGGTCGAGGTCGCCCTTGTCGTCGAACGCCACGTCGAGGATGACGCCCGGGTACTTGGCGGCGCTGATCTTCAGGCCCTTCATCGCCTGCGCCACGGCCTTGCGGTCGAGCTTGCCGGCCTTCTCGATCGCGGCCTTCAGCGTGTAGACGCCGGTGTAGCCCTTGATGCCGTTGTGGTCCGAGATGTACTTGTAGTCCTGGTAGAAGGTGGCCTTGAACTTCAGCATCGCCGGGATCGGCGCGTCCACCGTCAGGCCCACGTGGGCCACGGCGCCGTTGGCGGCGTCGCCGGCGAGTTCGATGACCTTCTGGCCGGTGAGCGTGGTCTCGCCGATGACGGGCTTGTCCCAGCCCTGCTTCTTCAGCTCGCGCAGCGCACGGGCCGATTCTTCCTCGTTGGTGTAGACGAAGGCGGCGTCGGCGCCGCTGTTCTTCGCACGCAGCACGGCGGCCGACCAGTCGACCTGGCCGGGTTCGGTCGAGATCTCGGCGGCGATCTTCGTCGGTGAACCGGCCAGCGCCTTCTTGATCATGTCGAGCCCGCCCTTGCCGAAGTCGTTGTTGACGTAGAGCACGGCGAGGCTCTTCGACTTGGTGGTGATGTACTTCGCCACCTTGGGCATCGCGCTGGCCTGCGTGAAGCTGGTGCGGAACACGTAGGGGTTGCCCTGCTCGGTGATGCTGGCGGCCTCGCCACCGGTCCAGTTGGGCACCTCGGCACGGCGGCTCTCGGCCATGCTGACCATGATCGAGCCCGAGAACACCGGGCCGAAGATCGCGAACACGTCGTTGTCGATGGCCTTCTGCGTCAGGCCCTTGGCGATGCCGGGGTTGCTCTGCGTGTCGGCTGTGGTGGTCTCGATCTTCTTGCCGAGGATGCCGCCGGCGGCGTTGATCTCCTTCACGGCCAACTCGACGCCGTTCTTGAAGTTGGTGCCGGCCGTCGCGCCGCCGCCGGACAGCTCGACGATGTTGGCTATTCTGATCGTGGATTGCGCGAACGCGGCACCGCTCAGGGCGACGGTGGCCACAGCGCAAAGCGCCAGCGCATGGAACGCGAAGCGGCGGGTGGTGGTCGGTTGGGGCATGGCAGGTCTCCTCGAGGTTGGGTTGGGGTCAGGAAAATCAGGCGGGTGTGCGGGTCTCGGCCAGCAGCTCCGGCGGCACCATCAGCGCCCGCAGGAAACCGGCGTCGCGCCGCACCCGTTCGGCGGCGTCGTGCCAGCCGAAGAAGTCGAGGTAGGGCGGGGTCTGCTGGATCAGCATCTCGAAGCCGGGCTGGGCCACCAGGCCGCGGGCCCGTGCGGCGCGCACCAGCGGCGTCGGCTGGTTCTTCATCAGGATGTCGACCAGCGCGGCATGCGGCGCGATGCGGGCCACGTCGCAGGGCAGTGGGTCGTGCGCCTGCAGGCCGAGCGGCGAGGCATTGACCACCAGGTCATAGCCCGCGGGGTCGTTGCCGGCCACCGCATGCACCGGTACCGGGGCGGCCGCGGCGATGCGCGCCGCGACCGCCTGCGCTTTGCCGGGCACCGGGTCGACCAGCGCGATCTCGGCGCAGGCCTCTGGGCCGGCCAGCGCCAGCGAGGCCGCGATCGCCGATGCGCCCCCGCCGGCGCCGAGGATCAACGCCCGACGGCCCGCATACGGGATGCCGAAATGCGCCAGGCTGCCCCGAAAGCCCTCGCCGTCGAACAGCGCGCCTTCCAGGCTGCCGTCCGGCCGGCGGCGCACCGCGTTGACCGCGCCGGCCACGCGGCCGATGGTGCTGCAGTGGTCGAGCAGGTCGACCATCGGCGCCTTGTGCGGGATCGCCACCCACAGGCCCTTGATGTTGCCGGCCTGGAACACGGTGCGCACGAAGGTCGGCAGGTCGTTTGGCGCCACCTGCGCGGGCACCAGCACGGCGTTGATGCCGAGCAGCGCGAACACGCGGTTGAAGGTCTGCGGGGCGCGCACCTGCTCGACCGGGTCGCCGACGATCAGATAGACCTCGGTGGCGCCATCGATGGTCGGCACCAGGGCATCGGAGGCGGAGGAAGCAACAGCGGGCATCGGCACGGGCGAATGGAGATTTCGGGCCTGAAATGTAGAGGCTGGCACCGCCCGTGCGCCGTTTTCGGCGATGATCCTGAACGAATACCGCGCAAATCAGTTCGATCATCGTACGGAACTAGGGTTTACACAGAGACGCCATGGCCGATGCCGCCCCCCGCGCCGACAGTGCGCCGCTCGACCGCCGCGACTGGATCGCCGGCCTGGAAAAAGGCCTGGGCCTGCTCGAAGCCTTCGACGACGCCCATCCGCGGATGAGCGCCACGCAGGCCGGCCAGCGCTGCGGGTTGACGCGCACCGCCGCCCGGCGCCACCTGCTGACGCTGGCCCACCTGGGGTATGTGGGCACCGACGGCAAGCTGTTCTGGCTCACGCCGCGCGTGCTGCGCCTGGGCCAGAGCTACCTGGATTCGGCGCGGCTGCCGCGCATCGTGCAGCCCTTCCTGCAGCGCATCACCGCCGGCACGCACGAGATCGCCTACCTGGCGGTGCAGGATGGGGAAGACATCGTCTACGTCGCGCGCAACGGTTCGACGCGGGTGATGAACGTCGGCTACGTGCTGGGGGCGCGGGTGCTGGCGCCGCTGACCGCCGCCGGCCTGCTGCTGCTGGCGCTGCGCGACGACCGCGTGCTTGACCACTGGCTGGCGACGCGCGAGCTGAAGGCCTACACCTCGTTCACCGTCACCGACCGGGCCGAACTGCGTGCCGTGCTGATGCGCATTCGCACCCAGGGCTGGGCGCTGTCGGAACAACAGCTCGAACTGAGCTACCGCGGCATCGCCGTGCCGCTGCGCAACCTGAAGGGCGAGGCCATCGCCGCGCTCAGCGTGACGATGCCGATGGGCCAGGAGAGCGGCCCGGATGCGGTGGACCGCGTGCTGCCGGTGCTGCGCGACACGGCGCAGGCGATGCGCAACCTGGTGTAGCGCGCGGCGGCCAGGCCCTAGAACAGCACGCGGCTGCGGATCGTGCCTGGCACCTTGGCGAGTTTTTCCAGCGCCAGTTCGGACGAGCCGGCGTCCAGGTCGATCACCACGTAGCCGATCTTCTCGTTGGTCTGCAGGAACTGCGACGCGATGTTGATGTGGTTGTCCGAGAAGATGCGGTTGATCTCCGACAGCACGCCCGGCACGTTGTGGTGGATGTGCAGCAGCCGGTGCTTGCCCGGGTGGGCCGGCAGCGCCACCGCGGGGAAGTTGACCGACGAGGTGGTGGTGCCGGTGTCGCTGTAGCGCACCAGCTTCTCGGCGACCTCGATGCCGATGTTGGCCTGCGCCTCGAGCGTGGAGCCGCCGATGTGCGGCGTGAGGATCACGTTGTCGAGCCCGCGCAGCGGCGACTGGAACTCGTCCTTGTTGCCGCGCGGCTCGGTCGGGAACACGTCGATCGCGGCGCCCAGCAGATGGCCGGCCTTCAGCGCGTCGGCCAATGGATCGATCTCGACCACGGTGCCGCGCGAGGCGTTGATCAGGATGCCGCCAGGCTTCATCGCGGCGATCTGTTCGGCGCCGATCATCCATTGCGTCGACGGCGTCTCGGGCACGTGCAGCGTGACGATGTCGCTCGCGCCCAGCAGTTCGTGCAGGCTGGCGACCTGGCGCGCATTGCCCAGCGGCAGCTTGGCGACCACGTCGTAGAACAGCACCTGCATGCCCAGGCCTTCGGCCAGCACCGACAGCTGCGTACCGATGGCGCCATAACCCACGACACCCAGCGTCTTGCCACGGATCTCGAACGCGTTGTCGGCCGACTTCAGCCAGCCGCCGCGGTGCGCGACCGCGTTCTTCTGCGGCACGCCGCGCAGCAGCAGGATCGCCTCGGCGATCACCAGCTCGGCCACCGAGCGGGTGTTGGAATACGGCGCGTTGAACACAGCGATGCCCAGTTCGCGCGCGGCTTCCAGGTCGACCTGGTTGGTGCCGATGCAGAAGCAGCCCACCGCTGCCAGCTTGTGCGCCTGCGCAAACACCTCGGCCGTGAGCTGGGTGCGCGAGCGGATGCCGAGGAAGTGCACGTCGGCGAGCTTCTCCTTCAGCTGCGCGTCGGGCAGCGCCGCCGGCAGCGACTCGATGTTGGTGTAGCCCGCCGCGTGCAGCACGTCCAGCGCGGAGGCATGGATGCCTTCGAGCAGCAGGATCTTGATCTTGGCTTTGTCCAGGGAGGTCGACGGAAGAGACATGCTGTGCACACGAGCGAGGAGCGGCTGAACCGGGACGCGGATCCTACACTGCGCGCCGCCGTCTCCGGGGCGTGGGACGCGCTTGGCACCATCGGCCCCATGGGCAAGCACTGCTACGGTGGAATCGACCGCCACTGATGCTGTTTTTGGCGGCGTTTGGGGCGCATAGTCGGGACATGGCGGCGCTCGGCCGCGTTTTTGGGAGATGACATGGTCAACCTCTTGCAGTACATCCGGACCGTCCTCTGGAGTTTCATCGGCCTGGGCAACCGCGCCAATGCCGACGCGCTGGCGCGCACGGGCAACCCGTTGCCGCTGCTGCTGGTCGCCGTCGTGCTGGTCCTGGTGCTGATCGGGACGCTCGTCGCCGCGGCGCATTGGGCGGTGCGCATCGCGGTCTGAACGGGTCGAGGGGCAGCGCTTTTTTTTGACTTGATATTTCAGTAATTACTGAAATAGTCGTATATTCGAAACCATGGAAACTCGGCTCCACCCCTTGCCGGCCAGTCGTCCGACCCCGGCATTCGCGGCGTCCACGGGGCGCGCCGGTCTCGTCACGGGGTCGGTGCTGCAGGTCGCCGCGGCGCTGGTGTGGCTGCCGCAGGCGGCCTTGCTGGCGCTGGCGTTGCAGCGCCTGGCGGACGGCGGCGGCCTGGCGTCGGTCCAGGCGCCGGCCATCGGCGTGTTGGGGCTCGGCATGGTGCGCGCGCTGTGCGAGGCCTGGGGCGTGCGCCGGGTGTTTCGTGGGGCGCGCGACGAGTTGTCTTCGCTGCGCGCGCGGCTGGCCGCGGCGCTGGCAAGCCGCTCGCCGCTGGACCTGGCCCGGCCGGCGTCGGGGCTCGCTGCCAGCGCGATGGCCGAGCAGGCCGAGGCCGTGCTGCCGTACCTCACGCGGTTCCGGCCGGCGCAGTGGCGGGTGCTGGCGCTGCCGCTGGCCATCGTCGCGGTGGTGGCGCCGCTGTCCTGGGTGGCGGCGTCGATCCTGCTCGTGGCCGCGCCGCTGATTCCGCTGTTCATGGCCCTGGTCGGCTGGCGGGCCCAGGCCGCGAGCGAAGCACAACTGGCCGGCCTGGGCGACATGCACGGGTTTCTGCTCGACCGCCTGCGCGGCCTGGCCACGCTGCGTGCGCTGGGGGCGGTCGACGCCACGGCCCTGCGCCTGCGCGCCGCGGCCGAGTCTCTGCGGCAGCGGACGATGGTGGTGCTGCGCATCGCGTTTCTCTCGTCCGCCGTGCTGGAGCTGTTCTCAGCGCTGGGCGTGGCGATGGTGGCGGTCTACATCGGTTTTCACCTGCTCGGCCAACTGCCGTTCGGCGCCTGGGGTCAGCGCCTGAGCCTGGGGCAGGGCGTGTTCATCCTGCTGCTGGCACCGGCCTTCTTCGAGCCGCTGCGCGAGCTGTCGGCTGCCTGGCACGACCGTGCCGCCGGCGTGGCGGCGATCGATGCGATCGGGCGGCTGTGTGCCGACGGCCATGGCCTGGCGGGCGCCGACGACGGCGCGGCCATCGCGGGTGTCGCACAGGCCGGCGGTACCGCGCCGGTGGAGCTGCGGGTGGAAGGCCTGCGCTTCACCCATGCGACGGCCGCGACGCCGGTGTTCGACGGGTTCACGCTCGACGTGGCCGCCGGCGAACACGTTGCGCTGGTCGGCGGCAGCGGCAGCGGCAAGTCGACCTTGCTCGCGCTGGTGGCGGGCCTGGCCGTGCCACAGGCGGGCCGGGTGCTGGTCGACCAGGTGCCGATGGCACCGGAAACCGCTGCGGCATTGCGCGCCCGCATCGCATGGATGGCGCAGAAGCCGCATGTCTTCGCCGGCAGCGTGGGGCACAACATCGCGCTCGGCCGTGCCGGTGCGGATGCGGTGGTGGTCGCCGCGGCACTGCACAGCGCAGCGCTGGGACTGGTGGCGCAGGCACGGCCCGACGCGGCCATGGGCGAGGGTGGGATCGGCCTGTCCGGTGGCGAACTGGTGCGGCTGGCGCTGGCCCGTGCGGCAGCGCATCCGCAGGCCGGGCTGCTGCTGGTGGACGAACCCACCGCGCATCTGGACACGCGAACGGCGGCCGAGGTGACCGAGGCCCTGCTGCAGATCGCCCGCGGCCGCACGCTGGTGGTCGCCACGCACGACCCGGTGTTGGCCGCCCGGATGCAACGCACGCTGCGGCTGGACCGGGTGCACGGAGAACTGGCATGAAACCGTCGCGCAGCTTGGACCGCGAGGCGCTGGTCCAGGTGCTGGCGGTGCTGCGCGCGCAGCGTGGTGCCGGCCTGGGCGCCGGCATGGTGTTGGCGTGTGCCACGGCGCTGGCCGGCATGGCGCTGCTGGGGCTGTCCGGCTGGTTCATCTCGGCGACGGCGCTGGCCGGCCTCGGTGCGGGAACGGCCTGGGCGTTCGACGTGTTCGCGCCGTCGGCCGGCATCCGCCTGCTGGCGCTAGGGCGCACCGGCCTGCGCTACGGCGAGCGCCTGGTCACGCACGACGCCACGCTCGCGGTGCTGGCCGGCCTGCGCGAGCGTCTGTTCCGCGGCTGGTCCGAACCGCAGGCGGCACGCCGCCTGCTGGCACGGCCGGCGCAACTGCTGTTCCGGCTGACGTCGGACATCGACGCCCTCGAAGGCCTGTACCTGCGCCTGCTGGTCCCGGCGGCGACGCTGTGTGCGTCTGCTGTCGCCGCAGGCCTTGCGTTGTCGCTGGTCGACCCGGTACTGGGGCTGGCCCTGGCGGGCTGGCTGGTCGCCGGCAGCTTCGGCGTGGCGTGGTGGCTGGCGCGCCGGGCACGCCGGCCGGCCCGCCTGCGCGCCCATGCGACCGAGGCGCTGCGTGCACGCACCGTCGATCTGGTGGCGGGCCAGACCGAGCTGGCGATGGCCACGCGCCTCGCGGCGCAACGCGCGCACATCGCCGCGGCCGACCGCACGCTGGCCCGTGCCGACGACGCGCTGAACCGGCTCGATGCCGCCGCGGGCGCGGGCTACGGCATGCTCGGCGCGATGGCACTGGCCGGCACGCTGCTGGCCGTGGGCGCGCTGGTGGAGCACGGTGCGGTCGGCGTTCCGGTGGCGGCGCTCGCCCTGCTGCTGGTGCTGGCCACGGCCGAGCCCTTTGCCGCCTTGAAGCGGGGCGCGCTCGACATCGGCCGCACGTTGCTGGCGGCACGCCGCATTGCGCCGAGGCTGCAGTTGCCGCCGGCGGGCACGGACGCGGCCGCGCCGGTGCAGGCCGCGTTGTGCCTTGCCGGTATCAGCGCCGCCGCTGGCGGTGCCGGTGGCAGCGAGCCCGTCCTGCACCGCATCGATCTGCAACTGGCCGCAGGCGAACGTGTGGCGCTGATCGGGCCGAGCGGTGCCGGCAAGTCGACGCTGCTTGCGCTGGTGGCCGGCGAGCTGACGCCGCTGGCGGGCCGGGTGCAGGCCGTGGCGTCGTGCCTGCTGACCCAGCACAACGAACTGTTTCGCGACAGCCTGCGCGACAACCTGTGCCTGGCGTTGCCGGGCGCGGGCGATGCACGTCTGTGGGATGCGTTGTCAGCCGCCGGTCTCGCGCCGTTCGTGCACAGCCTGGCCGCAGGCCTCGACACGGTGCTGGGTGAAGGCGGCCTTGGGCTGTCGGGGGGACAGGCGCGGCGCCTCGCGCTGGCGCGGCTGCTGTTGCGGGGCGCGCCGCTGTGGCTGCTCGACGAGCCGACCGAGGGTGTGGACCCCGCCACGGCGCGCGACGTGCTGCACCGGCTGGCGCAGCACGCCGAGGGCCACACACTGCTGATCGCGACGCATCTGCGGCGCGAGGCGGCGCTGGCGAACCGCCTGGTCTGCCTGCGCCAGGGGCGTATCGTCGCGGACGTGCGGCGTGGGGAAATGGCGTTCGACGGTCTGCTGCAGACGCTGCGGCCGGACTGACGGTACGCCCGGAAAAACAGGAGGATTTCAACCATGGATCTCGACATCGTCGCGCTGTCGCGGCTGCAGTTTGCGGCCACAGCGCTGTACCACTTTCTTTTCGTGCCGCTGACGCTGGGGCTGTCGGTCCTGCTCGCGATCATGGAAACCGTCTACGTGATGGCGGGCCGCGTGATCTGGCGCGACATGACCAAGTTCTGGGGCATCCTGTTCGGCATCAACTTCGCGATGGGTGTCGCCACGGGCGTCGTGATGGAGTTCCAGTTCGGCATGAACTGGAGCTACTACAGCCACTACGTCGGCGACATCTTCGGCGCGCCGCTGGCGATCGAAGGGCTGATGGCGTTCTTTCTCGAGGCGACCTTCGTCGGCCTGTTCTTCTTCGGCTGGGACAAGCTGTCCAAGCAAGGCCATCTGATCGTGACCTGGGCCGTCGCGATCGGCTCGAACTTCTCGGCGCTGTGGATCCTGATCGCCAACGGCTGGATGCAGAACCCGGTGGGCTCGGTCTTCAACCCGCAGACCATGCGCATGGAGGTGACCGACTTCGCCGCCGTGCTGTTCAACCCGGTGGCGCAGGCCAAGTTCGTGCACACGGTGTCGGCCGGTTATCTGTGCGCGTCGGTCTTCGTGCTCGGCGTGTCGGCCTGGTATCTGCTGAAGGGGCGGCATCTCGCGCTGGCGAAGCGCTCGATGACGGTGGCCGCGTCGTTCGGCCTGGCCGCGGCACTGTCCGTGGTGGTGCTGGGCGACGAGAGCGGCTACCTGTCGACCGAACACCAGAAGATGAAGCTGGCCGCGATCGAGGGCATGTGGGAGACGCAGCCGGCACCGGCGGCGTTCACGTTGGTCGGCTTTCCTGACCAGGCGGCGCGCGAGACGCACTACGCGCTGCACGTGCCGATCGTCATGGGGCTGATCGGCACACGCTCGCTCGACACGGTGATCCCGGGTATCAACGATCTGGTGAAGCGGGCCGAGGAACGCATCGCCCAGGGCATCCTGGCGTATGACGCGTTGCAGAAGATCCGCGGGCTGCAGCGGGGCGAGCCCATCCCGCCCGCGTTGCGCGATGCGTTCGAGGCCAACGGGCCATCGCTCGGCTATGCGCTGCTGCTCAAGCGCTACGTCGACGATCCGCGGCAGGCCACGCCGGAGCAGATCGCCAAGGCGGCGTGGGACACGGTGCCGCAGGTGCTGCCGCTGTTCTGGCTGTTCCGCATCATGGTGGGCATCGGTATCGGGCTGATCCTGCTGACCGCCACGTTCTTCGTGCTGTCGGCACGCCGGCAACTGGACCGCCATCGGTGGTTGCTCAAGCTGGCGGTGTGGGCGATTCCGCTGCCCTGGATCGCGATCGAGGCCGGCTGGCTGGTGGCCGAGTTCGGCCGGCAGCCGTGGGTGATCGAAGGCGTGCTGCCCACGGCCGCCGCGGTGTCCAACCTGGGCGTCACCACCTTGCTGATCAGCCTGGCGGGTTTCGTGGCGGTCTACACCGTGCTGCTGGTGATCGAGATGCGGCTGATGCTGCACGCGATCCGCAAGGGGCCGCCGCAGGACCATCCGCCCGCCGTCGGCGCCGAACCGCGGCTGGTGCCGCGCGCCGTCCCCCCATCTTTCGCTGCAGCGGAGTAAACCATGGTCTTGCATGAATTCATTCAATACGACACCTTGCGCCTGATCTGGTGGGCGCTGATCGGCGTGCTGCTGGTCGGGTTCGCGGTGACCGACGGCTTCGATCTCGGCGTGGGCATGCTGCTGCCTTTCGTGGGTCGGACCGACCTGGAGCGGCGCGTCGTGATCAACAGCGTGGGGCCGGTGTGGGAGGGCAACCAGGTGTGGCTGATCCTGGGCGGCGGCGCGATCTTCGCGGCCTGGCCGCAGCTGTACGCGGTGTCGTTCTCGGGTATCTATCTGGCGATGTTCGCGATCCTCACCGCGCTGATCCTGCGGCCGGTCGCGTTCAAGTTCCGCAGCAAGCGTGACGACCCGGCCTGGCGTGCGCGCTGGGACGGGGTGCTGTTCTTCAGCGGCTTCGTGCCGGCGCTGATCTTCGGTGTGGCGCTGGGCAACGTGCTGCAGGGCGTGCCGTTCCGCTTCTCGCCGGACATGCACATTTTCTACGAGGGCAGCTTCGTCGCGCTGCTGAATCCGTTCGCGCTGCTGTGCGGCCTGGTGTCGGTGGCCATGCTCGTGCTGCACGGCAGTGCCTGGCTGCAGTTGAAGGCCGAGGGACCGCTGGCCGAGCGGGCGCGGGCCTTCGGCAGCGGGGCCGCCATCGCCGTCGTGCTGCTGTACGCGCTGGCGGGGCTCGTGTTGTGGCGCTTCGTCGACGGCTACAGCATCACCAGCGCGATCGATCCGATCGGGCCGTCCAACCCGCTGCTGAAGACCGTGCAGAGCCAGCCCAGGGCCTGGTTGACCAACTACGCCGCCCACCGCTGGACGCTGGTCGCACCAGCGCTGGGTTTTGCCGGCACGCTGGGTGCCTGGGCCGGGCTGCGCATGCGCCGCGAGATCCTGACCCTGCTGTGCAGCACCGCGGGCGTGGCCGGCATCGTGCTGAGCGTGGGCGCGTCGATGTTTCCGTTCCTGCTGCCGTCATCGCTCGACCCGCGCGCCAGCCTGACGGTGTGGGACGCGTCGTCGAGCCACCTCACGCTGTTCATCATGCTGGTCGTGACGGCGATCTTCATCCCGCTGATCGTGGCCTACACCAGCTGGGTCTACCACGTGCTGTGGGGCAAGGTGGATGCGAACGCCATCCGCGACGAAGCCGGCCATGCGTACTGACGCGAAGGACTGACCATGTGGTATTTCTCCTGGATTCTGGGCCTGCCGCTGGCGGCGGCGTTCGCGGTGCTGAACGCGATGTGGTACGAACTGATGGACGACGACGCGGTGCGGCGCGAGAAGCTCGCCACGCCGTCACCCGACGAAGGCGCCGAGAGCTTTCAAGAAGCGCTGTAGCGGCCCTGCCTCAGGCTGCTGGCTTCTTGCTCTTCGCGCCGGTGATCCGATCCTTGAGTTCGAGCACGCGGGTCACCGTGGCACCCATGCCCATCAGCTGCATCGCGGTCTCGGGCGCGAGACGCTGCACGTCGTCGAACCACTTCATCAGGCGGTCGATCAGGTCGTGCATCTCGCGCATGCGCTGCTGCGCGTGGCGCTCCTGCTCGTTGGCCGGCTCCTCGAGCAAGGCCATGCGCAGCATCGACAGCGTGGGTTCGATCTCGCGGCGGCGGCGTTCTTCGGCCAGGATGCGGAAGATCTCCCAGACGTCCTGCGGCGCTTCGAAGTATTCGCGGCGGTCGCCCGGCTGATGCCGCAGGCGCACCAGGCGCCAGGACTGCAGTTCCTTCAAGCCCATGCTGACGTTCGAACGCGAGAACTCCAGCGTCTCGGCGATGTCGTCGGCATGCATCGGGTTCTGCGCGACGAACAGCAGGGCGTAGATCTGGCCGACGGTGCGGTTGATGCCCCAGCGGCTGCCCATCTCGCCGAAGTGCGCGATGAATTGGCGGTTGAGTTCGGGAAGGCGCGGCGCTTCGGTCATCGCAAGATTGTAGGGATTCCAGATATTTCAGAACATCCGGGCAGGACCGAATTCTGTGCGATCGTCGTGGCACGCCCAGGTCGAGCATTGCGGCTTCACCGACGAGCAACTGCGGCCCTGCGCGTACTCGGCCGCGCCGTTCCTGACCAACCCCAAGGCCGTGCAGCAGGGCGATGTGACCGAAGACGCGGTGCTGCTCGCCAAGCTTTGCCCAAGCCGCCGGACGATGCGCCCGGCGGCCTGCAGGGCCGGTGGCACGACAGCCGACGCCTACGTCCGCGCCAAGCTGGCCGCGTCGATGGATCTCAAGACAGCGGCGTAAAGGCGGGCAGGACTTTTCGTGAAACACCGCAGGGCCGGCTTCGCCGGACTGCAGGTGTTGCCCCCTTGCAAAGGGGGTCAGCTGCGCGGCACGTTGTGCCGCCCAGCTTGGGGGATGTCAACATGTTGTACCTTCAACCGAATTGCAGTAACCTCCCAACCCCTGGCGCAGAGGTGGCTTTGCAGCTCCGGCAGCAGCTGCCTCAGTTTCGACGCGGCGGCCGTGCTGCTGACCAGCAGACACCAGTTCGTGCCGTCGATCGGGCCGGGCCGAATGGCCCGCCTGAGCGCTTCGGGAATGAGCATTTCGACGGCCTTCAGCCGTTCACCGGACTCCTTGGCCAGCGCTGTCAGCCGCGACAGCGTAGGCGAGTCTGCTGCGGCCTGCTGCAGCGTGAGCGGGCGGTGGCTGAAGGACATGGGTGGTGGCAACACGGGAATGGCCGAGGATCGACCGGATGCATTTGATTATCACGGACGCCTGGCTCGCGAAGAGCAGGGCGATTCACCTCAGCGGCACCAGGCTGGTGTTGATGGGGCTGGCGGTATCGACCGCGCTGGTGGTGGTGTCGGCAGGGCTGTACCACCTGGTGTTCCTGAAAGGCGCGCGCGAGGGCTGGCCGGTGATCGGCGCCCTGGTCCGCCTGGTGGTGAAGGACGAGTTCGAGCAGCGCGACCGCTACATGCGCGAGAACCTGGATGCGATGGCGCGCCAGGTTGGCGAGATGCAGGCCAAGGTGATGCAGCTCGAAGCGCTGGGCGAGCGGGTGTCGGGCCTGGCCGGCGTGCCGGCGCAGGAGGTGCGCAAGACGCCGGGCCGCGGCGGCGCGCTGGTCGAAGGACGGCCGCTGACCTTGCAGGAGCTGCAGGCCACGTTGGCCGACCTGGGCAGCCTGGCGGACGAGCGCTCGGGCTGGATGACGGTGATCGAATCGCGCCTGTTCGACCAGAAGGTGCGCAAGGCCATGGTGCCGACGCAGGCGCCGGTGCAGGGCGCGGTGCTGGGCTCGCCGTTCGGCTGGCGCATCGACCCGTTCAACGGCCGCTCGGCACTGCACACGGGCATGGACTTCCAGGCCGATACCGGCACGCCGATCCTGGCGGCGGCCGGCGGTGTGGTGGTGACCCAGGAGTTCCACCCTGAGTACGGCAACATGGTCGAGATCGACCACGGCAACGACCTGATCACGCGCTACGCCCACGCGTCGCGGGTGCTGGTCCAGAAGGGCGACCTGGTGAAGCGCGGCCAGAAGATCGCCGAAGTGGGCACGACCGGTCGCTCCACGGGAGCGCATCTGCATTTCGAGGTGCTGGTGCAGGGCGCCCCCCAGAATCCCGAGAACTTCCTCGCGGCCGGCCGCGAGCAGCAGAAGGGGCCGCTGCTGGCTTCCGGCGCGCGCCGCGGCGTGTCGCCGGCGCTGGTCCGGTAGGGCGGGGTGGGCCCGCTCGCCGGTGGCCGCTCCCGGCTAAAATGGCTGGTTTGGCGACTGTCGGGCGGATCTCGCCGCTTGACATTCGTCTTTGCAGCCTCAGCTTCACGGCGTCCAGCTGACTCCAACCATTTCTAGGGATTTCGGTTGTCCCGCCGCTCTTGTCACGAGAGCACGGGCGATCTCGTATTCATGACCACCAATTTCCTGACCAAGATTTTCGGCAGCCGCAACGAGCGGCTGTTGAAGCAGTACCGCAAATCGGTACAGGCGATCAATGCGCTGGAGCCGCAATTCGAGAAGCTGAGCGACGACGAACTGCGCGGCAAGACGCAGCAGTTCAAGGACCGGGTGGCTGCGGGCACCTCGCTCGACGAACTGCTGCCCGAGGCCTTCGCCGTGGTGCGCGAAGGCTCCAAGCGCGTGATGAAGATGCGCCACTTCGACGTGCAGATGCTGGGCGGCATGTCGCTGCACAACGGCAAGATCTCGGAGATGGGCACGGGCGAGGGCAAGACGCTGACCGCCACGCTGCCGGTGTACCTGAACGCGCTGTCGGGCAAGGGCGTGCACGTGGTGACGGTCAACGACTACCTGGCCAACCGCGATGCGACCTGGATGGGGCGGCTCTACAACTTCCTGGGGCTCACGGTCGGCATCAACCTGCCGCAGATGTCGCGTGAGGACAAGCAGGCCGCCTACCGTGCCGACATCACCTACGGCACCAACAACGAATACGGCTTCGACTACCTGCGCGACAACATGGTCTACGAGGTGCCCGACCGGGTGCAGCGCGGGCTGAACTACGCGATCGTCGACGAGGTCGACTCGATCCTGATCGACGAGGCACGCACGCCGCTGATCATCAGCGGCCAGGCCGAGGACCACACCGAGCTCTACATCGCGATCAACAAGGCCGTGCCGGCGCTGACGCGCCAGGAGGGCGAGGCCGACCCGCGCACCGGCGAGGGCATCATCAAGGCCGGCGATTTCACGGTCGACGAGAAGTCGCACCAGGTCTACCTGACCGAGCAGGGCCACGAGAACGCCGAGCGCATCCTGTTCAACCTGGGCCTGATCCCGGAAGGCGCGTCGCTGTACGACCCGGCCAACATCACGCTGATGCACCACCTGTATGCGGCGCTGCGGGCCAACCACCTGTTCCACCGCGACCAGCACTACGTGGTGCAGGACGGCGAGATCGTCATCGTCGACGAGTTCACCGGCCGGCTGATGACCGGCCGCCGCTGGAGCGACGGCCTGCACCAGGCGGTCGAGGCCAAGGAGGGTGTGAGCATCCAGCCCGAGAACCAGACGCTGGCGTCGATCACGTTCCAGAACTACTTCCGCCTGTACGGCAAGCTGGCCGGCATGACCGGTACCGCCGACACCGAAGCCTACGAGTTCCAGGAGATCTACGGCCTCGAGACCATCGTGATGCCGCCGAACCGGCCGAGCCGGCGCGACGACCAGCTCGACCGCGTCTACAAGACCACGCGCGAGAAGTACGAGGCGGCGATCAAGGACATCCGCGAATGCTACGAGCGCGGCCAGCCGGTGCTGGTGGGCACGACCTCGATCGAGAACTCCGAAATCATCGACGCGCTGCTGCAGAAGGAAAAGCTGCCGCACCAGGTGCTGAACGCCAAGCAGCATGCGCGCGAGGCCGAGATCGTGGCACAGGCCGGCCGGCCCAAGATGATCACGATCGCGACCAACATGGCCGGCCGTGGCACCGACATCGTGCTGGGCGGCAACCTCGAGAAGATGATCGAGGCCGTCGAGGCGGACGCGTCCAAGGACGAGGCGACCCGCCAGGCCGAAGTGGAAGCCGTGCGCGCGCAGTGGGCCAAGGACCACGAGTTCGTCAAGTCGCAGGGCGGCCTGCGCATCATCGCGACCGAACGCCACGAATCGCGCCGCATCGACAACCAGCTGCGCGGCCGCTCGGGCCGGCAGGGCGACCCGGGCTCGTCGCGCTTCTTCCTGAGCCTGGACGACCCGCTGATGCGGATCTTTGCCGGCGACCGCGTCAAGGCCATCATGGAGCGGCTGAAGATGCCCGATGGCGAAGCGATCGAGGCCGGCATCGTCACGCGCAGCATCGAGAGCGCGCAGCGCAAGGTCGAGGCCCGCAACTTCGACATGCGCAAGCAGTTGCTCGAGTACGACGACGTGTCGAACGACCAGCGCAAGGTGATCTACCAGCAGCGCAACGAGATCCTGGACGCGGCCGACCTGACCCAGCAGATCGCCGGGCTGCGGCACGGCGCCTTCACCGATCTCGTGCGCCAGTACGTGCCTGCCGAATCGGTGGAAGAGCAGTGGGACATCCCGGCGCTGGAGAAGACGCTGGCGGACGAGTGGCAGATCACGCTGCCTTTGGCGGCCGACATCCAGGCGGCCAGCGCGATCACCGACGAAGAGATCCTCGAGAAAGTGCTGAAGGCGGCGGACGATGCGTTCGCGGCCAAGGTCGAACAGATCGGCGGCGCCAACTTCACGCAGTTCGAGCGCATGGTGCTGCTGCAGAGCATCGACACGCAGTGGCGCGAGCATCTGAGTTCGCTCGACTACCTGCGCCAGGGCATCCACCTGCGGGGTTACGCGCAGAAGCAGCCGAAGCAGGAATACAAGCGCGAAGCCTTCGAGCTGTTCGGCCAGTTGCTCGACGCGGTGAAGAACGATGTGACCAAGCTGTTGATGACCGTGCGGGTGCAGTCCAGCGACCAGCTGGAGCAGGCCGCCGAAGCCATCGAGAGCCGCGGCGAAAGCCTCACCAACGTCACCTACACGGCGCCCACCGAGACCGGAGAAGTCGAGACGCGTGCCGACCCCGCCACCGTGCCTGAGCGGCCGATGCCCGCGCTGGGCCCGAACGTGCGGGTCGGACGCAACGACCCTTGCCCCTGCGGCAGCGGGAAGAAATACAAGCAGTGCCACGGCAAGCTGGCCTGAGCGCAAGGAAACCACGATGCCCGTCCATCTGTCCGCACCCAGAGCCGAAGACCTCCATCCCGTGCCGGGCGTGCGCCTGGGCATCACCGAAGCCGGCGTGCGCAAGGTCGGCCGCAAGGACCTGACGGTCGTGCTGCTCGACGAGGGCGCTGCCGTGGCCGGGGTGTTCACGCAGAACCGTTTCTGCGCCGCGCCGGTGCAGATCTGCCGTGAGCACCTGGCCAGCGGCCAGCAGATCCGCGCGATCCTCATCAACACCGGCAATGCCAACGCCGGGACCGGCGACGACGGCCTGGCGCGTGCCCGCACCACCTGCGTCGCGCTGGCCCAGCATCTGGACATCGCGCCCGAGCAAGTGCTGCCGTTCTCGACCGGCGTGATCATGGAGCCGCTGCCGACCGAGCGCATCGAGGCCGGCCTGCCGGCAGCGCTGGCCGATGCGCAAGCCGGCCACTGGGGGCGTGCCGCCGAAGGCATCATGACCACCGACACAGTGCCCAAGGCCTTCAGCGCCCAGGTCACGCTGGGCGGCGTGACCGTCAGCATCACCGGCATCAGCAAGGGTGCCGGCATGATCCGGCCCAACATGGCGACGATGCTCGGCTTTCTGGCGACCGATGCACGCATTGCGCCTGCGCTGATGGCCGGGCTGGCCAAGGAACTGGCCGATGCGTCGTTCAACCGCGTGACGATCGACGGCGACACCTCGACCAACGATTCGTTCGTCGTGATCGCGACGCAGCAGGCCGCGCATGCGCAGATCGACTCGTTCGACAGCGAAGACGGCCGCACGCTCAAAGCAGCGTTGCTGTCGGTGGCGAAAAAGCTGGCGCAGGCGATCGTGCGCGATGGCGAGGGCGCGACCAAGTTCATCACCGTGCAGATCGAAGGCGGCAGGACGGCGGCGGAATGCCGGCTGGTGGCCTATGCCATCGCCCATTCGCCGCTGGTGAAGACAGCCTTCTTTGCCAGCGATCCAAACCTGGGGCGCATCCTCGCTGCCGTGGGCTATGCCGGCATCGACGACCTCGACCAGACGCTGATCGAGCTGTATCTGGACGACGTGCATGTGGCCACGCGGGGCGGGCGCAACCCCGCCTACCGCGAGGAGGACGGCCAGCGCGTGATGAAACAAAGCGAGATCACCGTGCGTGTGCAGCTGGGCCGCGGCACGGCTACCGAGACCGTATGGACCTGCGATCTCAGCCACGATTACGTGAGCATCAACGCCGACTACAGGTCCTGATGAAGCCACCCCGTTTGGCCGGCCTCACTGCGTGTAGTCCGACCCATCCCCCTCAAGGGGCGCACCCGGCGGCCGGGCCAAGCCCGTTCCGCGGGTGCACTGGCATGGCCTGCTCCGCGGCCTTCGGCATGGCGCCGGTTGCCCTTGTGTCATTTGCTGCGGGTGGCGCGCGACGCCATGGAAAACCGAGATGAACGAAACCTTCGAACGCCTGCTGGAGCGGGCCGAACACCTGATGCGGCGCATCGAGCTGGTGCTGCCCGCACCGCTGTCGATGCCCGACTGGAACGCGTCGATCGCCTACCGTTACCGCAAGCGCAGTTCGGGCCATGCATCGCTCGAACCGGTGCGCCACATCGGCGCGATGCACCTCGACGACCTGAAGGAGATCGACGGGCAGAAGGAGAAGATCCAGCGCAACACGCTGCAGTTCGTCGAGGGCAAGCCGGCCAACAACGTGCTGCTGACCGGCGCGCGGGGCACGGGCAAGTCGTCGCTGATCCGCGCCTGCCTGAACGCGTATGCGCCGCGCGGGCTGCGGCTGATCGAGGTCGACAAGGCCGACCTGACCGACCTGCCGGACATCGTCGAAGTGGTGGCCGGGCGCAGCGAGAAGTTCATCATCTTCTGCGACGACCTGAGCTTCGAGGATGGCGAGCCGGGCTACAAGGCGCTGAAGTCGATCCTGGACGGCTCGGTGGCCGCATCGACGCCCAACGTGCTGATCTACGCGACCAGCAACCGGCGCCATCTGCTGCCCGAGTACATGAAGGAAAACCTGAGCTACAAGCACACGGACGATGGCGAAGTGCATCCGGGTGAAGTGGTCGAGGAAAAGATCTCGCTGTCGGAGCGGTTCGGCCTGTGGGTCAGCTTCTACCCGTTCTCGCAGGACGAGTACCTGGCCATCGTCGCGCAGTGGCTTACGTCGTTCGGTGTGTCGGCCGACGCGATCGCCGCGGCGCGGCCGCAATCGCTGGTGTGGGCGCTGGAGCGCGGTTCACGCAGCGGGCGCGTGGCGTACCAGTTCGCGCGCGACTACGCGGGCCAGCACACCTCGTCCGTCGCCGCTGCGGGCGCATGACGCAGCCGACCCTGGTCGCCGATGCGGACCGCCCCCGTGAGGGCGGGGCCGACCGGGCCGTGGTCGAGGTGGCGGTGGGGGTGCTGATCGCGCCGGACGGCGATTTCCTGTTGACGTCGCGGCCCGCGGGCAAGGTCTATGCCGGCTACTGGGAGTTCCCGGGCGGCAAGCTTGAGGCGGGCGAAAGCGTCGAGCAGGCGCTGCGCCGTGAACTGCAGGAGGAAATCGGCCTCGTCATCGGTGCGGCGCAGGCCTGGCGGGCCGAGCTGGTCGACTATCCGCATGCGCTGGTGCGGCTCCATTTCTGCAAGGTGTTCGACTGGAGCGGCACGATGGAGATGCGCGAGGGTCAGACCTTCGCGTGGCAGCGCCTGCCGGTGGCCGTGTCGCCGGTGCTGCCGGGCGCGTTGCCGGTGCTGGCCTGGCTGGCCGAAGAGCGCGGCTTCGACGGCCCGACCTGCGCGGCCTGAACCGGCCCCCGGCTCCTGTCTATTGCAGGCGCGGGTCGCCGAAGGACTGGTCTTCCGGCGGCGCCTCTGCGG
Organism: Pseudorhodoferax sp.; assembly: GCA_965279475.1. Lineage (GTDB taxonomy): Bacteria > Pseudomonadota > Gammaproteobacteria > Burkholderiales > Burkholderiaceae_C > Pseudorhodoferax. Next base: position 428,885 of record CBDIIA010000001.1, read on the forward strand.
GCACGGCAAAACTCTCGCTGGCCCAGGCGCCGAGGTCGATGTTCTTGCAGCGTTCACTGCAGAATGGCCTGAACCGGTTGGCGGGGCTGTAGAGGCTGTCGCCTTTGCAGGTCGGACAGCTGACCCAGCGGGCGGGGGGATTCGAAGCGGCGTCTTCCATGGTGGACGGGTGCGCGGCGGGAAGCGAGGGAGGCGGTGTTCTGCGAAATGAAGCCACGCCTCAGGCGCACAACGTGAGTTCGAACGCCGTGTCGTCGTTGGCCTGGTGCAGGCGGTCGTCCGGCGCGTGGCGCATCAACCGCACCGACACCATCAGCCGGTTGCCGCTGATCTCCGGGATCAGGCCGAGCGCGGGGTCGATGCGCAGGCGCAGCAACTGGTAGGTGCGCCCCTGCGGCAGGTTCTGTTGAAACTGGCCGCCCATGGCCATGACCTTCTGCGGTGCGCCGGAGTCGCGCAGCATCTTCAGCAGATGCTGGATCGATTCGGCCAGCGGTGCCAGCGTGGACGCCCAGTGGCCGATGGCGCGGCGGCGCTCGTCGGCATCCTTGTGCTGCCAGGCGTAGTAGGCGGGCAGATCGAACCCGCAGGTGCCGCCGGGAATGCCGACGCGGCTGCGCAGGCTCATCAGCCAGTCGTTCTCGGTCAGCGGCTGGCCGGCCTTGCCGGGCTGGTTGTGCAGGGCGGCGAAGCAGTTGTCCAGTTGCTGGATCACGTCTTCCAGCACGTCCTGTGCGATCGACGGGTTGCCGCGGTAGGCCCCCAGCGTAGCCTTGTGCCGCTCCAGGTCCTTCAGCACGTCGGACTTGAGGTCGGCCCGCGCGGCGACGTCCATGATCTCGAACATCGTGGTCAGCGCGAAGTGGTGATCGAGCGGGTGGGAGCGCGGCACCAGTTCGGCAAGCCTGCGAAACAGATGCTCGAGACGCAGGTAGGTGCGGATGCGTTCGTTGAATGGGTACTCGTAAAGAATCACGCTGCGGCTTCCGTTCGCCCAATCATAGCCCGAAGCCCTGCGCGAACGCGGCGACCTCGGCCCGCAACGCTGCAAGGGAAATGCCGTCGTTGTAAATGACCGCATCCGCCGCGGCGAGGCGTGTGGCACGCGGTGCCTGGGCCGCGATGATGGCCTGGACGGCGGCCTCGGTGAGCCCGCTGCGTGACACCACGCGTTGCACTTGCGTGGCGGGTTCGCAGTCGACCACCAGCACCGCGTCGAGCTGTGTGCGCCAGTGGCCCGACTCCACCAACAGGGGGATGTCGTAGACCACGCTGCGGTGGCCGGCCGCCTGTGCCGCGGCAAGCTGTTGCAGGCCGAGTTCTCCGACCAGGGGGTGCACGATGGCCTCCAGGCGCTGCTTCGCGCCGGCGTCGCCGAACGCGAGTTCGCGCATACGGGCGCGGTCGAGTGCGCCTTCGGGGGTGATCAGGCCGTCGCCGAAGGCCGCACGGATGGCCGCGATGGCGGCACCGCCGGGCGCCGTGACGCTGCGGGCGTTGGCATCGGCGTCGATCAGCACGGCCCCCATCGCGACGAACATGGCCGAGACGGTGCTCTTGCCGCTGCCGATGCCGCCGGTGAGGCCCAGCTTCTTCATGGTGTCGAGGCCGGGGTTCAGCGCAGCGCGAACGGGAACGCGAACGGCACCATGTGGCGGACTTCGTCCGGCCCGATCACGAGGCAGACGAGTCCGGCGCCAGCGAGAAAAGGACCGAAGGCGATCGGGATGTCCTTGTGGGCCAGCTTGCCGACCAGCAGCATCAGCGCACCCAGCGCCGCACCGACGATGGACGACACCAGCAGGATCGCGAGCAGGTAGTCGGCCCCGAGCCACGCGCCCAGCGCGGCCAGCAGCTTGAAGTCGCCGTAGCCCATGCCTTCCTTGCCGGTCAGCAGCCGGTAGGCATGGTAGAAGCCCCAGAGGATCAGGTAGCCGCAGACGGCGCCCCAGACGGCGAGGTGCAGCGGCACCGTCCACCCCAGCGCGGCCACCACGAGGCCGAGCCACAGCAGCAGGTAGTTGAGGCTGTCGGGCAGCAACTGCGTGTCCATGTCGATCAGGAACTGGCACACCAGCAGCGCGGCAAAGGCGGCCCAGGCCAGCGCCAGCGGCGTCAGGCCCCAGCGCCAGCCGCACAGGCCGAACAGGGCGGCGGTGACCAGCTCCACCGCGGGATAACGCGGGCTGATCGAGGTCTTGCAGGCGGAGCAACGGCCACGCAGCGCCAGGTAGCTGAGCACGGGCACGTTCTCGTACCAGCGGATCACGTGGCCGCAATGGCCGCAGCGCGAGCGCGGGCGCATCAGGTCGAAGGGGGCCAGCCCGTCGAGCGTCTGGCCGGCTGCCTGGGCGCTGTCGTGCAGATGCGGTGGCGGCGCTGTCTTGCCGCCGAAGACGAGATCCCACAACGACGTGGGCACGCCGAACTTGGGGTCGGCCGCCATCAGGTTGTCGGTCGACTCGCGCAGCCAGCTGCGGTACATCGTGACCGGCAGGCGGTAGACGACGACGTTGAGAAAACTGCCGACCAGCAGCCCGAGCAGAGCGCCGACGCCGGCGCCGAGCCACGCCGGGTCCGGCATCAGACCACTTGGCCCAGCTTGAAGATGGGCAGGTACATCGACACGACGATGCCGCCGATCAGCGTGCCGAGGAACACGATGATGATGGGCTCCATCAGGCTCGACAGGCCGGCGACCATGTCGTCGACCTCGGCTTCGTAGAAATCGGCCGCCTTGCCCAGCATGTGGTCGATGGAGCCGGACTCCTCACCGATCGAGGTCATCTGGATCACCATCGACGGGAAGATGTTGGCATTGGTCATCGCGGCCGTCAGGCTGGTGCCGATCGAGACTTCCTGCTGGATCTTCTCGGTGGCGATCGAGAAGACCGAGTTGCCGGAGGCGCCGCCCACCGAATCCAGCGCCTCGACCAGCGGAACGCCGGCGGCGAACATGGTCGCGAGCGTGCGCGTCCAGCGGGCGATGCAGGATTTCTCGATGAGGGTGCCGAACACGGGCACTTTCAACAGCAGACGGTCCATGAAGCGCTGCATCTTCTCGTTGCGCTTCCACGCCTGCATGAAGAAGTAGAGCCCACCGCCGATGCCACCGAAGATCAGCCACCAGTACTTGACGAAGAATTCGCTGATGGCGATGACCAGCAGCGTGGGGGCCGGCAGATCGGCGCCGAAGGACGAGAACACTTCCTTGAAGGCCGGGATCACGAAGATCATGATCACCGCGACGACGACGAAGGCCACAACCACCACCGAGATCGGGTACATCAGCGCCGACTTGATCTTCGACTTGATGGCCTCGGTCTTCTCCATGTAGGTGGCCAACCGGTCGAGCAGCGCTTCGAGAATACCGGCGGCCTCGCCTGCTTCGACCAGGTTGCAGTACAGGTTGTCGAAGTACATCGGGAACTTGCGGAACGCCGCGCTCAGCGAGCTGCCGGTCTCGACGTCGGTGCGGATGTCGTTCAGCAGCTTGGTGACGCTGGCATTGGCGTTGCCGCGGCCGACGATGTCGAAGGCCTGCAGCAACGGCACGCCGGCCTTCATCATCGTGGCGAGCTGGCGCGTGAAGATCGCGATGTCCTTGGGCTTGATCGCCTTGCCCGAGCGCATCCGGCGCTTCTTGATCTTGGTCGGGAACACGCCCTGGCGCCGCAGCGAAGCCGTGACCTGGTTTTCGCCCGAGGCACGCGTCTCGCCACGCACCTGCTTGCCATTGCGATCCTTGCCTTCCCACTCGTAGACAAATTCCTTGATGTCTCTGGATGCTGCAGTGGCCATAGTTCCTCTTGAGTCGAGACGCGCTATTCGTTGCTGACGGCCAGCACTTCTTCCAGAGAGGTCACGCCGATCTTGACCTTGTAGAGCCCGGCCTGCCGCAGCGAGCGCACGCCTTCGCTCTTGGCCTGTTTGTCGATGTCGAGCGCACTGCCGTCGGCGAGGATGATGCGCTGGATCTCTTCGGTGATCGGCATGACCTGGTAGATGCCGACCCGGCCCTTGTAGCCGTTGTTGCACATCGAGCAGCCGACCGCGCGGTAGGGTGTCCACGAACCGTCGATCTCTTCCTCGTTGTATCCCGACTCGAGCAATGTCTCGCGTGGAATCTCGGCAGGCGCCTTGCAGTTGGGGCACAGCTTGCGGGCCAGGCGCTGCGCGGTGATCAGGATCACGCTCGAGGCGATGTTGAAGGGCGCAATGCCCATGTTGCGCATCCGCGTGAGTGTGGTGGGCGCGTCGTTCGTGTGCAGCGTCGACAGCACCAGGTGGCCCGTCTGTGCAGCCTTGATCGAGATGTCGGCGGTTTCGAGGTCGCGGATTTCGCCGACCATGATGATGTCCGGATCCTGGCGCAGAAAGGACTTCAGCGCCACGGCGAAGGTCATGCCGGCCTTCTCGTTGACGTTGACCTGGTTGACGCCGGGCAGGTTGATTTCGGACGGATCTTCCGCCGTGGCGATGTTGACGCCCGGCTTGTTCAGCAGGTTCAGGCAGGTGTAGAGCGACACCGTCTTGCCCGAGCCGGTCGGGCCGGTCACCAGGATCATGCCGTAGGGCCGACTGATGGCCTGCATGAGCCGGGCTTTTTCTTCAGGCTCATAGCCGAGCGCATCGATGCCCAGCTTGGCACTGCTCGGATCGAGAATCCGGATCACGATCTTCTCGCCGAATAGCGTGGGCAGCGTGCTGACCCGGAAGTCGATCACCCGGTCGGGGCCGATCTTCAGTTTCATGCGGCCGTCCTGCGGCACGCGCTTCTCGGAAATGTCGAGCCGGGAGATCACCTTGATGCGCGACGCGAGCTTGTCCTTGATCGCGACCGGCGGCGAAGAGATCTCGCGCAACTCTCCATCGATGCGGAAACGGACACGGTAGTTGTGTTCGTACGGCTCGAAGTGCAGGTCGGATGCGCGCATGCCGAACGCGTCCAGCAGCATCTTGTGCAGGAACTTGACGACCGGTGCGTCCTCGACCTCGGCCAGATTGGCTTCGGCAGCCTCGTTGGACGCCGCATCGGCCGATGCTTCGTCGAACTCGAACTCCGCGCCGATGAGGTTGTCCATCGCCTCGTTGGCACTGGTCGTGCTGGCCTCGACGACCTTGGACAGCTTGTCGTACTCGGCGATGATCCAGTCCACGCCCATCTGCGTGGAGAACTTGATCTTCTCGGCAGCTTCCTGGTCGGAAGGGTCGGCTGTTGCAACAATGAGACGGTTGTTGCGCTTGCTCAGCACCACTACGCGATACGCTTGGCAGATCTTGGGGTCCAGCAGATCCTTGGGCAGGCGATGCGGATCGATGGCCTCCATGTCCAGCAACGGCGCCGCGAAGGCCGAGGACATCGTGTGCGCCAGATCGAACGGAGACACCGCACCGGAACCCGTCAGCTCCGCGATGAAGCTGGTTCGCCCGCTCTGGGCCTTGCGGTAGATGTCTTCTGCTGCCTTCTGTCCCAGCTTGCCTGCAGCAATCAGTGCTCTGCCCAAACCGGGCAGCGCCACGGTGGAAGCTTCCTTGTTAAAGGTGTCGACTGCAGCCATATCTCCGGACTGTATCAGGTCATTGCTCGGCGAATGATCATCGCCGATAGGATCGGCGCTGTAAATGAACAGCCGTTGCAAGAGCGCTTCAAATGCTGCTGTTTGGGGCACACAATAGCGCCAATGTCCGGAGCTGCGGTCCGGCCCAAGAGCCTAGTTTGCCAACAACGAGACGTAGCATGTCCAGTACTCCTCCCAGACTGAACCTGGCCGAAGGCTTCAAACGCTACTTCGAGATCATGCCCGCACTGGACGATGCGTTGCGCAACGATGTGTATTTCATTCGTCACGACGTGTATGCGCGCGAACTGGGTTTCGAGCCGGTACGGCCTGACCAGCGCGAGACGGACGCGTACGACCCGCACTCCATCCACTGCCTGCTGCGCACGGTGGATGCGCCGACCCGGCTGGTCGGTTGCGCACGGCTGGTCTTGACCGATCCGCACGACCGTGACGCACCGCTTCCGTTCGAGAAGAGTTGCCGGAATTCGTTGTTCCGCGATGTGGTCGATCCGGCGCGATTGCCGCGCGACCGCGTCGCAGAGGTCTCACGCCTTGCCGTGATGTCGGAGTTTCGCCGGCGCCGGGGTGAAGGCCAGCGCGAGGTCGCCATCGACGACCGTGACTTCGGGGACAAGGAGCAGCCGCGGTTTCCGTACATACCGGTCAGCCTGTACATCGCAGCTGTGGTGCTGGCGCAACGAAATGAGATTGAATACATCTTTACGCTGACCGAGCCCCGTCTGGCGGAGCATTTCGCCAAGTTGGGTGTGAATATCATTCCGATCGGTGCGCCAGTGGAACATCGCGGCATGCGGGTGCCATCCATGATCGAGGTGGCCACCGTGGTGTCGGGCATGCGGATCATGTTGAGGCCGCTGTGGAAGGAAATCGAAGGGCAGATCGAAGCTGGTATTCAGTGATCCGGGCTCGCTTCGTCCTGCTTGCTCGTATGGGCTGCGTTGATCGGCGGCTAAGATCATCCATTTGAGCGAATGGGACGTTTGGCATGAAGATCCTGGTGACAGGGGCGGCGGGGTTCATTGGAATGGCGGTCGCGTTGCGCCTGTTGGCGCGCGGCGACGAGGTCGTGGGATTGGATAACCTGAACGACTATTACGACGTTGCGCTAAAGCAAAGCCGGTTGGATCGCTTAACGCCGCATCCGGCGTTTCGCTTCGTCAAGCTGGACGTCGCAGACCGTGCGAACGTGGAGCGGCTGTTTGCAATCGAGAAATTTGATCGTGTCATCCACCTTGCGGCACAAGCGGGGGTCCGCTACTCGCTGAAAAATCCGCACGCCTACGTCGACAGCAATCTTGGGGGGTTCACCAATATTCTTGAGGGCTGTCGCCATCACCAGGTGCAGCATTTGGTGTACGCATCGAGCTCCAGTGTGTACGGCGGCAACACCAAGATGCCGTTCTCAGAACATGACAGCGTGGACCACCCGGTGAGTCTGTACGCGGCTACCAAGAAGGCAAACGAGTTGATGGCGCATACCTACAGCCATCTGTATGGTTTGCCCACGACGGGTCTGAGATTCTTCACCGTATACGGGCCTTGGGGGCGGCCCGATATGGCATTGTTTCTCTTTACCAAGGCGATTCTGGAAGGGCGCCCGATTGACGTGTTCAACCACGGCAACATGCAAAGGGACTTCACCTACGTGGACGATATCGTGGAGGGAGTGGTGCGGGTGTTGGACAAGGCGGCGGAACCGGATGCCGGCTACGATTCAATCCAAGCAGACCCCGCCACCAGCAATGCGCCGTATCGCGTGTTCAACATCGGGAACAGCGATCCCGTGCCGCTGCTGGACTTCATTGGGTGTATCGAAGCTGCGTTGGGCGTGACCGCGGAAAAACGGTTGCTTCCTCTGCAGGATGGCGACGTGCCGGCTACCTACGCCAATACTGATGCGCTGAACGAGTGGGTTGGCTTTGTTCCTGGTACCAACGTGAAGGATGGCGTGGCAAAGTTTGTGGGCTGGTATCGAGAGTACTACCGTGCTTGAGCAAAATCGTGGAGATGCCGGAGAAGTTTCGGCGCGTCACGTCTCTCGGCCTTTGAGGTGGTGGACGAGTCCACGTGCGCCGGCTTCGCACAAGTCCAGGACGCGCTCAAACCCTTGCACGGCTCCGAAGTAAGGGTCCGGTACTTCAATCAACCCCGTTTCTGGCGCGAATTCCAGGAACATTCGCAATTTGTGCGCGTGTTCGGGTAGGCAGATGCGTTGGAGGGCCGTCATGTTGGATTGGTCCATGGCGAGGACCATGTCAAACCTTTCAAAGTCTTTGTCGACGATGGATCGCGACTTGCTTTTGCTGACAACGTAGCCACGTCGCTCCAAGGCCGCTTTTGCGCGCGGATCTAGTGCCAGATGGCCACGGCCGACATGTGTCCCTGCTGAATCTACTATGTATTTAAGGGTGAGGACGGTTTGGGCAAGCACATGTGCAGTGACAACTTTTGCCATTGGCGACCGGCAGATATTCGCTGTGCACACCAGAAGTAGTGTTTGTTTTGACGTCACGGCGTCTCGTCCCTATCTAACCCGCATCAAAAAAGTTTCACGTAAAAAAGCCCACCGAAGTGGGCTTTTTTATTCGAAGTGCAACTAATTAGCTGGACTTGCGACGGCGCGATGCAACACCGAGGCCTGCGATGGCAAGACCCATCAGAGCCAGACTACCTGGCTCCGGAACGGCACTGACGCTGAAGTCACCAAAACTTGTGAAGGGAAAAACTCCATCGTTGAAACCAGAAGTGCCGCCAGTTGCCCGAATGGACATGTAGAAGTCTTCCGGGCTATACCAGTAGCTTTTGCCAAACGGATCCAGCGTGAAGTTATCAAAAAAGATCTCAAAAGCACTGGGCGCTGCGCCAATCGTACCCGTTCCATGGCTTGTGGTGCTGTAGCCAATACGGATGTCATTTGTTGCACCCGTGTTTACTGTTGCAACTCCACCGGTGAACCCAAACGACGAATCATTGCCAGCATCAAGCCAGATTTCGGCGCCGCCAGAGTTGCCACTGAATGTGTTGCCCGACACCGTGCCACTTGCATTGAACACGACGTAGATACGATATTTCGCGCTAGCCGGATTTGCAATGTTGGCGCCACTGATGAGCGAATCTACTGTGTTGTTGTCCAGCTTGTAGGCATCGAAGATGCCGTATGCAGATGCGCTGAAATTTCCCAGTCCATCGCCGGAAATGATTTCGTTATAGGTTCCTGACAGTCGATCAGCTTGGAAGTTGGAAGCCGAGGCGCCAGTGCCGGCGACCACGGATTCATCCACGCCGAAGACTGCGTAAGCCGAGGCTGAGGCACTCGCCAAGCCGAGCGTAGCGGTCATCGCTAGCGACAGCAGCATCTTTTTCATAGTCATTCTCCAAAAGTTAAAAATTACACTGGGCTATGAGGCTTGTAGGCCACGAGATCTATAAAGCATATGCTGTGCCAGATTTTAAAAAAACAGAAAAGTCGTTGATTTTAAAGGAGATTTAATACTTATCTACTCTTCGCAATGGGCGCGCAGGCTTTTGTGTGTAAGATTTTTCGGCACTTGCTGTTGGGCTTTTGAGCCTGCTTGCTTTGGCTGAATGCGGCTGAATCGTTGTAAAGCTCGCATTGCGTGTGGCTTGAGTAGTTGCTGAACTGGTAGATGAGAAAAATGCGGTACACAATGTGCGGCAAACAAGGAGGTCCAATGAGTGCTGCAGTTGCTTTTGGATACGAACGAGCATTTTCTCGCAACATCGGTTGGGTTACGTCTGCCGAGCAAGCCAAGTTGCGCAAGGCTCGTATCGGAATTGCGGGGTTGGGCGGCGTCGGCGGCGCGCATCTTCTGACTCTCGCCAGATTGGGTGTTGCGAACTTCAATATTTCCGACTTTGACGACTTCGATGTGCATAACCTGAACCGTCAGGCCGCCGCGTTCATGCCCACCATGGGGCGGCCGAAGCTCGACGTTGTCGCTCAGATGGCGCTTGATATCAATCCAGAGTTAGATATCCGTCGATTCCCATCCGGCGTCCAGCCGAGCAACGTGGATGAATTTCTGCGGGATGTAGATGTCTACGTTGACGGCTTGGACTTCTTTGCACTGCCGGCACGGCGAATGGTCTTTGCCAAGTGCAGAGAAAAAGGAATCCCAGTCTTGACGGCGGCCCCCCTGGGGATGGGAGTGGCTCTTCTGTTCTTCAGTCCCGACGGAATGAGTGCGGAAGACTACTTCAAATGGGAGGGTTGCCCGCAACAGGAGCAATATGCTCGCTTCATTGCGGGGCTGTCTCCTGCAATGCTTAATCGAGACTATCTTGTTGCGCCAGAAGCGGTCAATTTTCGCGAGAAGCGAGGGCCATCGACGGTGATGGCTTGTGATCTCTGTGCCGGCATGATGGGAACATCTGTGCTCAAGTTGCTGCTAGGCCGCGGTCAACTGCGCGCTGCGCCATGGGGCATGCATTTCGACGGCTATCACCAGAAGCTGAAGTTCACTTGGCGGCCCTTTGGAAATGCCAATCCTCTGCAACGCATACTTCTCAAATTCATCAGGCCGTTGCTAAAAGGTGGCTCCTCGCATTAGCTGTCTGCTGCGTGCAACCTGAGCGTATCGCGCTCCGCTTCTGATTTTGTGTGTTTTTTGGCACGAAAACTAGGCGATACATGGGTTATATTTGTACGCAATCTATGTCTCGTGTTTTGAGAGGGATTTGCTTTGAAAAACGTCAATATCGCCGTGTTTTTACGTTTCCGATTGATGTCATTGGCGGTTGTGGCGGGGGTAGTGACGGGCTGTGCAAGTTTTTCTCCGTCTTATCCTCCGGCGCCAACAACGGCGGCCACCCAAGACTACAACTACATCGTTGGCCCTGGTGATAACCTGAACATCATTGTTTGGCGCAACCCTGAGTTGTCGATGTCGGTGCCTGTGCGTCCGGACGGCAAGGTGTCAACGCCTTTGGTGGATGAGTTAGTAGCGCAGGGTAAAACATCCATTGAAATTGCGCGTGATATCGAGAAGTCTCTTGGGAAATTCGTGCGCGACCCCGTGGTGACGGTGATCGTGACCGGTTTTGTGGGGCCTTACAGTGAGCAAATTCGAGTCGTTGGCGCTGCCGCGAAGCCGCAGATTCTTCCTTACAAGCAAAAGATGACTTTGCTGGATGTCATGATTGCCGTTGGAGGTTTGACCGATTTTGCGGATGGTAATGGGGCAACAATTGTGAGGACCTCTGAGGCAGGGGTTCGTTACTCAGTCCGCTTGCGAGATCTCATTAAAAATGGAGATATTTCGCGAAATGTCGACATGAAGCCAGGCGACATTCTGATTATTCCCCAAGGATGGTTCTAGTCAAATGGATGAGTTGCTGGGTCAGATCTCAGTTTACGTAAAAGGTGCTTGGAAGCATCGTTGGTTGGGCCTGTTGGCGGCATGGGTAGTTGGTATTGTCGGTGCTGCAGTCGTTGTCAGGATCCCTGAGAAATTTGAAGCAAGTGCTCGGATTTTTGTGGATACCCAATCAATTCTTAAGCCACTCATGTCTGGGTTGGCTGTCCAGCCCAACGTTGATCAGCAGGTTGCGATGCTAAGTCGTACGCTGATCAGTCGTCCAAATGTCGAAAAACTGGTTCGAATGGCTGACTTGGATCTTGGCAATCAGTCAAAAGCTCAGCAGGATGGGCTCATCGAGCGAATGATATCTACCTTGAGCATTAAAAGCGCCGGGCGGGATAATCTTTACACCTTAACGTTTCAGGATCAAAATCCTGAGAAAGCAAAAAAGGTGATTCAGTCGTTGGTGTCCATTTTTGTGGAATCGAGTTTGGGTGACTCAAGAAAAGATACCGATACTGCAAAAAAGTTTTTGAATGAACAGATAAAAACTTACGAAAGTAAGTTGGAAGCGGCCGAAACCCGATTGAAGGATTTTAGGCTTAGAAATCTTGAAATGCAGACGGCCTCAGGGCCCGATGTGGCTGGCCGTATTGGGGAGTTGGCGGCGCAGTATGACCAGGCGAAATTGCAGTTGATTGAGGCCGAGCGGGCACGTGATGCCGCCAGAAAGCAGTTGGACGCAGAAAGATCCCAAACTGCCAGTGCAGCCTCGAAGGCGTTGTCTCAAGATGCCATACAAAGCATTTCGACCCCAGAGATTGATTCGAGGATTGACGCGCAAAAGCGTGGCCTAGATGGATTGCTGCAGCGTTTTACGGAGCAGCACCCTGACGTGATCTCAGCCAGAAGGCTGATCAAAGAGTTGGAGGAGCAAAAGCGTAAGGAGGTGCTTGAGATGCGGAGGGTCGCGGCTGCGAATCCTGCGCTCGCGGCAAGTTTCGGGGGCAGCTTGGCGACGCAAGAGCTTGGACGGATGCTGGCCACTGCAGAGGTCCAGGTTGCATCGCTGGGAGCACGAGTTGCAGAGTATGGAGCGCGTTACAGTCGTGCTCGAGATCTGGTCAAGACGGCCCCTCAGACGGAGGCTGAGTTTGCGCAGTTGAATCGTGATTACGCGATCAATAAAAAGAACTATGAAGATCTGGTCAGTCGCCGTGAATCTGCATCACTTTCTGGTGATCTTGAATCTAGTGCTGGAGTTGCAGAATTTCGACTAATCGATCCACCGCGTGTATCGCCCCAACCTGTAGCTCCCAACAGGATTTTGTTGATGTTGGGTGCGTTGGTGGCATCGCTTATCGTTGGCGTTCTGACGGCGTTTGTTGTCAGTCAACTGCGACCGGTTTTCCATGATGCATACGCGTTGCGAAATGTTGTCGGATTGCCTCTATTGGGTGTTGTCACCTTGGTGGTCAGCGAAGCTGCAAAGCGCAAGCAGCGGGTGGAACTGACAAAATTTGTGTTGGCGTCAGGTAGCTTGGTGGGGTGCTACGTGGCAGGAATGGCAGTTTTAGTCGTCCTTTCTGGCCGAATGGGGTAGCGCAGCATGAGCAGTCTTATCGAGCAAGCTTCTGAGCGCCTTGAGCAGTTACGCCGAGCAGGAGCGCTGTTGCCCCCGGGGCTACACGAGGCGGATGATCCGGCGCAGCAAAGTGCTGCGGTCCCCGGCATTGCAATCCCTGTGCAAGCGACCACGATGGTGGGGGAAGAAGACTCGGCCCGATTCAATACTTCATCACGCAAAGTGACTCTTGATTTGGACGCACTGGTCGCGACCGGAATTGTGAGTCCAAATGCACCGCGCTCGCAGATCGCGGACCAATACCGTGTCATCAAGCGCCCGTTGATCGCAAATGCGATGGGCAAGGGAGCGTCGGTAGTCGCCAATGGCAACTTGATCATGGTGACAAGTGCATTGGCTGGTGAAGGTAAAAGCTTCACGGCTCTGAATTTGGCGATGAGTATTGCGACCGAGCTTGACAACACTGTGATGCTGGTGGATGCCGACGTCGCCAGGCCTTCTGTTCTGCGCATGCTCGGACTGCCTGCAGGACCGGGGCTTTTGGATTTGCTGATTGGCGGCACTCAAGATCTGTCTCAGGTTCTTTTGCGTACCAACGTAGATAAATTGACTATTCTGCCGAGCGGAACTCCTCATGCGCGAGCGACAGAATTGCTTGCCAGCGACGCGATGACGCAGTTGATCCAGGATATAGCGAAGCGATATTCGGACCGCATCGTGATCTTCGATTCCCCGCCACTTTTACTGACGACCGAGTCGCGTGTATTGGCGTCCCACATGGGGCAAATCGTGGTGGTCGTCCATGCTGAAAAAACATTGCAGAGTGATGTACAGCAAGCGCTTGCAACTATCGAAGCATGCCCCGTGAAGTTGATGGTTCTCAATCAGGCGCGCGTCGTTTCCAAAGGGGCATACGGATATGGATATGGGCAAGGCTATGGATATGGGTACGGGCAGTGACTGCGACTCGCGCGACCAACTTATAGCGACATGACAGCCTTGCGCTTAGATGTTTGGTTGTGCCGCTGCGCGATTCGAGCACTTCATGTATCGGGGTTCGCGCTAGTCGCTTCTGCTGTTTGGGGGCAGGGCTTGTCTTCTCTTTCGGATGAGGTTTCGACGCAAGCTTCATCTACAGATCGTGCATCAGGAAAACGCGGGTTTTCTATTGTTCCCAGTATTGCGGTAGACGAATTGTGGACGAACAATGTTCGACCTCAGGTGGGAGCTAAACAGTCGGATTTTGTCACGACGATCAGCCCTGGCGTGCGTATCAGCGGCGATGGCAATCGGCTAAGAGGATATCTCGACTATTCACTGCAGCAAAATTTCTATTCAAAAAATTCAGAAAATAACGAAACTCGTAATTCCCTGAATTCATTGGCTACACTCGAAGCCATTGAGCGGTTTGCTTATATAGATTTTAATGGGGTTATTTCTCAACAATCCATTTCGGCTTTTGGTCAGCAAACCGATAACAATACATCAATTAATTCAAATCGCACCGAAGTTTCAACATTTCGAATTTCCCCTTACATTCGCGGTCAGTTTTCGGATTTTGCAGATTATCGTGTTAAATACAGTAAGACGGCCACACGCAGCAAATCAAATTTAGGTTCCGATAATGATCTTCAGGATTTTTCGGGCTCTTTGAGTGGAGTGAATCGATCAAGATTGATCGCTTGGAATGCCGATTTATCGCGCCAGACGAGTGATTATAGCCTGGGACGGTCTAGTGAGTCAGATCGTTTGAGGGCAACTCTGATATTCAATCTGACACCGAGCGCCAAGTTTGGCGTGATTGGTGGGCGAGAGCGAAACAATTATGAGTCCGCTGAAAAAAAGGGGCACAACACATCCGGCATAACTGCGGATTGGGCTCCATCAGAACGAACCAAGCTATCGGTAATGGCAGAAAATCGTTTTTTTGGTCGCTCTCATAATGTAAGCTTTGAACATCGGACTGCATTGACGGCATGGCGATTTACTGATAACAAAGATGTTTCAGCTTCGCAAAATCAACTAGGTTTAGGAAGTTTGGGGCCACTTTATGATCTTATTTTTAGTCAGTTCGCGTCCATTGAGCCAGATCCTATCAAGCGAGCCCAACTTGTACAAAGTTTTTTGCAAACCAATGGTTTGAATGGAGCGACAAATGTGAATGTGGGATTTCTGACATCCGGAGTTTCATTGTTGCGGCGTCAAGATTTGTCATTTACTTTGCTGGGTGTGCGAGATACGATCAGTTTGATTGCTACGCAATCTCGTACCAGCCGTCTATTGGAAATTCCTACTACAGTGGATGATCTTGGGAATTCTTCATTTGTTCAGCAGCGTGGTTTTAGTCTGAGTTATTCTCATCGATTAACGCCGGAGACAAATCTTAATGTCTTGGCATCGCAGATGCACTCATTTGGTGATCAAGGAAGCCAAAACAGCACTTTGAAATCCGTTAATTTAAGCATTTCGACAAGATTGGGTTTAAAAACTACCGCAACGTTGGGTGCTCGTCGTGTCATCTTTGACGGCACAGTGGTTCCATACACGGAAACCGCAGTGTTGGGTGGGCTGCGAGTGCAGTTTTAATCCATGTACGAATCCTATTATGGATTGAGTAGCAAACCTTTTCAGCTCAATCCTGACCCTAGTTTCTATTTCGCTAGTAAACAACATCGGCGAGCCAAAGCTTATCTAGATTACGGCGTACTTCGAAACGAAGGTTTCATTGTTATCACTGGAGAAATAGGTGCCGGTAAAACCACCATCGTGCGGGGTTTACTCGACGGTCTAGATTCCACGAAGGTGGTTGCGGGAAACCTAGTCAGTACGCAGCTCGATGCCGACGACACGCTGCGTATGGTGGGGGCGGCATTTGGTGTTCCGACAAAGAATGCGTCCAAGGCCGATTTGTTGATGTCTTTGGAGGCTTTTTTCGTCAGCCAAACCGTGCAGGGAAAGCGTTCTCTTCTCATCATCGATGAGGCACAAAATCTGAAGCCCAGTGCTGTCGAGGAGCTCCGAATGCTGTCGAACTTCCAGTTTGGCAACCAAGCGCTCTTGCAAAGTTTCTTGGTGGGGCAGCCAGAATTTCGCGAGATTCTGCAAAATCCTCAGATGCAGCAGCTTCGACAACGCGTCATCGCTGCGTGCCATATTGGTCCTTTGGATGTAGAAGAAACTCGTGGCTATATCGAGCATCGGCTGAAATGTGCGGGGGGAACTGGACGTCCCGAGTTTGAGTTGGATTCTTTTGAGGCGATCTTCAATGCCAGCGGTGGAATTCCAAGGCGAATAAATTCGATTTGTGATCGTCTTTTATTGCTAGGATTTCTTAGTAACAAAGAGACATTGACAGCATCCGATGTGAAATCGGTAGCTCTTGAAATTCAAGACGAATCCGGTCTTACGGTACGGGGAACACAGGTACCTGTGTCGGTGGTGGCTTTTGAGCCTTCGCACGAAATGAAGGATAACTCCGATTTCGATGTTGACGACACCAAAATCCAATTTGATCCGGTTGTCGTGGATTCTGTGTCAGCTCAGATTTCTAATCTTGATGCTGAGCAACATATTGACAGATTACAACGCCTGGAGCGAAGTTTATTGCGACTCGAGAGAATTAATCTTGAAATATTGTCGATGCTGAAAAAGCTTGTGTCATCCGTAAAAAAGCCAGTTGAAGAGAGGCCGTTATGAATACGCCTAACTCTTTCACCATTACAAATGCCTTGACAATTGATGTTGAGGATTATTTTCAAGTGTCGGCTTTTGCACCTTACATTGATCGCATGGATTGGAATACACGCGAATGTCGCGTTGAACGTAATGTCGATCGTATTCTTGCAATGTTGTCAACACATGGCGCCAAGGCGACATTTTTCACTTTGGGGTGGATTGCAGAGCGCTATCCGCAACTGGTAAAAAATATTGTGCAGGAAGGCCATGAACTGGCGAGCCATGGTTATGGTCATGAACGGGCGAGCGATCAGAGCGAAGAAGCTTTCTTTTCTGATATACAGTTGGCAAAATTGATTCTTGAGGATTTGTCGGGGGTAGAAGTAAAGGGATATCGCGCGCCCAGCTTCTCGATAGGGAAAAAAAATCTATGGGCATTTGATTGTTTACAACGTGCTGGATATCGGTACAGCTCCAGCATTTACCCAATTCGTCACGATCACTACGGGATGCCAGATTCGCCAAGATTTTCCTATGAGGTGAGGGAAGGGTTGATTGAGATTCCGGTGACAACGTTGCGACTCTTTAATCGAAATTTTCCATCCAGTGGTGGAGGTTATTTCAGATTATTGCCTTACGCACTTTCTCGTTGGATGCTTGGTAAGGTAAATTCGGACGACCAAAAAGCTGCTATTTTCTACTTTCATCCGTGGGAGATCGATGCTGCTCAGCCACGTGTTGAGGGTATCAGTCGTAAGACGCGCTTTCGTCACTATGTCAACATTGACCGCATGGAAAATCGCCTGAATCAGCTTTTCGGCGATTTCAAATGGGGCCGAATGGACGAGATTTTTCTAGACCGACCGAGTGTGGTCGCGGCAGGCGCTTGAGCAGATCGATGCTCAGCGTCCACCGCCTTAGTCCCCGCGACCAAGACACCGAGCGCCGGTGGGATGCATTTGTTCTTGCATGTCCCGATGCGTCTTTCTTCCACCGTGCTGGTTGGCAGAATCTTTTGCGCGAGGTTTTCAAGCACGAAGCTTATTTTCTCTATGTTGAAGTGGAAGGGCGGATAGAGGGAGTCTTGCCGCTGGGCCATGTCAATAGCCGACTGTTCGGGAATGCGTTGGTGGGTTTGCCTTTTGCTGTTTATGGCGGGGTGGCGGCGAGCACTCCGGCAATTGCTGATGCCCTGGAGGCGGAGGCGCAGCAGATCGCCAAGCATCTCGGCGTGGACCATCTCGAGTTACGCAATGTCCAGCAACGCCATGCCGACTGGCCCATGCAGGATTTGTACGTCACGTTTCGGAAAGCCATCCTGCCCGATGAAGAAGCCAACATGCTCGCCATTCCGCGCAAGCAGCGAGCCATGGTGCGCAAAGGAATCAAGAACGGGTTGATAAGCGTGTTGGACGACGATGTCGACCGTTTTTTTGCGCTGTATGCGGACAACGTTCACCGGCACGGCACGCCAGCGATGTCCAAGCGGTACTTTCACGCACTGCGCAAGGAATTTGGCGCTGATTGTGAAGTTTTGACGGTGACCACTGCCGAAGGCCAGCCGCTCAGCAGCGTCATGAGTTTTTATTTTCGTGACGAAGTGCTGCCCTATTACGCCGGGGACGATGAAGCCGCCCGAGACCTGGCAGCCAATGATTTCAAGTACTGGGAGTTGATGCGGAGGTCGTGCGCCAAAGGTCTGAAAGTGTTCGATTACGGACGCAGCAAGCAGGGCACGGGCTCGTTTTCTTTCAAGAAGAATTGGGGCTTCGAGCCTCAGGCTCTCCACTACGAATACTGTTTGTACAAGCGAGACGCGATCCCGCAAAACAATCCGTCGAATGCGAAATACAAGCTGCTGATCTCCACGTGGCGTCGCATGCCAATCGGGCTGGCGAATTTTCTTGGTCCTTTCATCGTGCGCAATCTAGGTTGACCGGCGTCCATGGCCAATCTGCTGTATCTCGTGCACCGCTTGCCCTACCCGCCCAACAAGGGTGACAAGGTACGGTCGTTTCATTTGCTGCGCCACTTGCTGACCCGCCATCGTGTGTTTCTGGGAACGTTCATCGACGACCCAGACGATGCGCAGCATTTGACCGCGCTGCGTGCACTATGCCCGGATCTCCATGTCGCCCACATCGACCCACGCGCTGCCAAAGTGCGCAGCTTGACGGGCCTTTTGCGGCACGAGGCTTTGACCTTGGCGTATTACCGCAACGGGGGGTTGAACGACTGGGTGCGGCGGACTGTCGCGCTCCACCAGATCGATACAACAGTCGTCTTTTCATCTGCGATGGCGCAGTACGCTCCCGCCGGTGTTCCGATGGTGGTCGACTTTGTGGATCTCGACTCGGCCAAATGGACGCAATACGCATCAGCACATCGTTGGCCCTTGTCATGGCTGTATCGGCGAGAGGGACGGCGGCTGCTGGCTTACGAACGCGCCGTGGCTTCGCGCGCGAGTCAATCGTTCTTCGTGACGGACCAAGAGACAAAGCTGTTTCAAGATCACGCTCCTGAGTGTGCGGCGCACGTCGAGGCGCTGAGCAATGGTGTGGATTCCGTATATTTCTCGGTTGACCCCGCCCGGCCCTCGCCATATCCGAGCGATGAGATCGCCCTGGTGTTTACTGGTGCGATGGACTACTGGCCCAACATTGATGCTGCAACGTGGTTTGCGAACGAAGTAGTCCCTTTGCTTCGCCCGCGCTGGCCAATGCTTCACTTTTACGTCGTCGGGCGCAGCCCCACACCGGACGTCCTGGCCCTGGCATCTGAATTTGTCACTGTGACCGGCACGGTGCCGGACGTGCGGCCTTACCTGCAACACGCCTCACTGGCAGTGGCTCCCTTGCGTTTGGCTCGGGGCATCCAGAACAAGATTCTCGAGGCCATGGCAATGGGGAAGGCGGTGGTGGCATCAAGCGAGTGCGCCGACGCTATCGGTGCGCAGGACGAGGTCGAACTGCTGTCGGCACCGGATGCACAAGGGTTGGCGAGGCAGATCACAGCACTGCTCGAGAGCCCGGCGCGGGTGGCGGCGGTAGGAACTGCCGCGCGACGGAAAGTGCAGCGAAGCTTCAGTTGGGACGCTCATCTCGCCGGCATTGACAAGTATCTTTCGCCCCACGGTCAGCCCATTGCTGCGCTCGCTTCCTGATGCCGATCAACCTTTCTTCTCATTCGATGCCACCACGCTGGCGTTTGCCTTCGGCAGCGCTGGCGTTCACGATCGTCTGTCTGTTGGGGCTGTACAAGGAAACGGCGGCAGGCATGCTTGCCATCTGGGAGCGGTCCGACACCTACGCCCACGGCTTCATTGTTCCGCCGATTGTGCTTTGGCTCGTTTGGCGCCAGCGTCAACAGTTGGCGGCACTGAGGCCCAACCCGAGCGGTTGGGCCGTACTGTTGATGCTCGGCGCCGCAGTGATGTGGCTACTCGGAGATCTGGTGGCGGTCAATGCCGCGACGCAGTTGGCCCTGACGTCGATGATCGTGCTGGCCGTGCCGGCGATATTGGGCTGGAGAGTGGCCCAAGCGTTGATGTTTCCATTGGCCTTCCTGTTCTTTGCGGTGCCGATCGGAGATTTCATGATGCCGCAACTCATGGAGTGGACGGCCGATTTCACCGTGCTGGCGTTGCGCGCCACGGGTATCCCGGTGTACCGCGAAGGGCAGCAGTTCATCATTCCTTCGGGTAGCTGGTCCGTCGTCGAGGCATGCAGCGGCATCCGCTATCTGATCGCATCCGTCACTGTCGGGGCGTTGTTTGCCTACCTCAACTATCGATCCTTCGGGCGGCGTGCGATCTTCCTTCTGGTCTCGGTGCTGGTTCCCGTGCTGGCCAATTGGCTTCGCGCCTACATCATTGTTCTGCTGGGCCACTATTCGGGCAACACTATCGCGACCGGGGTGGATCACATCATCTATGGCTGGGTGTTCTTTGGCATTGTCATCATGATCATGTTCGCGATCGGTGCGCGGTGGTCACAAGAGGCCGCTCCTGCGGTCATGTCCGACCCAATCGACTCCCGTGCGACGCCATTCGTTCTGCGTGGCCACCATCTCGCTGTGCTGACGGCGCTGGCATTCGTGGTGTTGCTGCCGTTGGCCGTCAACTGGACCATCCAGCAACGCCAGATCACGGCGCTTCCGCAGCTTGCTATGCCGACAAGTTGGGCCGGAGGTTGGCAACTCGACAAGACGCCGCCTTCAGATTGGCAGCCGGCGTTTCAGAGCCCGTCGACCACGTCCACTCTGGGTGCGACGCTGAATGGCCAAAAGCTCGGTGTCTACGTCGGTTATTACCGCAACCAAGGTTACAACCACAAGCTGGTAAGTTCCGAGAACTTGCTGGTTCGTTATGACGATCGCCGTTGGGCGCGTGTGGCTGAGGGCTCGCGTTCCGTGGATCTGGCAGGCCAACAGATCACGGTTCGTACCGCGGAGTTGAGAGAGGCAGGTGTCGGTGGAAACGACGCCACACGGCTTGCCGTGTGGCAGGTCTACTGGGTCAATGGGAGGTTTGTCGCAAGCGACATGCTGGCAAAGATCCATGGTGCCTTGTCCCGGCTGGCGGGGCAGGGTGACGATTCCGCGGTTGTGATCTTCTACGCGATTGCAAACAACCAGTCTTCAGGCCATGCAGCTTTGCAAGCCTTCGCCTCGGCCAACGGCACAGCAGTCGAAGACACACTTCGCAACGCCCGTGCCCACTGAGAGCGGGAACTACCTATGTGCGGGATAGCTGGCCTTTTCGATACGCGCGGCAAACGTGATTTTTCGCGCGCGCTGATGTCACACATCAACGATATCCAATCCCATAGAGGTCCCGATGAGGCCGACCTGCACCTGGAGCCTGGCCTTGCATTCGGCCACCGCCGCCTTTCGGTCATTGATTTGGCAAATGGCTTGCAGCCGCAGTTCAATGAAGACGGTACGGTGGCAATCGTCTTCAACGGAGAGATCTACAACTTTCGTGAACTGACTGTGCAACTCAAGGGTTTGGGTCACACCTTCAAGACGCGAAGCGACACCGAGGTCATCGTGCACGCCTGGGAGGCTTGGGGAGAAGATTGCGTGCAGCATCTGCGCGGGATGTTCTCCTTTGCCATCTGGGACCGCAATCGGCAAACGCTCTTTTTGGCTCGCGACCGGATGGGCGTGAAACCGATGCATTACGCATTGCTCTCCGACGGCACCTTTGTATTCGGCTCCGAACTCAAGGTGCTGACGGCGCATCCCGGTTTCGAGCGAAAGATCGATCCCTTGGCGGTCGAGGACTACTTCACGCTGGGTTACGTGGCAGATCCTCGCTGCATCTACCGGAATGCGTACAAATTGCCATCCGGGCACACGCTGACTCTGCGCCGCAGCATTGACCGGCTGCCAGAGCCCAAGTCCTATTGGGATGTGCACTTCACCCTGGATAACCCCATCACATCGAGCGATGCGCAAGCCGAGTTGCTGGCCCGTGTCGACGAGTCTGTTCGCCTGCGTCTTGTTGCCGATGTGCCTTTGGGCGCTTTTCTGTCTGGCGGCGTGGATTCGAGTGCGGTGGTCGCTTCCATGGCGGGCGTATCGGGTGCACAGGTTTTGACCTGCGCCATCGGATTCGATGATCCGCAGTTCAACGAATCTGCATTTGCACAGATGGTGGCCGAACGTTATCAGACCGATCATCGGCTGGAGATTGTCAAGAGCGATGACTTCGACCTGATCGACACGCTGGCCTGGCTGTACGACGAGCCATTCGCCGACAGTTCCGCGGTGCCCACCTACCGCGTATGTCAGATGGCACGCAAACACGTGACAGTGGCCCTGTCTGGCGACGGAGGCGATGAGAGTTTTGGTGGCTACCGTCGTTATCGTTTGCATCTGGCCGAGGAGCGAGCTCGCCGAGCGTTGCCGCTTGGGCTGCGTCGCCCTGTTTTTGGCGCCTTGGGACGCCTTTATCCCAAAGCTGACTGGGCGCCCAGAATGTTTCGCGCCAAGACCACGTTTCAGGCGCTGGCCTTCGATTCCACCCAGGCCTATTTGCACAGCGTATCGGTACTGCGTGCGGACGAGCGAGCGCACCTGTATTCCGATGGCTTCAAACGCTCGTTGAACGGCTACAGCGCGCTGGATCTTTTTCGCGGCCACGCCGCCAACGCTGGCACCGACGATCCACTGGCGCTGGTGCAGTACCTGGACTACAAGACCTGGCTGGTCGGTGACATCAACACCAAGGTCGACCGTGCGTCCATGGCCCATTCACTCGAAGTGCGCGAGCCGCTGATGGACCACCAACTCATCGAGTGGCTGGCCACGCTGCCTACCAGCTTGAAGGTGCACGGCCAAGAAGGAAAATACATTCTGAAGAAGGCTTTTGAGCCCCGTCTGCCGGCCGACGTGTTGTACCGACCCAAAATGGGTTTTTCTGTACCGTTGGCCAACTGGCTGCGCGGCCCGCTTGCAGCGCGCACGCGCGATGCCGTTCTGGGCGAGCGCATGGCTGACTCGGGGTATTTCGACCCGAAGACCTTGCACGCCATGGTGCGGCAGCACCAGAGCCGGGAACGTGATTTCTCAGCACCGCTGTGGACGCTGTTGATGTTCGAAGCATTTCTGCGCCAGGCAGAGTCTTCTTCTGCCCCCTCGCTGGCCGTGCCTGCTGCATGAAAATTCTTTACCACCACCGCACTGCGTCCAAGGATGGCCAGGCTGTTCACATCGAGGAACTGATCCAGGCGCTGCGTAGCCAGGGGCACGAAGTGTGCGTGGTCGCACCGGGAGAGGGTGCAGGCAGCGAAGGCAAGGGCCAAATGGGTCGGGATATGGACTGGGTGCACCGTCTGAAGGCCAGGCTGCCCAAGGCCGCGTACGAGTTGATGGAACTGGCCTATTCCGTGTTGGCCTACCGCAAACTCGTGGCGGCCGCTCGTAGCTTCCAGCCCGACATCGTCTACGAGCGCTATAACCTGTTTCTTCTCGCCGGGCTGATGGCCAGCCGCCGCCTGCGTGTGCCTCTGCTGCTGGAGGTCAATGCGCCGCTGGTGCAGGAACGTTCGCAGCATAGCGGCGGGCTGGCTCTGCAACGTCTGGCGCGCTGGGCCGAAGGCCGGGCCTGGAGGGGCGCCGACTGGGTGCTGCCCGTGACGCAGGTTCTGGCCGATCACGTGCGCGCCTATGGGGTCCCGGAGACGCGTATTGCCGTCATCCCCAACGGCATCAACGAGGCGCACTTCCTGGCCGCACCCTCACCTGATGAGGCCAAGGCGCGGCTTGGCCTGCAAGGCCGGCTGGTGCTGGGTTTCACTGGCTTCGTGCGCGACTGGCACGGCGTGGACCGCGTGATTTCCTGGATGGCTGGCCTTGATGCGCCGCGCAACAGCCATCTGCTGGTGGTAGGCGACGGCCCGGTTCGCGAGGAGTTGCAGGCGCAGGCGTGCCAACTCGGCATTGCCGATCGCATCACCTTCACCGGCGTAGTGGATCGCGACCAGGTGCCTGCGCATGTGAGCGCCTTCGACATCGCGCTGCAGCCTGCCGTCGTGCCTTATGCTTCGCCGCTCAAACTCATGGAGTACTTGGTGTTGGGCAAGGCCATCATTGCACCACGCGCTCCCAATCTGCTGGAGGTGTTGACAGATGGCCGCAATGCCCTGTTGTTCGACGCGCAATCGCCCGGTGGCTTCGAACGCGCGCTGGCCACGCTTGGTGCCGATGCGGTACTGCGTCAGCGGCTGGCCGAGGGCGCGCGCGCCAGTATTTCCTCCCAGGGCTTGACCTGGAACGGAAACGCCCAGCGCGTGGTGCGGTTGGCCGAGCAGGCTCTGCAGCGCTTCGGGCGTTGAGCCCCCTTCGTTTCCCAATTGATTGTCCGCTTTCATGTCCTCCGTGCTCCGCCTGCTGCTCTTTTCCAGCCTGTACCCAAGCAGCCAGCGGCCTATCCATGGGATCTTCGTCGAGACGCGGTTGCGCGAGCTCATCAAGACCGGTCAGGTGCAGGCGAAGGTGGTTGCTCCCGTGCCGTGGTTCCCGCTCCAAGGCGAGCGTTGGGGCGAATACGGACTGTTTGCCGCCACGCCACGGCAGGAAACGCGCAACGGGCTGGAAGTGCATCACCCGCGCTATGCGTTGCTGCCCAAGATCGGCATGAACTCGGCCCCATTCGCCATGGCGCTGGGCGCGCTGGCCACGGTACGCAGGCTGCAGCGAGAGGGCTTCGACTTCGACTTGATCGACGCGCACTACTACTATCCCGACGGCGTGGCTGCCTCGTTGCTGGCGCGCTGGCTGGGTAAGCCTTTCGTCGTCACGGCGCGCGGCACCGATCTGAACCTGATTCCGCAGTACCCGTTGCCGCGTCGCCTGATCCTGCAGACAGCCGCGCGGGCCCAAGCCTCCATCGGTGTCGCCAAGGCGTTGATGGACAGCCTGCAGACCCTTGGTGCCGACCCGGCCAAGCTGCATACGCTGCGCAACGGCGTGGATCTGGAGCGCTTCGTGCCCGAAGACCGTAGCGCAGCGCGGCGCCGGCTGGGTTTGCCCGAAGGCGTGCCGGTGCTGCTTTCAGTCGGCCACCTGATCGAGCGCAAGGGCCATCACGTCGCCGTCGAGGCGCTGCCGCTGTTGCCTCCGCAGACGCTGTTGCTCATCGCGGGAAATGGTCCCGACCGTGCAGCGCTGGAGCGCCGTGCCCAGGCCTTGGGCGTGGCCGACCGTGTGCGGCTGGTAGGCGTGGTGGCGCAGACCGAGCTCAAGTGGTGGTACAGCGCTGCCGATGTACTGGCGCTGTGTTCCAGCCGCGAGGGCTGGGCCAATGTGTTGCTGGAGGCCATGGCCTGCGGTACGCCGGTGCTGGCGACCAACATCTGGGGCACGCCAGAAGTGGTCAGTACGCCGGACGCTGGCGTGCTGATGCCCGCGCGTAGTGCCGAAGGGCTGGCCCAGGCCTGGGATCAACTGTTTGCCGCCATGCCGGCGCGGTCGGCGACGCGCCGACACGCTGAATCGTTTTCCTGGGATGCCACCACGCAAGGTCAGCTTGTGCTGTTCCGTGCCGCGTTGCAAGCGCATTCCGCGGTCGCCGAGACCACACCATGATGCGCGGCGCCGCTCGGCCGTTGCCGTGTGCCCGTTCATCCGTCTGAATCTTTGTTTATGGAGGCTGTTATGGCCCACAAGAAAGTCCTATTGGTTGGTGCCGGCAACATCGCCCAAACCCACGCTGCTGTGCTCAAAGAGACACCAGGCGTTCAATTGCACGGCATCTTCGATGTCAACCCTGCCGTCGCGCGCGCACTGGCGCGCCAGCATGGCGCCAGCGAAGTGTTCGATTCGCTGCAAGCGGCTGCCGCGTCACAGGCCGATGTGGTCCACGTGCTGACACCACCCGATCTGCACCTGGCCTGTGCCATGCCCTTCGTGCAGGCTGGCAAGACCGTGCTGCTGGAAAAGCCCGTTGGCGTTACCACAGCCGAATGCGACCAGCTACGTGCGGCGGCGCAGGCCACGGGCGCTGTCATTGGCGTAAACCAGAACCTGGCGTTCAACCCCGCCTATCTGCAGTTGCGCGAAACCGTACTGTCCGGCCGTATCGGACGCCCACGCTACCTCAGCACCATCTACGAGGCGCCGCTGCGCCAGTTGAGCGCCAAGCAGTTCAGCCACTGGATGTTTCGTGAACCGCTGAACATTCTGCTGGAGCAGGCTGTGCACCCGCTGTCGCAGATCGTCGATCTGGCCGGGCGCGTGACCGAACTCACGACACAGGCCGAGACCCCGGTCGAGATCTCGCCCGGTGTGGGCTTGCACAACGCCTGCCAGGTGTCCATGCTGTGCGAACGCATGCCGGCCAGCCTGCGCTTCCATGTCGGCGCCAGCTTCACGGTGTTCCGAATGACTGTGGTCTGCGACGACGGCATCGCCGTGGCAGACATCTTTGCCAACGAATTTCACGTGCTGGGCCGCACCGCCTACATGGAGCCGATCGACAACTGGCTCTCCGCGCGGAAGACGGCGCGCCAGTGGTCGGCTAGCGGCTGGACCGGGCTACGCGACTACGCGCTGTCGATGGTCAAGCTCAAGCCGCGTTCCGATCCGTTCTACCTGGGCATGAAGAACAGCTTGCAAGCCTTCTATGGCGATCTGGCGGCGGCTCGCGCACCGCGCATCGACCTCGAGTTCGGCGCACACCTGGTGCAGGTCTGCGAGCAAATTGCACAGTCGTTCAAGCCCCTGCCGGTACCGTCAGTGCGGAACGCAGCAGTGGCCGCACGCCCCACGCCGACCGGCCCGCTGGTCACCGTGCTGGGTGGCACTGGCTTCATCGGCGCCTATACGGTCTCGGCGCTGTTGGCCCGCAACTACCGCGTGCGCGTGATGGCGCGCGGCGCCGCCAATCTGCAGCCTGTCTTCCACTCCCCTGGCGTGGAGGTCGTGCGCGGCGACGTCAAGCGTGAAAAGGATGTGGGGCAGGCCGTGCAGGGGGCGCAGTACGTGGTCAACCTGGCGCATGGCGGCGGCGGGGCCGATTTTGCTGCGATCCGAGCTGCCATGGTCGACACTGCGCTGCTGGCCGCCCGGGCCTGCGAGCAGGCCGGCGTGCGGAGGCTCGTGCATGTGGGCTCGATCTCGGGGTTGTTCCTGGGCGATTCCGGGTCTTCCATCACCGGCGCTACCCCGCCCGATCCGCGGCCTGAAACACGCAACGACTATGCGCATGCCAAGGCGCTTGCCGATCTGGAGCTCATGAAGTACCACGCAGCACATCAACTGTCCATTGTGCTGCTGCGCCCGGGTCTGGTGATCGGCGAGGGCACCTCGCCACTACATGGCGGCTTGGGCTTCTTCAACAACGACCAGTACTGCGTCGGCTGGAATGCAGGCACGAATGCGTTGCCCTGGGTGCTGGCGGACGACTGTGCCGATGCCATCGCCGCCGCGCTCGAGGCGCCTGCGGCCGACGGCAAGGCCTACAACCTGGTCGGCGACGTGCGTCCCGACGCGCGCACCTACATGCGCGATCTGGCTGTGGCCACTGGCCGGCCGCTGCGCTTTGTCCCCTCGTCACCCACCGGCCTATGGCTGACGGAGATGGGCAAGTGGCTGGTCAAGCGCGCCGCGGGCCGCGCCGTACCGCGGCCTCACAAGCGAGACATTCTTTCACGCGGTCTGCTGGCCTCGTTCGACTGCTCCGATGCCAAGCGCGAACTGGGCTGGACACCCGAAGCCGACACCGCGCGCTTTCACGAGCGAGCCATTGCCGTCCATTCCGGAAACTGACCACCGACATGCCGCGCGTTCTGCTGCACGCCTTCTCGACCTTCAAGCTGGGTGGCCCGCAGGCGCGCTTCGTCGAATTGGCCAACGCGTTCGGGCCCCGCTACCGCCATGTCGTCGTGGCGATGGACGATTGCTTCGACGCCGGTGCGCGGCTGGATGCCCACGTGCCGTGGCAAGCGCTACGGATACCCAATCAACGCGGCGGCTTGCTGGCCAACCGCGCCGCGTTTCGCGCTCAGCTGGCTGATGTGGCGCCCGACATGCTGTTTTCCTACAACTGGGGCGCCATCGAGTGGGCGGCCGGCAACCTGCCGCGTAAAGTGCAGCAGGTGCATGTAGAAGACGGCTTCGGCCCCGAGGAGGCACGAGGCCAATTGCCGCGCCGCGTTTGGACCCGGCGCGTATTGCTGGGCTGGCCGGGCGTGCCGGTGGTGGTGGCCTCGCGCAATCTGGAACGCATTGCCCGCGATGTCTGGCGCTTGCCCTCGCGTCAACTGTGCTTCGTGCCCAATGGGGTCGATCTCCCTGACGCCGTTCCCCGCGCATCGTCTGCCACAGGAAGGCTGACGGTCGGCACGGTTGCCGGCCTGCGGGCTGAAAAAAATATCGCCCGGCTCGTGCGCGCGTTCGCTGCATTGCGCGCTCGCCAGCCAGCTCGCCTGGTCGTGCTGGGAGATGGCCCCGAGCGTGAACGGTTGCAGGCTC
Source organism: Pseudorhodoferax sp. (assembly GCA_965279475.1). Lineage (GTDB taxonomy): Bacteria > Pseudomonadota > Gammaproteobacteria > Burkholderiales > Burkholderiaceae_C > Pseudorhodoferax. Next base: position 457,030 of record CBDIIA010000001.1, read on the forward strand.
TCGCAGATCAGCTTGGGGTGACGGCCGACGTTGAGTTCGCCGGTTATGTGTCTCGCCCGCAGGAGCGATTGCCGACCTTCGATCTGTTCGCGCTCTCGTCGGACACCGAACAACTGCCGATTGCATTGCTTGAGGCCATGGCTTGTGGCGTGCCAGTGGTGGCCACGCGCGTGGGTGATGTGACCG